>CAZMCC010000037.1:0-19950 GCA_964564695.1 uncultured Phycisphaeraceae bacterium | reverse complement strand
AGCGGGAGGTGTTGGACTCCCGATCTTCGCAAACCTCCCGCGCAAGCGGGAGGTGCTGGACTCTCGATCTTCGCAAACCTCCCGCTCGCGCGGGAGGTGTTGGACTCCCGATCTTCGCAAACCTCCCGCTCGCGCGGGAGGCTCTGATCATGCACACGTCAGCGTGATCTCCACCAGCTCCGGCGGCACGCCCCACCGCACCGGGAACACGCTCATCCCGATCCCCGCCGACGTGATGATCGGCCCCAGCGGCCCGTGGTTCAGCCCGTGGGCGTACTTCTTCCAGTGCCGGCTGAACGTCACCAGCGGCCCGACAAACGGCAGCGCAACCTGCCCGCCGTGAGTATGCCCGCTGAGCATCAGGTCCACGCGGCACGCGGCCGTGCCGTTGGGGTTCAAGAGCTGCGGGGCCTCGGCCGAGTCGGGGTTGTGCGCAAGGACGATCCGCGGCGTGGTGGGCGGCACGCCGCGGAACGCCCGCTGCGGATTGGCGGAGACATGCTGGAAATCGCCCAGGCCCGCGATCGCGAGCGACGGCCCGGCGGGCGACTCCGCAACAAGCCGCCGGTTCGCGAGGTCGACGAAGAGGCGGTCGTTGTCGATCATGGGAACGCCGACACCCTGCATGTCGCCCGTGACGTGCTTGGCCCCGGCGTAGTGGTCGTGGTTCCCCAGCACGCCGGCGACGCCGATGAGCCCCCCCACCCCGCCCTTCTCATGCTTGTCGACCGCCGCGACGATCGGCGCGAAGATGCCCGCGGCCGCGCTCGAGTACGACGCCCCCATGTGCACGTAATCACCGGTCAGCACGATCAGGTCCGGCCGCAGGTCAAGCGCCTGGGCCACGACGTCGCGCAGATAAGGCTCCGGGACGCGCGGCCCCAGGTGCGTGTCCGAGATCTGCACGATCCGGAACCCCTCGAACTCACGCGCCATGTTCACGACCCGCACGCGGTAACGACGAACCTCCACACGCCAGGGATTGACGAGCGTCGCGGCGCCGCACATCCCGGCCCCGGCAAGGATCAGCCCCACGGCCGGAATATCAAACAGCAACCGCCGCCGGAGCGGATCAGGAACCGCGGGCAACGCGGGCCGGGCGGAAGGCGTGGGCATGAACGCGTGGATCGGCGCCGGCTCGACGGGCGCCAGCGCGGAACGGCGTGCGAGCCAGTAATCGCGGAGCACGAGCAGCAGCGCACACGCCGCTGCCCACGCCGTCCACGTGCCGACGCTGCCGCAGATGGCCAGGGCCCAGCTCGACGTGTGGCCCGTGAGGCGCCACAAGGCGTACCAGACGGGCGCTCCCAGGACCTGCAGCGCGTTGCACGCGAGCTTCAGAGCTGCGCTTTCGCCACCCCCCCCACTACCAGCGCCGCCGCCCTCGCCCCTCCAGACCGCCCGATACACCAGCGTGCTCGCGACTGTCAGCACGAGCCAGAACACGCCGATGACGCCGAGGCGGATCCGCCAACGACGCCGTGCTTGAAGATCGAGGAGGGTGAGCATGGGGTGTGCGCGAGGCGGGGCGGGCGGGAGGCGGACCGGCCGCGCGACGCCGGTCCGGTAAGACGGATCGGAGCGGAGCGCTGCCATGAGGAGGGTCGACCAGAACGGGAAGACGAACGAGCGTCACCGAACGGTTACACCGGCGATGGGGTGTGCCGGGCGGAACGGGGGGTTTACGCCGGGAGATTCGAGCGGGTTCAGTTGCCGCCCTGAAGAATCGTGCGAACGTCTCCCGCCTGGTCGTTCGAGGAGGAATTCCCACGTCCCACCTTCTTCGCCGGCCAGGTGTTCTTCCCGCGCGAGACGTGGCTCCGCCGCCTCCTCCACAACCAGACGGCCTACGCCATCCAGCGCCGCCTGCAGCTCGCGGGCAGGAACGTGGTGATCCTGCCGGCACGCGTGCAAGAGCCGCGAGCGCGAGCGAGCGAGTAAAGAAGGCCCCGCAAGAGTGAACTCGCGGGGCCTTTGAGTTGGTCGATTCACCACTCGCTCGCGCTCGCGGCTCTTATCTCATCGCGTTAGTGAGCGAAGTGCGCAAACGCCCGGTTCGCTTCCGCCATGCGGTGCGTCTGATCGCGGGTCGTCATCGCCTTGCCCTCGCCGCGGGCCGCCGCGTACAGCTCGTCGGCCAGGCGGGCCGAGATCGGCCGCCCCTTCTCCCCGCGGACGGCGTCGATCAGCCAGCGGAACGCCAGCGACTGCTGACGCTTCTGCTTCACGGGAATCGGGACCTGGTAGTTGGCGCCGCCGACGCGCTTGGAGCGCACCTCGACGAACGGCTTGACGTTCTCGATGGCCTTGCGGAAAAGGTCGAGCGCATCCTTGGGAGCCTCGGGGTTGTTCTCTTTCTTCAGCTTCTCGTCGATGATCGCGAACGCGTCATAGACGACACGCTGCGAAACCGCCTTCTTGCCTTCCTGCATGATGCAGTTGATGAAGCGGGAGACGACCATGTCGCCGTAGCGGGGGTCGGGGCGGAGCTGCGTGTCGGACTTGGTGATTCTGCCGGCCATGTGAACTTTCCTTTGGCTCATCCGCCGAGGCGATGTTCGATCTTGAACCGCTTCGGCCGTTTGTTCACCGAGCCCCGTGGGCTTGGGGGGGTGGGGCTCGATTACTTGCCAGTCGAACGTGAGACGAAAACGCCCGCGAACGTTCGCGGGCGTTTGTGAGGACGGGTGACTTACTTCTTGCCGCGCTTGGCGCCGTACTTGGAACGGCCCTGCTTGCGCTTCTCGACGCCGAGGCAGTCGAGCGAGCCGCGGACGATGTGGTAGCGAACACCGGGAAGGTCGCGGACGCGCCCGCCCCGGACGAGCACGATCGAGTGCTCCTGGAGGTTGTGGCCCTCGCCACCGATGTAGGCGGTGATTTCCTTGCCGTTGCTCAGGCGGACCTTGGCGACCTTACGAAGCGCCGAGTTGGGCTTCTTGGGGGTCGTGGTCTTGACGATCAGGCACACGCCGCGCTTCTGCGGGCACTTCTCAAGGTCCTTGACCTTGTTGATCGGCGTGGGCGTGCGGCGGGGCTTGCGGATGAGTTGGTTGATCGTCGGCATACGTCAGTCAATCGATCTCAAGGGTCTGTGCCGCGGGCCGGGTGGGGGGGGTTTGGCCCGCGTACGGAGGGAATCAGGGGAGGAAGTTTAGCGGTAGGACGGTGGAAGGCAAGGCGGGAAAAGGGGCGGACGGGGGCGGTCGGGTGCCCCGGCGGAGCTTTGTCCGCCGGGAAACACGCATGACCCGGGCCCGGCCCGGCGGACAGAGCTCCGCCGGGGCACCCGCGACAACCTTTCCCCTTCCCCCGCTCACTTCTCCCGCACGATCTTCTTGATCTCGTGCACCCCGATCCACACCTTCTCGTTGCTCTCGAGGTTGATCATGTCCTGCGACACCTGGTAGACGTTCACCATCTGCCGCCCGTCGAGCGACCGCTGCTTCACGTCGTTGATGCGCCCGATGAGGATGAGATCGGCGCCGAGCTCGGCCCGCATCTGCTTGACGGTCTCTGGGGTGTTCCACTCCGCGCCCTGAGCCCGCTCATCGCGGATGTCGTCGCGCTGATCCTTCATCGCGACGAACCGGACGCGGTCGGAGTTGAGGACCTCGCGCTCGAACTGGACGGTGAAGAGCTTGGTGTCGATGTACTCCTGCGTCTCGTTGCGGATCGGGCCGACGACGACGACCGGCTTCTTGCCGCCACTGGAGGCCATCCAGTTGTCGATCCATTTGCGGTACAGCGCATCGTTCACCATCGCCTGGTAGATCTCCCGGGCGTCGTTGTCGTTGAAGCGATAGTCAAGATCGGTCACGGCCTCGGGCGGGACACGCGTGATCTCCTGCGAGCGGCCGCAGCCGGCGCCGATGAGGGCGGCAAGCGACATCGAGGCGGTCGTGATCATCAACGCGGCGGTCCGATTGGGGCGGTTCATGGTTCGCAAACTCCTTGGGGTTCGTACCGGCAATGCGCCGGAATTGTTCGTGATGGAGGTGAAGGTGGGGGTTATCGCCAATACTGCGTGACTGACGTGCCCATCCCCCGCTCGGGAACGTGCACGCGCTGCCAGGCGGTCGTGTACACCACGCCGCCCGACGAGGACAGGTATTCGGTACGCACAAAGTGATCGCCCGCAGGGACGTCGACCATGCCCACATGCGCGAGCGCGGGAAGGAACACCCAGCACCGCAGGTCCGCATGCTCGGTGAGCGCGAGCACCGCGAGGCCCGCCACGACCATGCCGATCGTCGCGATCGTCTCCGTGTCGCCGCTGGCGTTGTGCTGCATCACCTTGGTCGCGGCGAACGAAATCCCCGCCTTGATGCTCGAACGCAGCAGCGTCCGCGCATAAATCAGCGGCAGCTGACGCCGGTGGTTCTCCGCGGCCACAGATCGCAGATCTTCGACGAGCGCGAGGTCGAGCGTGACCCCGGAGCCCTCGACCGGCAGCGCCTCGTCAACCAGGGCCGACGACTGGGGAGAAGCCTCGGCGACGCGCACGCGAACGCGCGACACCTCGGCCGTGCCGCCCTTGACCACCGGAAGCTGGAAATACACCGGCCACTCGAAGATCGGGATGGGCCCGAAGGTCTTGGCCTCCTTGGTCGGCCCGCGCCCCGAGAGAGCGACCGCCAGCAGCGTCCCCTGTCCCGGCTCAGCGCCCGGCCGACGGTCTTCCAGGTTCTGGAAGTTCTCCGGATTCACCGGCCCGACGAGATTACCCTGCAGCCCGATCGAGTCGAGCAGCCGCTTCGACGCCACACGCTGCAGCTCGGTGTCGTGGCTCGCCATGAAGGTGGCCGCGGTGAGATACGTGCCCAGTGGCGACTCGATGAACTGGCCCTCTTCGTTGGTCGTGACGAGCCCGCCCCGCGTGCGGGCGGCGTCAAATCCCACGCCCCCCTTCTTGTCGATCGCGTCGCGGTACGTGAGATAGCGGTCGCGGAGCGTGTTCGCCTTCGCAGCCAAGCGCCGGGCCTCGACCGTCGCCCCGCCGTCGATGTTCCCGCTCTCGAGCTGGGCGAGGAGCTTGAACACGTTGACGTAGATGTCCTCGTACGGCTCGCCGATGTACCGCGTCGCCGTGTCGTTGAGGGCCCACTGCGCGATCACGTCGCCGGCGTCGGGCCCGCGGTACTTCTCCATGTGCCGCTCGGCATCTTCGAGCGTGGAGAGCGCGGTCTTGGGGTCGTCGAGGGCGACCGCGAGCGAACCGCGGTCGAGCATCCACAGCAGGGCGTTCTTGTCGCCGTACTCCGCGCGGGCCGCCGGCGTGTCAAGCGTCTCGGCCGCGGCCACAAACTGCCCCTGCGCGAAGTCCTGCTCGAGGCCGGACCGGTGATCGCGGAACGAATTGCACCCGGCGAGAACGGCAAAGCACAAGGTCAACGTCGCCGCGCCGGCTGCCCGGCGGGACCAACGGAGGTTGACTCTGGGCGTGCTCACTCGGCTCCCCGGGCTCAACTGGTGGCACAGGCGTCCCGCCTGTGCTCCCCACGTCGACGGCGGCGCGTCACCAACGTTGTATAGTAGCGCCTAACTTATTTGGTTCGCCAGAATCCGGGTTTCGGCGTCGCCCCGCCGCCGCCTAGCGTGGCAAATGCCCCCCGAACTGCCCGCCGCCGCCGCCGACCCCCGCCCCGACCCCGTGGCCCCGATCACGGTCCGCCAGTTCCAGGATTTGATTTTCGACCGGTACTACCCGACCGACTCCAAGCGCGGGGCCGCCGGCACGTTCCTCCTCTTCATGGAAGAGGTCGGCGAGCTCGCCACCAGCCTCCACGAATGCGGCCCGGGCAAGTCCCCCACCCCCGCCCAACGCGCCAACCTCGGCGAAGAGTTCGTCGACGTCATGGCCTGGCTCGCCACCCTCGCCAACATCCACGGCGTCGACCTCACCGCCGAACTCAAGAAGTACACGACGCCGGGCAAGGTGACGGGCACGAAGGATTGATGGATCGGGTGCCACTACCGGCGCTTCGCCGGTAGTGCGGTGCGCACGAAGAGCACTACCGACCCAAAGCGGTCGGTAGTGGCACCCGTCGAAATCCATTCACCGCAACCCCGCCGTCTCCTCCAGCCCCACCATCAGATTCGCATTCTGTATCGCCTGCCCGCTCGCCCCCTTGACGAGGTTGTCCTCCGCCGCCACCACCACCACGCGCCCCGCCACCACCCGCGCGTTCAGGTGCACCGAGTTCGTCCGCTGCACATCCCGCAGCGTCGGCGCCTCCTCCCGCACGCTCACGAACGCCTCGTTCGCATACGCCTCGCGCAAGCACGCCTGCACGGCCCCGGTATCAAGAGTCCCGTCCACCGGCTCCGCATAGATCGTCTCAAGAATCCCGCGCTCCACCGGCAACAAGTGCGGCACGAACAGCGGCTCTCTTGGGAGCGCCGCCCCGAGCCGTCCCCCCCACTTCGCCAGGCTCTGCGCGATCTCCGGCTGGTGCCGGTGGATCCCGATGTTGTACGTGGAGAAGTTCTCGTTCGCCTCCGGGAAGTGCAGGTTCGGCTTGGGGGCCCGCCCCGCCCCGCTCACGCCGCTGTTGGCGTTAATGATGATCGAGTCGGGCTTGATCGCCCCCATCGCGACGAGCGGCACCAGCGCGAGCGCCGCCGCCGTCGGGTAGCAGCCCGGGTTGGCAACAAGCGTCGCGCCGCGGACCTGGTCGCGGGCAAGCTCGGTGAGCCCATAGACGGCCCGATCAAGGTTCTTCTGGTCCGTGTGGTGGTGCCCGTACGCCTTCTCGTACGTCGCCACGTCGCGGATGCGATACGCGGCCGAGAGATCGACCACCTTCACCCCGCGCTCGAGCAGCGCCGGCGTGTGCTCCATGGCCGCCTCGTGTGGCAGGCACAGAAACGCGAGCTTGCACCGCTCCGCGATGGCGTCGTGATCGATCGCCTCGCACTCGGCGCTGACATCAGGCCCGAGGCGGTTGATGAGTCGGGGGAACTCCGCGTCGATGCGCGGCGCCGGGGTCCGGGCCGAGGCGAGATACGCCGTGCGCATGCCCGGATGGGCCGCGAGCAGCTCGAGAAGTTCAAGGCCGGTGTAGCCGGTGGGGCCGAGTACGGCGACGGGGATTCTGCGGTCGGAACTGGTCATGCCGCATGGTACGAATGCACCAGGACGCCGGACCTGAGGCTCGGCGAAGGTCCGGGTAGGTCCGCCCGCATTCAACCCGGACCTTCGCAGAGCCACAGGTCCGGCGTCCCCAGAGCTCGTTGAACACTACTGCCGAAGCGTCGCCGTCACCGGCACCCCCGCCGTCGCCGACCCCGGCGCAATATGCACCGTCGTATTCGCCAACGGCCTCGTGATCTCGATCACAATCGTGTCGTCCGCCGGCGGCCCGGCCCGGTGCGAGTCCACGGCCTCAAGAACCGTCCCCACCCAGCCGCCGGGCCGAACCTGCCGCCCGCCCGCGATCACACGCAGCAGTCCGGTGACGCCCAGCATGCGCCCGCGCTCGTCCCGGGCCTCGATGGCGCCGTCGGTGTAGGCGATGAGCGAATCGCCGGGCCCGAAGTGGCGTGACTCGGGCTCGGGGTCGAAGTCGGCGTCGGCGCAGGCGCCGAGCACGAAGCCGGTGGAGTTGAGCTGATCGACCGTGCCGTCGACGCCGCGGAGGAACGCGGGCGGGTGCCCGCCGCTGGCGTACTCGATGCGGCTGCGAGCGGTATCGACGCGCAGGCACAGAGCGGTGACATACACCGAGTGCGTCGCGAGCGTCAGGTGCACGTACTTGTTGAGGGTCCGTAGCACGTCGCCGGGCGACACACCCGGGTTCTCGGCGAAGATCCGCTCCAGCTCGCCGTGCAGGCGGTTCACCGTGAGAGCCGCGGCGATGCCGTGCCCGGTCACATCCACCAGCACGGCGTTAAAGCACTCGGGCTCGTCAAGCCGCCCCTGCGTGAGCCGTGCGAAAACGTAATCGCCGCCGATCTGCAGCATCGGCTCGTAGCGGAAGTCGAAGAGAATCGAGTCGGACGTGGTCGGCTGGGGCAGCAGGGCCTCGTGGATGCGCCGGGCATCCACCAGCTCACGCCGGATCTGCCCATACCGGCTCTGGAGGTACCGGAGCTTGAAGTCCTGCATGCGCCGGGCGAATTTCGACGACGCGATCACGATGCCGGGAGCGAAGATCAGCGGCGACAGCAGGATGAACGTCCACGACGCCGGCGGCGGCGTGAACCGATGCCACACGAGCCACGTGAAGCCGGCGAGGCTCAGCAGCGGGATCGCCGGGAACACCGCCTGCTTCGGAGTCCACGGCAACAACGCCGCCGCCAACGCATGGGCAAACAGCACGCCCCACAGCGCCCGTTCGGGCCGCGCGATCCAGACACCGGCCGCGATGTCCAGCGCCCCGTCGATGACAATGCACCACAGGCTCAGGTTCAGCAGTGCCGAATGCGCGATCCGCCGGCTCCACACGATCCACAGCGCCCCCGCGTAGAGCACAAGCGTGAGCAGGTCGTGCACGAGCTGCACCGACTGGACCGTGGCGGCGCCCTGCACGGGGACCACGCCGTCCTCGGCGAACGAGTCCGCCATCGACCCGAGCCAGTCGCCGAACACCATGAGGATCTGCACGCACGCGATCGCCGCGATCGCCCCCGCAAACCAGTAGAAGCGCCGGCGCAGCAAACGTCCGGTCTCGGCCTGGAACTCGAGCTGGAACTCGGAGGTGTACGGGGAAGACGTCATTCCGACTCCGCCGGCGAAGAACTCGTCGGTGGCCTGGGAGAACTGACCACCCGCTCCACCCCCCCACGAACCATGAATCCGGGCACCCGGGCTATGTCAGTTTACCGCGTTGGTGGCTGCCGGATGAGCCGTGCAATTACTTCACCTTGGGCCGATTCGCCCCCGGAACCCACAGGATGTCCGTCCCCCCGTCGCCATTGGCCACCCGGGCCAGCACAAACAACAGGTCGCTCAGCCGGTTGAGATACCGCACCGCCTCGTCATTGGTCGCCGCGGGCTCCGCCTGCTGAAGGGCAACCGTGCACCGCTCGGCCCGCCGCACAACCGTGCGGGCGACATGCAGGGCCGCGGCCAGCGGCGTGCCCCCGGGGAGAACAAAGCTGCTCAGCGGCTTGAGCCGGGCGTTGAAGTCGTCGATCGCGCGCTCGAGCCGGGCGGTCTGGTCCGGGGTGGCCCTGAGCTTCCCTCCCCCACCCGCCACACCGCCACCCGGCTTCTCATCCGCCTTGATCGGGACGCACAAATCGGCCCCGACGTCGAACATGTCGTGCTGGATCGAGCGGAGGAGTTCGACGATGTCGTGGTCCATGCCGGCGGGCCCGGCGGCCAGGATCGCCACACCAATCGCGGCGTTCGCCTCGTCGACCGTGCCATACGCCTCGACGCGGGCGGAGGTCTTGGGGACGCGCGAGCCGTCACCCAGTCCGGTGGTGCCGTCGTCGCCGGTCTTCGTGTAGATGCGATTCAGCTTGACCATGCCGGAGGGTACGTCGTCGGCTACATTGGCTGAACGTGAACGGATTTGTCGCCAGGTGGGAGTTTCGAGCCGGGGGCGGGGACGGGGAACCGACAGGTGGCGGCACGGGTGGGGGTTCAGGCGCAGGCTCCGGTGGTGGCGACCTCATCGACCGCCTGATGTGGGCCCGCGGGCTCGGCTCGGCCGCACAGGCCGCCGACTTTCTCAACCCACGCCTCACCCAGCTCCACGACCCCTCGCTCCTGCCGGGAATGGACGCCGCGGCACGCCGGCTTCTCGATGCGCTCGCGGCGGGTGAGAAGGTCGTCGTCTACGCCGACTACGACGCCGACGGCGTCTCCGCCGCCGCAATCCTCGTGCACATGTGCCGCGTGATCGCGCCCGGCGCCGACGTCTCCACCTACATCCCCCACCGCCTCGACGAGGGCTACGGCATCAACGCCACCGCCATCGGCGAACTCGCCGACGCCGGTGCGAAGGTCATCGTGTCGGTCGACTGCGGGATCACGGCCGTCGGCCCGGCAAAGGTCGCCCGCGAGCGCGGCGTGGACCTCATCATCACCGATCACCACGAGTGGAGTTCCGACACGCACGGCGTCGCCGCGTTTCCCGAGGCGTTCAGCGTCGTCCACCCACGACTTCCAGGGCCCGGCGGCGCGCCGTGCGCCTACCCGTTCGGCGAGCTCTGCGGCGCAGGCGTGGCCTACAAGCTCGCGTGGCGCATGGCGACAATGCACTCCGGCACCGAGCGCGTCGGCGAAGCGATGCGCCGCGTGCTGCTCGACCTCCTGGCCCTCGCGTCGCTCGGCGTGATCGCCGACGTCGTGCCGCTGACGGGCGAGAACCGCGTGATCGCCCGGTTCGGCCTGGAGCGGATCAAGCACTCGCCGTTGGTGGGCCTGCGGGCGCTGGTCGAGGCGAGCGGCCTCGCGGGGGAGAACGTCGACGCGTTTGATGTGGGGTTCAAGCTGGCGCCGCGTCTGAACGCCGCGGGTCGCATGGGGCACGCCCGCGACGCGCTCGAGTTGTTCACAACGGCGAACGCCGGCCGCGCGGTGGAGCTGGCGGAGCTCCTCAGCGTGCAGAACACCCAGCGCCAGGGCGTCGAACGCGGCATCCTCGAGTCGGCGATGGCGATGGCCGAGAGCGCCGGCATGACGGCCCAGGATCGCCGGGCGATCGTCCTCGCCGACGACGCATGGCACGCCGGCGTCGTCGGAATCGTGTGCTCGCGCCTGGTCGAGCGGTTCCACCGTCCGACCATCCTCTTGCAGCGCAAGAGCGAAGGTGACGACGGGGGCCGCGTCTGCCACGGCTCGGCACGCTCGGTCGACGGCTTCGACCTGCACGCGGCCCTCGGGGCCTGCGCCGAGCATCTCGAGAAGTTCGGCGGGCACGCGATGGCCGCGGGCGTGGTGGTGCGCGAATCCAGGCTCGCGGCGTTCGTCGAAGCCTTCACCCGCGTGGCGAACGAGGCGATCCCGGCCGAGCGCCTGTGTGCCCGCCTCGTGGTCGACGCCGAAGCGTCGATGGACGAGCTGACGACGGAACTGGTCGGTCGCGTCGCGGCATTGGCCCCGTTCGGCCGCGACAACCCCTCGGTCAAGGTCGTTCTCCGCGGCGTCAAGATCGCCGCCCCCGCCCGCACGATGGGCACCTACGGCAAGCACCTCGCGCTCACGATCGCCTCCGGCAGCGGCGACTCACGCCGGATGATGCGAACCGTCGCGTGGAACTGGGGCGAACGGCGCGACGTGCTCCGCCCCGGCACGCGCCTCGACGTCGTGGTCGAGCCGAAGCTGTCGCGATTCAACGGCAGCGTGACGGTGGAGCCGGAACTCAAGGACGCGAAGGTGGTGGGGTGAGACGGTGAGGCGGTGAGCGGGTGCCCCGGCGGAGCTTTGTCCGCCGGGTCCTGTTGCGGGTGCCCGGGGTCGGGCGCTTCGCCAGACCCCGGCCGTGGGCCTCGTGCCTTCCAGCCCGAAGGGCTGATCGTGAGGAAAGGCCCGCCCTTTATTCTTGCTGCCCCTGCGAGCGACCCCGATAGGGGTCGTCGTGCGCTGCCGCGCGTTGCGACCGGACGAGCACTCCTTCGGAGTGCAAAGACAACCAACAAAACAGAAATGGGACGGCCGCTCTCCGGGGGTGGCGCTCGCAAAGCCTCGCTTCACCCCCGGCTACTCACGACCACGCCTTCGGCGTGAAAAACTCCGCCACCGGCTCGCACGAAATCCCCGCCGTTCACCGTTCACCATTCACCATTCACTCCCTCGTCAATGCCCGAACAACGCCTTCTCCACCCCCTGCACCACCGTGTGCAGCACGATCATGTGCAGTTCCTGGATCCGGTCCGCGGTCGCCCCCGGCACGATGATCTCGATCGGGCACGAGCCCTTGAGCCGCCCGCCGTCCTTGCCGAGCAGAGCGGCGACGGTCATTCCCGCCGCGGCCCCGGCAGCCGCCGCACGCACCACGTTCTCCGAGTTGCCGCTCGTGCTCAGCAGCAGCAGCACGTCGCCCGGGCGCCCCAGCGCCGTCACCCAGCGGGCGAAGACTTCGTCATACCCGTAGTCGTTGGCCGTGCACGTGATGTGCCCCGCGTCGGCGCACGCGATGGCCGGCAGCGGCGCCCGGTCCTTGCGGAAGCGCCCGGTGAGCTCCTCGGCGAAGTGGGCGGCGTCGCAGCACGAGCCCCCGTTGCCGCAGACCAGGACCTTGTGGCCGGTGCGGAAGGCGCCGATGAGGGCGAGGGCGAGCTGGTCGCAGGCGCCCAGCGTGGCGGCATCGGCGCGGAGGCGATCAAGAACGTCGGCGGCGTCGGCGAGAGCGAACGCGAAGAGGTCGTGCATGCGCGTGGCCTTTCTGGGGACATGGGGAGCTTAGGTGCACGTCGGGGTAGCACGACTGGGCGGATGCAGAAGTGGCAAAGTGGCCGAGTGACGAAGTGGCAGAGCCTGCACTTTGCCACTTCGCCACTTCACCACTTCGCGGAACTGCTTGAGCATGCCACCCCCGCCGCTACGATGCGACTGTTCGGCCCCCCCCGCACCCAGTTTCCCCGGAGTTAATCGCCCCATGGCTATCCGCATCGGCATCAACGGGTTCGGTCGCATCGGTCGCCTGGTCTGCCGTCTCGCGGCCGAGGATTCCTCGCTCGAGATCGTCGGGGTCAACGACCTCGTTCCCGCCGACAACCTCGCCTACCTCCTTAAGTACGACACCATGCACCGCCGGTTCACCGTCAACGGCAAGCCCGCCGAGGTGAGCGCCACGGAAAACTCGTTCACCGTCAACGGGCGAACGACCAAGACCACGGCCGAGAAGGACCCCGCCAAGCTCCCGTGGAAGGACCTGGGCGTCCAGTACGTCCTCGAGTCCACCGGCCTCTTCACCGACTTCGAGAAGGCAAGCCTGCACATGCAGGCGGGGGCCCGCCGGGTGATCATCTCCGCCCCGACGAAGTCCGAGCCCGCCCAGGTCCCCACCGTCTGCATGGGCGTGAACCACGAGACCTACGACGCCGCCAAGCACACCGTGGTCAGCAACGCGAGCTGCACCACCAACTGCCTCGCCCCGATCGCCAAGGTCATCAACGACGCCTTCGGCCTCGACGAAGGCCTCATGACCACCGTCCACGCCGCGACCGCGACGCAGCCCACGCAGGACGGCCCCTCCAAGAAGGACTGGCGCGGCGGGCGCAACGCCTACCAGAACATCATCCCCGCCAGCACCGGCGCCGCCAAGGCCGTGACGCTCTGCATCCCCGCCCTCAAGGGCAAGCTCACCGGCATGAGCTTCCGCGTCCCCACCGCCGACGTCTCCTGCGTCGACCTCACGTTCAAGACCGGCAAGGACACCAGCCTCGCGGAGATCAGCGCGTCCATGAAGAAGGCCAGCGAAACCTCGATGAAGGGCTTCCTCGGCTACACCGACGAAGAGGTCGTCTCCAGCGACTTCATCGGCGACCACCGCAGCTCGATCTACGACGCCAAGGCCGGCATTGAGCTCAACAAGCGGTTCTTCAAGGTGGTGAGCTGGTACGACAACGAGGCGGGGTACGCGGCTCGCTGCGTCGACCTCATCAAATTCATGGCGGCCAAAGACGGCGTGAAGTAACCCCCACCGTTGCGTGGCATGCTCAAGCCGCTTTGGGCTTGAGCATGTCCGGCCGCATGCTGACACTTCAACCCCCTCGTTACCGGTCGTTCGCGAGCCTTCCCCCAACTCCACCCCAAATCCCGGTGTAAACTTACCGCATGGTCTCCCTCCTCCTCTGGGACAGGATCATCGACTCGGCCGGCGGCGCCATGACGCTCGATTCGGCCAAGGCCATCCTCGCCATGACCATTCCCCCGGCCGACCGCGACCGCTACGCCGCGCTCTCCGAGCGGGCCCAGCGGGGCGAGCTCACGCCCGATGAACGCGCGGACCTCGAGGCGTATGTGGAAACGGCCGACCTGCTCGGCCTGCTCCAGTCCAAGGCCCGCACCCGCCTCTCACGTCACAATTCGGCGGCTTGACGGTGTCGGACTCGGACGTCGACCTGGCACAGCACGCCCCTCCGCCCTCCTTAAGTACGCCTTTGTGCGAAAATCTCGCACCTAAGTACGCCTTTGTGCGCAGATATCCGTACTTACCCCAAGGAAAATTTGCCCATTCGTGGCCGCGGGCAAGACTCCGCGCATGAGCACCACACTCGCCCTTCCCGCACCGTCCCTCGCCGACCTCATCCCCGCCGCCGAGCTCGCCCGAGCCGCGAAGCTCGCCTTCGACACCCTCGTGTCGATCCTGAGCGACGCCAAGGCCACGCTCAACGAGCGCCGCATCGCCGCTATGGCCGTTCTTCGCCTGGCCGGCTCGAAACGAACCCCGAGCGTCAGCGAGCGGGCCGCCGCGCCCGTTGAGCCCGCATCGCCCGCACCGCGTGCCGCCCCCGCGATCCCCATCAACGCCGCGCCCCCACTCACTCGCCACCCCAACCACCGCCCCGCCCGCGCCGACCATCTCACGGCCCTCGCCGGCACGGCCCCGATCGCGCCACGTACCAGCACTACCGGCCCAAAGCGGCCGGTAGTGGCACCCCCAGAACCCCTGGTCCCTAGTCCCTGACCCCTGCCCCCTGACCCCTGGCCCCTGGCCCCTCACTCAATCACAATCTTCCCCGGATCCACCGTCGCCCTCGGCAGCTTGAGGTCCATGCGCTGGAGCGTCTCAACGAGCATCTCCGCGACCGCGAGGTTTCGCACCCACTTGCGGTCCGCGGGGACCACGTACCACGGGGCCCAGTCGGTGCTCGTGGCGGTGATCGCGTCGCCGTAGGCCTTCTGGTACTTGTCCCAGAGCTTGCGCTCGACGACGTCCTGCTCGGCGAACTTCCAGAGTTTCGCCGGGTCCGCGAGCCGCTCCTCGAGGCGTTTCTTCTGCTCGTCCTTGGAGATGTGCAGGCAGAACTTGAGGATGGTCGTCCCGGTCTCAGCGAGGTAGCGCTCCCATTCGTTGATCTGGCGAAAGCGCCGCTCGCACTCGCCCTCGTCGATCCACCCGTGCACGCGCGTGATGAGGACGTCCTCGTAGTGGGAGCGGTTGAAGATGGAGACCTCGCCGCGGGCGGGGGCGTGCTGCTGGATGCGCCAGAGGAACCCGTGGTCCATCTCGTAGTCGTTGGGCTTCTTGAACGAGACGACGTGGCAGCCGAGGGGGTCGAACCCGGTCATGACGTGGCGGATGGTGCCGTCCTTGCCGGAGGTGTCCATGCCCTGGAGCACGATGAGCACGCTGCGGGCGTTCTCGGCCCAGAGCTTCTCCTGCAGCTCGTCGAGACGGTCGACGTTGTCTTCGAGGGTGCCCAGGGCCGAGTCCTTGTCCTTGAAGCCGAGCGTGTCGCGCGAATCGCGGTCAGCGAGGGAGAACTTCGAGCCGGGCTTGACGCGCAGGCGGGAGCACAGGTTCATGGAGGAAGCGTACGAACAGCAACGGGGCGGTACCATGAGCGCATGACGCGACTGCTTGCCTGTTTCGCCGCGGTGATCACGACCATCATGCCCGCACTCGCCCAGGACTGGAAGCCCGTCGAAGGCCGGATCAAGAGCCGGTGGGCCAAGGACGTGAGCCCGGACCGCGTGTGGCCGGAGTACCCGCGCCCGGCGCTCGTGCGCGAGCGGTGGATGAACCTCAACGGGCTGTGGGAGTACTCGATTGCCGCCGGCGGGTTGGCCGGAAACCTCGACCAGGAAGCACACACCGGCAAGATCCTCGTGCCCTTCCCGCCGGAGTCGGCCCTGTCGGGCGTCGGGCAGGTCGTATCTCCGGACAAGGTTCTTACCTATCTGCGCACGTTCACGATCCCCGACGATTGGAAAGGCGACCGCGTCCTGCTGCACTTCGGGGGCGTGGACTGGCGGGCCCGGGTCGAGGTGAACGGGACGAAGGTCGGCGAGCACACGGGCGGGTACGACCCCTTCACCTTCGACATCACCGCCGCGCTCGCGCCGGGCGCCAACACGCTCCTCGTCCGCGTCACCGACCCCACCGACACCGGCGGCCAGCCCCGCGGCAAGCAGTGGCTCGTTCCCAAGGGAATCTGGTACACCCCCACGAGCGGCATCTGGCAGACGGTGTGGCTCGAGCCGGTCTCCGGAGCAGCCCATGTCACACAGGTGGCGTTCACGCCGAGTCTCGACGGGGCAGTACGCGTATTCGTTGGTGTCGACGGCAGCCCCGGCCCCGGCGTCGGGGGACGAGTCGAGGTCCGTGACGGCGACAACGTCGTGGCAAACGTGACATTCAGCGACAACGCTGCCGGCACGAGTGTCACGATTCCAAACCCCAAGCTCTGGACGCCCGACACGCCGTTCCTCTATGACGTCACGATCAAGCTCGGAGACGGGACGAAGGTGTTCGACACCGTCGAGACCTACTTCGCCTTCCGCGAGATCACCCTCGCCAAGGACGAGCACGGCATCAACCGCCTCATGCTTAACGGCAAGCCTCTGTTCCAGTACGGCCCGCTCGACCAGGGTTTCTGGCCCGACGGCCTCTACACCCCCCCCACCGACGAGGCCATGCGCTTCGACATCGAAGCCGTCAAGAAGATGGGCGGGAACATGCTCCGCAAGCATGTGAAGGTCGAGAGCCAGCGGTTCTACTCCTGGTGCGACAAGCTCGGCGTCATGGTGTGGCAGGACATGCCCAGCCCGTTCTTCGCCGAGGGGGACGCGAAGACGGACCTGAGCCCGGCGATCTCGAAGGAGTGGAAGGACAACTTCGAGCGCGAATGGGCGAGCATCATGAAAGCCCTGGCCCATCACCCGTCGATCGTGATGTGGGTGCCGTTCAACGAGGGCTGGGGGCAGGACGACCTCGACTGGTGCAAAGAGGTCGTGAGGAAGACGCGCGAGGCCGACCCCACGCGCCTGGTGAACAACGCGAGCGGGTGGACCGACATGGGCGTCGGGCACGTGAGCGATGCGCACGTGTATCCCGGGCCGGGGATGGCGCCGGTGGAGGAATCGCGGGCGAGCGTGCTCGGCGAGTTCGGCGGCCTGGGCCTGCCGGTCGAGGGGCACACATGGGTCGCCGACAAGAGCAACTGGGGGTATGTCAGCTATCCGAGCTCGAAGGAGCTCACCGACGCCTACGTCGAGCTGCTGCGCCGGATGCCGATCCTCATCGGCCAGGGCCTCACGGCCGCCGTGTACACGCAGACCACCGACGTTGAGATCGAGGTCAACGGCTGGCTGACGTACGACCGCGAGGTGTGGAAGATCGACCCCGCGCGCGGGGCCGAGGCGGCCAAGGGGCTGTACGACAAGCCGCCGCGGGTGCAGACCGTGCTGCGCCGGGCGGGCGAAGGCGCAGCGGCGACATGGCGGTACACGACCGAGAAGCCCGCCGATGCTCCCCCCACGTGGTCCGACGCGGCGTTCGACGACTCGAAGTGGACCACCGGCAAAGCCGGCTTCGGCGCGGCCGGCACGCCGGGGGCGATCATCGGCACGCCGTGGACGACCGGGGAAATCTGGATCCGTCGCGAGTTCGACCTCGGTGAGAAGCCGACGTTCCCGCACCTGTCAATCCACCACGACGAGGACGCCGAGGTCTACCTCAACGGCGTGCTGGCCGCGAAGTTCACGCGCTGGACAACCGGGTACAGCATCGTGCCGCTGAGCGTGGAGGGAGCGAACGCCCTGCGAGTCGGGAAGAACACGATGGCGATCCACTGCCGCCAGACGAGCGGCGGGCAGTTCATCGATTGCGGGATTGTGGATGTGCGCACGCCATAAGAGCCAGGAGCGGCAGCGACTGGCCACGGATGTGCCCGTATCGGCTGTGGTATTGGAATGACGGTTGTCGCCGTGGCCCGTCGCTTCCGCTCCGGGCTCTCATCGGCGCCATCACATCCTGCGATTCGCCTCGACGAAATGCAGCTCGAGGAACCGGGCGATGTAGTCCGGGATGCTCATCGCTTCGGGGATCTCGGGGTTGCTCGTCATCCCCATGGGCTCGAACCGCATGCCCTTGAAGCGGGACACGGACTCCTCCACCGTCAGCCCATACTGCAGCGACAGGCTGAACGCACGGCAGAAGGCCTGGCACATGCCCGACATGGTCGAGCCTTCCTTGGACATCTTGAGGAAGATCTCGCCGGGTCGCCCGTCGGGGTGCAGGCCGACGGTGAGGTAGCCCTCGTGGCCGCCGACGGCGAACTTGTGGGTGATGCTCGAACGGGTGTTCGGGAGGCTCTGGCGCGTCGCAACCATCCGGTCGTGTCCCTCGTGCATCGCACGCGAAGTGTCGCCGGGCGCGGGGTCGTGAGCAAGCCGTGCCGGGACAAAGCCGAGGAAGATCGGACGGCGAGCGCCGGCCGGCCGCGGGAACAGGGGAGGCTTCCCACGAGCGATGGTGTTATCGGGAGCGCCCCGCGCAGGAGTCCACAATCGGTGGTGGCGTTCACTGTCAGGTTGGCAGCCGACAGGTTGGGGGTCGATAGTTGGGGATGGGCCTACGCTCAGGGGCCGTGCCCCCCGCTGTCCGCTCCAACCTGAAGTCCGGCCCCCGCGCACAGTCGCGATTGGGCGGGACGCCGCTGCTGGTGCTCGTCGCCCTCGTGGCGTTCGGCACGTCGGGGGCGTTCGGGCGCGGGCTCGCGGCCCGGCCCGGGGAGCTTTCCCCGCAGCATCGCGTCACGCGGACGCTGCACGACGCGTACACGCGGATTGCCCGGCCGCTGACGGCGGTGCGCCCGCGGTTGGTGGCGCCGGCGCGGGTGCTGGTGGTCGGGGTCCGCCCGAGTGTTGTTGAGCCCGGCGCCGTCCTGGTGGCGGGCGCCGATTCGGTGGGGCCGCTCGATCGGCTGATCGTGACGCGGCTGGATCTGCCGCCGCCTTCGGGTCGCGTCTGACGTCGATCGGCCGCGGGGGTTCCCGCCGGCCGCCGCTTGCGACCCTGCCGCCCATTTTCAATTTCGATCATTCGTGTTCGCCGCGCGCCCAAGCGCCGCCGAACCGACCGTGCACATACCGCCGCGCCGCCGGGGTTTCCGGGGCGCGGCCAGAGGTGGTTTCCCAATGGCCAACGCTCCCGCCCACCAGGGCATCCCGATCATCGGCCCGATCCTGAACAAGCTCATCGGCACCCGCAACGAGCGCTTCGTGAAGCGCTACCTGCAGCGGGTCGACGCGATCAACGCGCTCGACGACCAGACCCGCACGCTCACCGACGCCCAGCTGCGGGCCAAGATCGGCGAGTTCCGCGAGCGGGTCATCAAGGGGACCGACCCCGAGGACTTGCTCCCGGAGGCGTTCGCGATCGCCCGCGAGGCGATGGACCGGGCCGTGGGCATCCGCAACGTCTTCAACCCCGAGAAGAACTTCGACCCGAGCCTGCTGCCTGAGTCGATGCGCGGGCTCTATGCCGAGCTTCGGGCGACGGCCGACGCGCTGCCCCCGGCCGAGCCGACGGGGCAATACCTGGGCTGCGCGCAGCCGGTGCCGGGGTGGCTGCAGGTCGAGATCCCGCCGGAGATGTACGAGGCGGTGCGGGCGATCTATCCCGACAGCCGCCCGCCGTTCCGGGCACGGCCGTTCGACGTGCAGCTCATCGGCGGCATGGTGATCAACGGCGGCAAGATCGCGGAAATGAAGACGGGCGAAGGCAAGACGATCGTCGGCCCGCTGGCGTGCTACCTCGCGTCGATCGCGGGGCACAAGGTGCACGTGGTGACGGTGAACGACTACCTCGTGCAGCGCGACCGCGACTGGACGTTCCCGTACTTCTGGGCCCTGGGGATGACGGTCGGCGCGATCCACCCGCAGCACATGCAGGGCGAGGACGCCAAGCGGCGGATGTACGAGTGCGACATCGTCTACGGAACCACCAGCGAGGTCGTGTTCGACTACCTCCGCGACAACCTGAAGCCGCGCCAGGAGGGCCAGGGCCAGACGTTCCCCGCGTTCGCGATCGTCGACGAGGG
>CAZMCC010000036.1:0-34481 GCA_964564695.1 uncultured Phycisphaeraceae bacterium | reverse complement strand
GCAGTACGAATCGGCTGAATATTAGTTGCGTCAATAATGCAACATTACACTAGCCTGGTATTCGTTCCGTGATTCTCTCGCGGGGAACGCCATGTCATTGCCCATTGGAGGGTGCCTGTTCGAGGCATTCGCGGAAGGCTGTCAGAATTGGCAGGGCGGGGTGCGAGTCGCTCGTACCACTTCATCGCCCGGCGCACCTCTCGCATAGCGTTGCAACCTGCCTTGTGCGTCCCAACGAAGAGGATCAACCATGAAACCCCTCACCATCCTCGGAATTCCCGGCAGCCTCCGGCGCCAGTCCTACAACCGCGGCGCCCTCAAGGCCGCCGGCTCGCTTCTGCCCGACGGCGTCACGCTCGAGACCTTCGACATCAGCGGCATCCCGGGCTTCAGCGAGGACGACGAAAGGTCGCCGCCGCCGAAGGTCGTCGAGCTCAAGGCCCGCGTCCGCGCCGCCGACGCGATCCTGTTCGCCACCCCGGAGTACAACTACTCCGTCCCGGGCGTACTCAAGAACGCCATCGACTGGGCCTCGCGCCCCTACGGCGACAGCGCGTGGACCGGCAAGCCCGCGGGCATCATCGGCGCGTCCGTGGGCGCCCTCGGCACCGCGCGAGCCCAGTACCACCTCCGCCAGATGGGCGTGTTCCTCAACCTGCACTTCATGAGCCAGCCCGAGATCATGATCACGGCCGCCTCCAGGAAGTTCGACGCCGACGGCAACCTCGCCGACGCGGACACACGAGAACATCTGCGCAAGTTCATGGCCGCCCTGGCGGAGTGGACGCGCCGGATGGCGCCGGCGAAGTAAGCGGACGCGGAACAGCGACAGATGCGAGTGCATCCATGTTCCGCCGTTCCGTTTCCCGCAGTTCCGCGTTCACAATAACAACACGGCCCGGGCTTTCACCCGGGCCGTGTGAGTCATGCGCGTTTCGATCCAGCGCGGCCGACGATCAGCGGCAGCGGCGCCGGTTGTGGTACCGGCACTCGTTGTCGACCGCCTCGAGCGCGTCCATCAGGTTGTTGTAGACGCTCGTCTGAGCGGTGCAGTTGAGGACCCAGTCGCGGCTGTTGCCGCTCGGGTCCGGACGCCCGCGCTCGACGCACCCGTCGACGCGATCGAGGGCGTCCTCGATCTGCTTGCACGCATTCGCGATGTTGCCGTTCTGCAGGCTGCGGATGGCGTGCGAAAGCAGGTTGAGAAGGGCCGTCTTGTTGCCCCTGTTCGTGACCTGCGAAGCGGGGAGCGCCTCGATGGTCGCGATCGCCTGCTGGATCAGGTTCTCGGCATACTCCGCGCCCGTGATGACCGTGATGGTGACGGTGTCGGGCGCCGACGGGCCGAACCCGTCGTTGACGACGAGCCTGAAGCTGTACATGCCAGGGCGATCGGCGAAGAACACGGGCGTGGCCGTGGTGCTGTAGAAGAGTTGGGTGCACGACCACCGCGGCGAATCCACCATTGTCCACTGGTACGTGAGCGGATCCACCTCCGGATCGCTGCTGGCCGACCCGTCGAGCCACACGAGATCGCAGACGAGGGCGATCGCCGTCGAACCGGCATCGGCGGTGGGCGCCATGTTCGTCGAGGAGATGTACACAACGTCGGGCTCGCTGGGCAGGCCGGCCTCGTCGTAGACAACGAGCTGGACGGCGAAGGTGCCGACGCGATCGGGAATGAACTGGCATGTGGGGGAGTTGGGCGTGAACAGGATCGACGCGCTGCCCGCGGGACGGCTCACGAACGACCAGGAATAGGTAAGGGCCGTCGACAGCGTGTTGTCGTCGAAGGACGCGGAGCCGTCCAGCGTGATCAGCGTCGTTGCGTGGATCGCCTGGTCGGCGCCCGCCACCGCGGTCGGAGGAGCGTTGGTGAGGCCGACGACCTTGCGGACGCGGTAATTGTCGGCGTCGGCGATGAACAGGTTGCCGTCGGCGTCCATGGCCATGTCAAAGGCCGTCGAGAGCAGAGAGCCCAGGGCCGGGCCGCCGTCGCCGCCGAACCCGAACGTCCCGGGCGTTCCCACGACTGTCGAGATATTGCCGGTCGCGGCGTTCACGCGCCGGACGACGCCGTTGCCCGAGTCCGCGAAGTAGAGGTTGTCCGAGGAGTCCAAGGCAAGGCCGCGCGTGAGATTGAGCGAGGCCGCGATCGCGGGCCCGCCGTCGCCAGAGAAGCCGACCGACCCGTTGCCCGCATAGGCGGTGATGACGCCGGTGGTGGTGTCAACACGCCGGATGCGCTGGTTGGTCGGTCCGCCCGAGAGGTCGGGGTACTCCGCGATAAACAGGTTGCCCTGGCTGTCAAAGGCGATGTCGACGGGATACACGAGCGTCGCGCTGGTCGCCGGGCCGCCGTCGCCCGAGTACACGCCCAGCTTCAGGCCGGTGCACATACTGTCGCCGGGGTTGGAGTCCACGAACGACACCGCGTTGGTGCCGGCGACGACCGAGATGATCCCGGTCGAGGCGTCGATCTTCCGGATGGTCGAGCGATCGCAGAAGTGCAGGTTGCCGGCCGGATCGACGGCCATGTCCTCGATGCCCACGATCACGGCCGCGGTCGCCGGGCCGCCATCGCCGGTCGGGAACGGAATCGGAGCGACTTCGCCCTCGCACTCGCCCAGCGGATAGAACATCGTCGGCTCAACGCCGCCGGCGTACGTGGTCAGGATGCCGGTGGAGGCGTCGATGCGCCAGATGCGTGCGTTGACAATCGGGTACTCGTAGAACTCGCCGAAAAACACGTTGCCGTCGTGATCGCTCGCGAGCGACCAGCCGAACTGGAAGAACGCATCGGTCGCCTGCATGCCGTCGGCCGGGGCCGACGAGCCGCCGCCCGCGACGGTGGTGATGAGCCCCGTCGCGACGTCGACCTTGCGAACGAAGACGGACCCGTACTGGTTGGTCTGGTCCGCCTCCTCGACGAAGACCCAACCGAAGTCGAGGAAGTAGACGTTCCCCTGCCCGTCCGCGGCCACCTTCAGCGCATAGCCGAGGTCGGACTGCGTCGCGGGGCCGCCGTTCCCCGATGGCCCGCCGTCGGGCCCGGGACCCGGGGTACCCGAGCCGGCATGCGTGGAGATTGTGGGAGTTACTTGTGCACTTGCGGTGAACGCAAGTGCCGCGGCCGCGATGCAGACAACCAGACGATGGTTCATGGGCTGATGTCCTTTATGAAAAAAAGTGCGCGGATCCTCCGCCAGACTTTAGCGCTGGACATTGCGCGACTTGAGCAAAAACTGCGAGTATTCATCTGCAAACGTGAAGAAATGCGCACATTCTGCGCACCGAGGGAGCTCCGTCCTCCCGGCGCCCTGAAACACATCTACGTTGTACCACACCGGGACTCCACACGAGAATGGGGCGATCCCGATTTTCCGGGACATCCCGATTTACCCCGGTTTCCCTCCGCTCGCTTACCGGACCGTCCCGCGTCCGCCGCCAGTACGCTTGGCCATGCAAGCTCGCCTGCCCCTGCTCGTCGGCGCGTGTGCGGCCGCCTCGATCGCAGGCTGCACCACTCCCCCGCGCGAGGCCGCGATCGGCGGCGTGCAGTTCCTTCCCGAGATGTCCAGCGAACCGCAGCAAGCCGCGCGCGTGCTCTATCAGGACGGCGCACTCGCCACGCCTGTCCCCGACGGCACGCTCTGGACCTTCGGCGACACCTTCCTCGGCACCCGCGCTCCCGACGCCAAGCCGCACTTCGAGGGCGGCGCCCACTCGAACACGATGGCCTTCCTCCCCGCCGGCTCCACCGGCTGGCCACCGGCACTTCGATACCTCACCGGCCCCGACGGCGTCGCTCTCCCCCCACTCGCGCTGCTCCCCGACGAGGACCCCAAGACCCGGCGCCTCTGGCCGCTGGCGGGCGTGTGGCTCGCGGGCGCGGACAACCGGAACGACGCCACCGACTTCGGCCGCGCGTACATGTTCTACGGGCTGATCGACGTGACGGGCGGGGGGCCGTGGGGATTCAAGCCGGTCGGAACCGGGCTCGCCCGGGCCCCGCATGCGTTCAGCGAGTATCTGCGTCTCCCGCAGCCGCAGGACGCCACGGGGAACTGGCCGATCGATCCCTCGGCGATCGTCGAGCAGCACGGCTATCTCTACCTCTACGCCCCCCGCCGATTCAGGGGCGAGCAGGACCTTTCCAGCGAACTGCTCATCGCCCGCGTCGACGAGCACGACATCGAGGACCCGGATCGCTACGAGTTCTTCGCGGGTTTCGGCGGGGACGACGACACCGAGGCTCTGTGGACGAAGCGCATCGAAGACGCCCTCCCCGCGGCCCCGGAGGTCTGGGGCCAGGCGAGCGTGGCGTGGAACGACCACCTCAAGGCCTGGCTGCTCGCGACGTCGTCGAACTTCTTCCGGCACGACCAGATCCAGCTCCGCCGGGCCCCGACGCCGTGGGGGCCGTGGACGCCGCTCGCACCCGATGGCGGGCTCATCAAGGTCCCCGAGCGCGCGGGTGAAGAGACGCAGCTGATCTACTGCACCATGCTGCACCCCGAGCTCGACGAAGACTCGGGTCGCGTCATCACGCTGACGTTCTGCCGCATGCTCAAGCGCGACTGGGCGCTGACGAGCCCGGAGGGCGTGCGGGTGGAGTTGCAACCGGGTGCGCGCTAGCCGACGCCCCCCCACTCCGCGACGCCGGACCTGAGTCCTCGAAGGTCCGGATCCCGGGTCCACAACCGCCCCCCCACTGTCCCCTACCGCCCCGTCCCCACCTGACCCGGCATCGACGTGATCGCCGCGTAGAGCGGGATCAGGTCGGGCGGAATCAGGTCCGACGGGGTGAGACCCGCCGCCGAGAGGCGTGCCTCGACCTCCATGAGCGCCAGCAGGGCCCGCTCGATGCGGGCCTCGAGCGTCTGGAGACGCCCGGCGAGATGCTCGAGCAGGTCGGTGTTCGTGGCGGCAGTGAGTGTGGCCAACCGACTGTCAGCCATGGACTCGTCGGAATGGCCAAACATCACTTCCGCCACGGGCACTCTGGCGAACTGCGCCACAAGGGCCACCAGCTCGGCGCTCAGGCGCGCCTCGGCAAGCAGCTCCTTGAGGCGCCGCGCGTCGATCCCCGCCTGGTCGCACAGCGCAGGGACATCCGCGTCCTGCAACAGCAGCAGCACCCGCCATCGGATCGCGTCGGCGAGAGACGGTCCGATCTGGGCAAGCTGCACACTGGCAGGCGCCGCGGTCACCTGGGGTTCTCTCTCGCAAGCGCTGCGATCAGGGTGTCGAGGGTCAGCCGAAGGGTCGGGTAGTCCACGCCCAGCGCGAGCGCGTGCTGTTCGGCGAGCACGCTGGCATCCATGGCCGCGTGCAACGCCGATTGACCTTCAGGGCCGGTAAGCGGCGGAACGCCGTGAGCCACGGTCAGAGCCAGACGGGCGATGGCGCTCGACATGTCGAGCGGGCCGCGTGACTGGGCTTCCTCGCACCCGCAGATGAAGCACAGCAGGTCGAGGAGTGCCAGCAGGCGGTCGAACCAGTTGTCCCCGGCATCGGGGCCGGGCTGGGCGGACACACCCGCCGAATCGGGGATTGGCGAAGCCATTGCGGGCGCGCCGATAGCCGTGGCACCCAGGCACAGGGCACCCGCCGTCCAGCGGATGGCCTTCCCAGATTGACGCCAACGGAAGGGGAACAGGACGATATTCACGATTTTGTGGTTATTGGCAAACAAATGGCACAACATCGCGGGCTCCTGGTACGCAAGGCCCCGCGGTCACGAATCCGCGTGGCTCAACAGATCAGCCAAGCACGGATGTGGTTCGTGACAAAAAAACTGAGATAAACTTCCCCCATGGTCCACGGAAACGCTCGCACCGTCGGAACCCCTTCCCGGCCTTCACAGTCACGGCGTGACTCCACCGTCGGTACGGCGCAAGCCGCCGACGACGCCAAGAGCGCCGAGGACCTCCTCTTACGGATGCGCTCGGGTGACCGCGACGCGGTCGGCGAGTTCATGCATTGCTTCGGGGCGATGGTTCGGCTCCGTTATCGGAGACGCCTCAGCTCAAACACACGACGCTTGTGCGATTCGCTTGACATCATGTCAACGCTCACACGCCGCCTGGACAGGGTGGTCGCGCGGCGCGCCTTACAGGCCGATAGCCCCGCCCAGTTGTGGGCGCTCGTCTTCCGGATCGCCGACGGCGCGCTGGCCGACGGCGTCCGGGTCGCCGCCCGGTCGGCCGCCTCTGGCCAGGAGGACGGCGTGGTCTCGACGCTGGGCGCGAAGCTCTCGCCCGCGGCCGACGCCGTCGAGCGCAACGAGCTGCTCGACCGGCTCGGCAGCCTGCTGCTGGACCCGACCGACGAGCGGATCCTGCAGTTGTGGGTGCGCGGCTCGTCGCACACCGAGATCGCCGACCAGCTCATGATGTCGGGAGAGGTGGTGCGCAAGCGGTGGCAACGCCTGCGCGAGCAGCTCCGCAGTCACCTCACGCAGGAGGGCGTGCGATGATCTCCACGCGGGACCCCTTTACGTCGTCGTCGGGCGGCAGTGCGGTGCGCTGGCTGCGGTCCCGGCTCGGGCATCCGACCGCCGAGGATCTGGCGGCCGCCGCCGACAGCCTCGAGGTCGAAACCGTCGAGCACCTGCAGTCGAGCGCCACGGCCTCGCTCTCGGGGCTGCTGGAGCGCTGGCCCGAAGCCCTCGGCGAGCCGGCGCTGATCGACACGATCCTCGACGTCGCGGTCGAGTGGTACGTCAACGAACGCGGGATGGCCCGCGACACGGCGCTCGACAAGCTCCGCGCGGCGAACCCGAACCTCTCGCCGCAGATCGAGCTGTGCCGCGTGCTCAGCGACGCCATCGGCGCATCGGTGACCGGGTCGACCGGCCCCGAGCGGGCCGACGCGTCCCCCAAGCTGCCGGCCGAGATGGGGCCGGTGCTCGCCGACGGGCGTCGGCGCTACGAGCTGCGCCAGCTTCTGGGTGACGGCTCGCAGGGGCGCGTGTACCTCGCGGTCGACCGGGCCCTGTCGGACTCCGACCGGCCCGCGTGGGTCGCGGTCAAGCTCGCCCGCACCGCGAGCCCGATGGCGGCCCAGCGCCTCATCGACGAGGCCACCAAGGTTCGCCGCGTCGAGCACCCGAACGTCGTGCGTGTCTTCGACGCCGGCATCACCGGCGCCGACCAGACCTACCTCGTCACCGAATACGTCGACGCCGGAACGCTGGAGCGTCTGCGCTGCGAGAGTTCGGACAACGGCGCGGTCCGAAAGGCCGTCGCCACGCTCTCGGGTGTGTGCCGCGGCGTGCAGGCGATCCACGCGCAGGGCCTGGTGCACTGCGACCTCAAGCCGACGAACGTGCTGCTGACGGGCGCGGGCGTGCCCAAGGTCGCCGACTTCGGGCTCTCGGTGCGCCGGTGGAGCGGCGGGAAGTCCGATGAACCGGCGCTGCCGGTGGGCAACCTTGCGTTCATGGCCCCCGAGCAGTTCCGCCACCCCGAGCGTCCCGCGTCTCCCCCGGGCGACCTTTACGCCCTCGGCGGGCTCCTGCTGTGGATCATCACGGGCCGATCGCCCAACGGCTCGACGGGCTCGGAGGTCGCCACGCGGCTCACGAGCGACGACACCGCCGCCCTTGAAGGAGAGCTCGCACGCATCCCCAGCGAGGACCTGCGCGCGATCGCACGCAAGGCGCTCTCGAGCAACCCGACCGACCGGTATTCCTCGGCCGACGCCCTGGCGGCGGACATGGACCGCTGGCTTGCGCACGAGCCCCTGGCGTGGCGTCAGGGCTCTTCGTGGCACCGGGTGCGCATGTTCGCGCGCCGCGAGCCGGTGCTCACACGCATCGCTGCGGGGGCTGCGCTCATCGTGCTGGGAACGGGGATCGCCGGGGGCGTGCTCGTCACCAACGCGGAGCGCCGGCGGGCGCAGTCGGACGCGGACGCCGCGAAAGCGACTGTTGTCGCCGACCGCGCCACCGCGAACCAGCGCATCGCCGACGCGGCAATCACGGCCAGGCAGAACTTCGACGCCGAGCACCGAAAGGCGCTGGCCCTTTTCCGGCAAGTGATGCGTGGCTCCATGGAGATCCCCGAGCAGTGGCTCCCCATACTCACGATTCTGGAAGTGGTGGGCGGACCGGTGCTGTTCGGCGGAACGGGCCAGGACGAACTGAACGTATGGCGTGACCGCATTCCCGTCGGCGTGGAGGTGATCGCACGTCTTGAGCAGCGCGCCGGCGGCATGACGATCGAGTCAGCGGGGTGGCGCATGTGCACGGCCTATTGGAAGCTGCGCACCGACGACCCGGCGGGCGGGCGAGCGATCGCCCGCGAGACTCTCGGGCGGTGGAACGATCGCGGCCTGCCGCAGGGCGATCCGCTCGCACGCAAGGTCGCGCTGATTGAGGCGCTGTGCGACGGTGCTGAGGCCGCAACCGCCGCCCCGGGGCGCGTGGCCGAGATCCGCGAGACGGTGCGGGCCCTGGCGGAAGAGATCAAAGACGATTACCGGCTCGATGCACTGACGACGTTCGCGTTCGCCTGGGCCACGCCCCCGGCCCCCCCCACGCCGGCACCGACCGGCGGACCGGCCGGCGCCCCGACCGGTTCCGGTCGCTGATCCCCCGCCCCGGGACGACTGCGATGCAGTGCTCAGTGAAAAGAGCCCGCCCCTTTCGGGACGGGCTCTTGCATTGTCGATCACTCAAGCTCGACGACCGGTGCCGTCGGGAGCGTGATTAGTTGGCGTACTTGACGCCGCAGCCGTAGGGCTTGGTTTCGGCGGTGGCGACGGTCTCGCCCTTGAGGATGCTGTCGAGAGCGGCGGCGACGTAGTTGGTCTTGCCGGCGGAACCGGGCTTGCCGTCGTCGATGGCGCCCATGTAGGCGAGGTTGCCGTCCTTGCCGATGACGAACATGTGGGGCGTGGTCTTGGCGCCGTAGGCCTTGCCGATCTTGCCGTCCTCGTCAAGCAGGACGGGGTACTGCAGGCCCCACTCCTTGGCGGTCTTGGCGTTCAGGTCCTTGCCGTAGCCCTGGTTGCCCTTCGCGCTGGAGTTGATGGCGAGGAAGGTGACGTCCTTGTTGTACTTGGTCCAGAGGTTCTTGAAGGTGTCCGCCTTGTGCGCGCCGACGATGACGGGGCACTCGGGGTTGAACCACTCGATGACGACGATCTTGCCCTTGTAGTCGGACAGGTTGACCGTCTTGCCTTCGGCGGACGTGAGGGTGAACGCGGGGGCGGGAGCGCCGATCTTGGCGCCGGCGGTGGTGGCCCCGGTGTCCTTCTTCGCGTCCTTCTTGGTGTCGTCGTGCTTGGCCGGGGTGCCGGCCGCGGGGGCCGTGGCGGGGGCCGTCTTCGGGGGCTCGGCGTTCAGCGTCGCGACGCCGAGACCGAAGACACCGACAGCGGCGGCCAGAAGGATCGACTTGCCCTTACCCATGTGCTATCTCCATGCTCCCCGCGGGCGCCGGATCGGAATTCATCCATTCGTTCCCCGGAGACACTCCGGGAAATCGTCGGCGCCATGTGCGGGTGCAAACTGCGTTGAACTTCGTTTCTGCCCCTTCCGGGGTCAACCGTGCGGTCTTCCGCGAGCGATGCCTGTTGTCACAGGCGTGTAGGCGGCGTGGGCCGCGGATGTGCTCGTTTGTGCGGGTGGGAATGCTAGTGCCCAGAAGGGCGCGGGATTGACAATTCGTACCATTCCACGCCTGTTTCGGGTGCACCGGGGGTGGAACGCTTGATTTCAAGAATGCCGTGCACAGGCGCGGATTTCGCCGGTTGCGCCGAATCGACGGGATCGAACCCGATGGCGAGCGCATCGCCCTTGGCGGTGCAGTCGGCGATGGTGTTGATGGGGCCCGCGGAGTCGGCGAGGGGATAGAACGTAAGTGCTTTGGCATCCTTGACTTGGATTCTGAGCTTCGTGTCGGCCCAGCGGACCGAGACGCCGGCTTTCTCCGCTTCGGCGGCGTTTCCCATGTTCAGGGGTTTGGCGAGCCTGGCTCGGGCGGCGGGAAACTTCGGATCTGGAACTACCTGCGCAATGTCCTGCGCCGCCACCGGCAGCTCGATCGACACCGGCTGACTTTCGATCACGCAGATGTCCTTGCAGACCATCCAAGAGAGCTCGGCGGCGAGCTTCACGCTCGTGCCCGGCTTCGCGTCGGCGGGGACGCTGATCGGCACGAGGAGCGTGACCTGGTTCTCGTAGACGTGGTCGAGCAGGTCGCCGGGTGACAGGTGGCGCATCGGCGCGGGCCACAGCGTGGGCAGGACTTTGAATCCCGGGGGAAGTGTCCACTCCGCGGACGGCGGGCCGCCCGAATCGCTGATCGCGTTCGAGTAGATGTGCCACTGCGGCTTGATGGTGAAATGCAGGGCGAAGGTGGCCGTCTTGCCGGGCACGAGGACGGGCCGCTCGGCGAGGAGCGTGGCCTTCACCTTCGGCGGCTCGGTCGTTCCCGGGTTGGCGGGCGGCGCGTCGGTCGATCCCCCGGCCGGGGGACCCGCGCTGGCGCCGCCTGTCATGGCGAGAGCGGCGAAGGCGATGCGGGTGAACACCAGACGCCGGGGGCTGGTCATGCTCGATTGCTCCGGATCCGTGGGCGCGCAGTGAGGGTACGCTTGACCCATGATTCCCAACCCCCACTCACGACTCTTGCCTGTCGCGGCTCTTGCGCTCGGTGCGGCGGCGACGTTGCTGACCGGCTGCAACAAGGAATTCAGCCAGAAGGACGTGGATCGTTCGGTGATCACCCTCGCCGAGGTTCGGGCCCTGACCGAGAGCAAGGACAAGACGAGCTACCTGATCGCCGACGCGCGGGGGCCCAAGGCGTACGCCGCGGGGCATATCCCCGGGGCCGTGAGCTTTTCGGTGTCGAAGTTCAGCGGGAAGTACGGCGAGACCGATCCCGCGCTCGAGTCGTACGACACCATCGTCGTCTACGGCGACAACCCGGGCTCCGGGTCCACCAGCGGAGTTGCGTTGCGGATGATGAGCACGGGGTACGACAACGTGCGGGCGTTCTTCGAGGGGATGGACGCGTGGAAGCGGGCGGGGATGCCCGTGGAAGCGCTTGAGACGCCGCCGACCCCCCCCACTCCCCCGGGCGCGGAAGCCCCGGCGAAGAAGTGACGCCAAGGACCAACCGCATGCACCCCCGCGTGATGCTCAGCCGGCGATTCGTTCCTGTGATGGCGGGCGTGCTGCTGGGCCTGGGCGGCGTGGTCGCGGGCTGCTCGAAGAACGTCAACGAGAACGCGACCCCGGCGGCAACGCCGACGCCGCTGTGGATCTCGCTTCCGGAAGTGCGATCGCTGGTGCAGCGGAACGAACCGGGGGCCGCGCTGCTGGTCGATGCGCGTGGACCGGCGGCGTTCGAGACGGGGCATATCCCGGGAGCGAAGAACTTCTCGATCAGCCACTTCAGCGGCAAGCACGGCGAGACCGAGCCGGGGCTCGTCGAGTACGACACCATCGTCGTGTACGCCGACGGGCCGGAGTCGGCCTCGGCCGAGGCGCTCGCGCTTCGGATGATGAACACCGGGTACGAGAACATCCAGGTGTTCTACGAGGGGCTCGATGCGTGGAAGAAGAACGGGATGCCCGTCGTTGGGGGCGAGCAGGGCGGGCCACGCTGACGGACACACACACGAACACACGCACACGCACTGGAGAAGAGCATCATGCCCACGCCGATGGCCCCGATCGATCCCGCCAACTGGCCCGTGTTCAAGCGGACGTTCTCGAACATCGTTGAATCCGTGGGGAACACGGCGCTGGTGCGCCTGAACCGCGTGGTGCCGGCGGGCGGCGCCGAGGTGCTGCTCAAGCTCGAGTTCGACAACCCCGCGGGGAGCGTCAAGGACCGTATCGGGCGGGCGATGATCGACGACGCCGAGCACCGCGGCGTGATCCGGCCCAAGGGGGCCAGGAGTCCCGATGACCCGGGCTCGCACATCATCGAGCCCACGAGCGGGAACACGGGGATCGCGCTGGCGTTCGTTTGCGCGGCCCGCGGATACCGCCTCACCTTGACCATGCCCGAGTCGATGAGCCTCGAGCGGCGGGCGCTGCTCAAGCACCTGGGGGCCGGGCTGGTGCTCACGCCCGCGGAGAAGGGGATGAGGGGGGCGATCGCCAAGGCCGACGAGCTGGTCGCGAGCACGCCAGACGCGTGGATGCCGCAGCAGTTTGATAACCCGGCGAACCCGGCGATCCACGAGATGACGACGGGCCCGGAGATCTGGGCGGACACGGGGGGCAAGGTCGACGCTCTCGTGTCGGGCGTGGGCACGGGAGGCACGATCACGGGCGTGACGCGGTTCATCCGCCCGCGGAACCCGGCGTTCAAGGCGATCGCGGTCGAGCCCGACGCGTCGCCGGTGATCTCGGGCGGTGCGCCGGGGCTGCACAAGATCCAGGGCATCGGCGCGGGGTTCATCCCGCGGAACCTCGACACAACGCTGCTCAACGGCATCGAGAAGGTGAGCAACGACGAGGCGTTCGAGTGGTCGCGCCGCGTGGCCCGCGAAGAGGGGATTCTGGGCGGGATCTCGACGGGCGCGAATGTGTGCGTGGCGGCACGGCTCGCGGCGCTGCCGGAGTACAAGGGCAAGCGGATCGTGACGATCGCGTGCTCGTTCGGGGAGCGGTATCTGTCGACGGCGCTGTTTGCGCCGGCGTGATTGCAGTGTCGCCGCCCGTTTGGGGGGGACATGCACTGCTCAGGCTCGCGATTGATGGCGCTCGACTCCCGACGCCGGCCCGATCGAGCTTTGCGCGACATTGATCTGTGTAAACGTGGGCGAATCACCCATCCGGAGTGATATTGCGAATATGTCCACACCTCGTATCTTCGGATGGATGGAACGCCGCAACCGAGATCGCATGCTCGTCGAGCTCGTGCACCACGTTCGCTCTCAGTATTGGCCCTTGGTTGGCGCGTGCGAGAAGTTCTGGCGCATCGAAGCCGCACGGAGCTATGACGGTCAGCTGTCGCTTCCACCCGAGTCGGACCACGCGATCGCCTGCTACGCCGATGAGCACGGGTACATGCCGATGCATGTCGCCTCTAGCGCGCTGAGCCGCGCGGCGACCGGCTGCGAGTGCGAAGTTCGCAAGTGGGCTGTGACACCGAGCCGCCACAAGTTCGAGGCCGAGACCACGGCGTCGCTGCTCATCCACCACTGCCTTTTCGCCCTGGAGCGGGAACTGATTGAAACGGCGGGCTGGAATGGGTCAGCCGCGGCGATCAGGCAGATCTGCGACGCGCTCGCCGAGGCACAGTGCAAGCTCGAACGGCTCCTCGAACTGAGCATCGTCGAGCGACGCAAGGGTGATTATCCCAGCCGGTACCACGAGTTGGAGCGCAGTCTCCACGACACGCTGGCGCCGCACGCGGCCAAACTTCCGCTGGTGATCGGATCGGGGATCGCGGCGGCCGGGCGCGAAATCGACCGCCTGACGGCCGTCGCGCTCGACGGCGTTGTGCTTCCCGAGCGGTTTATCGCGGCGGCCGTCTTCATCCAACTCCGCGACCACATGCTCTCGCAGATCGAGCAGATGCGGTGCTACCGGTACGCGGCACCGCGCGCTCGGATCGTGCACCTGGCGTCGAACCGCGCGCCGGGCGAAGCCGTCCCCGCCGCTCGCCTGACCTCCTGACCACCTTCCGCGAGGTCGATCCCACGGTCCTCAGGGTCAATCCATGTCCGTGTAACCGCCGATCTGGCCGCACTTGGCGCACTTGAAGAGATACGCCGTGGGGCTGGTTTCCTTGTCGAGGGATTCGAAGAAGTCGTCCCACTCCTCGTCGGGGATGCCGGCGTTCTGCTTGATGATCGCGACGGCCTTGGGGCCGGCCTTGAGGACTTCGTCGTGGCCGGCGCGCCCGATGAACTGGGCGGCGTCGTTACAGTGGGTCCACCACTGCTCCTGCTGCCAGGCGCTGAAGCCGGGGGTGCGCTGGGTGATCTCGTCAACGACGCTGTCGGGGACTTCGTCCCATTCACCGCCGCCGCCGACGCCGGCGCCGTCGTGGAACTCGACGCCGAGCTTCTTGTGGGCGGAGCCGTCGGCGATGCACCAGGGGCAGAGGCAGTCGTCGTAGGACTCTTCGGAATAGACGGGGCCGGTGTAGATGTGGCCGCGGGCTTTGTTGCAGCAGGCGCAGACGGTTTTCGACCGCTCGACGGAGCCGGTGGCGAGGGGGTCGGGGTGGTATTTGAAGGTGGGGAGCTTGTCGGGCATGGGCCGAGTGTACAAGCCCGAGGCCGCGGCGGATGAAGAGGAACGCGGAGGACGCGGAGAGCGCGGAGGGACGCGGAGAGAAGGCAGAGGGCGAGAGAGGAAAAACGCTGAAGAGGATTGGATTGAAGCAAGGAGCCGTGTGCTCATCGCTTTCAATCCAATCCTCTTCTTTGCCGGTCTCCGCGTTCCTCCGCGCTCTCCGCGTCCTCCGCGTACCTCCGACCTAGGCGTTGGATTCCGCCGTCGCCGTCGCGCTGCCGCGGTGGGCGAGGCCTTCGAGGACCTGGCGGACTTCCTGGGCCATGCGGGTGTTGGGGAACTCGGACATGATGCGTCGGCCGATGGCCTGGGCGAGGGGCCACTGGCGGTCGTGCACGGCCGTCTTGAACTGCTCGCCCAGACGCTCGCGTGTGCGGGCGATGACGCCCTTGGCGATGTCCTTGAGCGGCTCGGCTTCGTCGGGGGAGAGGTTGAGGTCGAGCTCCTTGAGCAGCTCCATGGCCTCGTCGTGGTGGTTCGCTTCGGCGGCCTCGCGGAAGCGCTTGGCGATGTCCTGCTTGTAGATCATGCGGGCCTGGTCGACACGCATGCGGAGCGTCTCGGTCCGCGGCGAATCCGGGAAGAGGCGACGGATGCGACCGGCTTCGCGGAGAGCGTCGTCCCAGCGACGCTGCACGATGAGGCTGTCGAGCCCGCCGATGGCCTCGAAGATGCGCCGGTCCTGGACCTGCGAGCGGGCGGCTTCGATGCGGGCCCGGAAGCTCTCGGCCTCGGCACGGTAGCCGAAGCGGTCGGCGAGCTCGCTGCAGAGCACGAGGCCGGCGTCCCAGTCCTGGTTGCCGATGTCCTGCTCGATCGAACGGCAGAGGAGTTCACGCTCGGTCGAGCGGTTGAGCACGCGCCGGGCGTCGTCGCTGAGGCCGGCCTGGTCGGCGATGGTCCGCATGGAGGCGGTGAGCATCTCGATCCGCGAGGCAAGGGCCCCGGCGGAGCGAGACTGGCGCCGGAGGCGGACGGTGACCGGGGCGATGGCGAAGACGAGGACGAGGCCGACATAGCCGGCCAGTTCGCGGTTGACCGAGGCCATGTCGGGGGCCTGCCCGAAGACGCCGGTGCCGGTGACGATGAGGATGAGGCTGATGAACAGCAGCCAGCCGACGTCGATCAGCATGCCCATGAACAGGCCCGGGCGCCGGCGGGGACCGCCGATCCGAGCGGGCTCGGAGATGCTGGCGGAGATGGACGCTGCCGAGTGAGGGGGATGGGGGGTGCCGTTGGGCGATGTCATGGCCGAGTTCCGTGTCATGTGCGGTCCTCCGAGGCGCCGCTGTAGCCCAGATTACCGGTCCGGACCTTTCGCGTTCCGTCGCGTGGGGCCGGGTGGTTCCAACTCTAGTATGACCCCATGAACACTGCTCGGGTACTTCGGGGCGCGGATTCCGGGGAGATCACTGGGGGAGCCGGGGGTCCGGAAGGGGCGCGGAAATCGCCCGGGGGCGTGGGGATCGAGGGGTTTGCTTCGGGGCCGTACCAAACGAACTGCTACGTCGTTTGGCCGATAAACATCGGCACAAACGATCCCAAGGCGTGCTGGATTGTCGACGCGGGGTTCGAGCCGGGGCTGCTGATCGGGGCAGTTCGGAGCCGGGGATTGACGCCCGAGGCGGTCGTTTTGACGCACGCACACGTGGATCACATCGCGGGGATCGGCGAGGTGCGGCAGGCGTTTCCGGGGGTGCCGGTGTGGATTCACTCGGCCGAGCAGCGGTGGCTGAATGACCCGGTTCTGAACCTTTCGGCGTATAGCGGGGAGTCGGTCACGGCGCCGGGGCCGGATCGGCTGCTGGAGGGGGGTGAAACGCTGTCGCTGGGGCCGACGACGTGGCATGTGCTGCACACGCCGGGGCACTCGCCGGGGAGCATCGCGCTGTGGAACGAGGGCGCCGGGGTGGTGCTCTCGGGCGATGCGCTCTTTGCGGGGAGCGTGGGGCGCACGGACTTCCCGGGAAGCGACCACGCGACGCTCATGAAGTCGATCCGCGAGAAACTGTACACCCTGCCGAACGCGACGCGTGTGCTCAGCGGACACGGGTCGGAGACGACGATCGGGCGCGAGCGGGTGAGCAACCCGTATGTGCGCGGGTGAGCCGGGCGGGGGGGCAGCGGGTATGCTCCGCGCATGAGAGCAGCCGTCGTCGTGCAGTCCGGGAAGCCGGTGGCCCCGAATGTGAAGTTCACGCGTGACTGGGCCGAGCCCGCGGCGCCGGGGCCGGGGCAGGCGCTGGTGCGGACGCTGGCCAGCGCCCTCAACCACCTCGACCTGTGGGTGGGCGTGGGCGTACCGGGGCTGAACCTCACGTATCCGCGGATCGGCGGGTCGGACGCGTGCGGCGTTGTTGAGGCCGTGGGGCCGGGAACGCCCGCGTCGTGGGTTGGGCAGCGGGTGATCCTGAATGCGGCGAGTGTGGTGAACGCCACGGCGTCGCCGGGCGACCCACCGGGGTCGAGCCTTGCGCCGGACTATGAGCTCTTGGGCGAGCACCACAACGGGGCGCACTGCGAGAAGTTCCTGGCGCCGGTGAACAACCTGGCCGTGGTGGGCGACGCGGATCCGGTGCAGGCCGCGGCGTTCGGGCTCACGTTCCTGACGGCGTACTCGATGATGTTGGGGAAGGCGGGGCTGCGGGCCGGTCAGAGCGTGCTGGTGACGGGGATCGGCGGGGGCGTGGCGGTGGCGGCGCTGGGAATCGCCAAGCGGCTCTCTTGCCCGGTGGCGGTGACGAGCCGTCACCAGTGGAAGCTCGACCGCGCGAAGGAGCTGGGGGCGGACCTGCTGGTGCTCGACCAGGGGCAGGACTGGTCGAAGCAGGTGCGCGACTGGTCGGGAAAGCGGGGAGTGGACCTGGCCGTCGACTCGACGGGGAAGGCCACGCACATCAAGTGCATCAAGAGCCTCGCCCGCGGCGGGGCGTATGTGACGCCCGGGTGCACGAGCGGGCCCGACGCGACCACGGACCTGGCGCGGATCTTCTGGAACCAGCTGCGGATCCTGGGCTCGACGATGGGGACGGCGGCCGAGTTCGCCGAGGTGGCGAGCCTGTTCCGGACCGGGGCGCTCAAGTCGGTTGTGGACACGACGTTCCCGGCGGAGAAGGCGGGCGAGGCGTATGGGCGGCTGGAGACGGGGGAGCAGTTTGGGAAGGTTGTGATTGATTGGCGGTAAGAGCCGCGAGCGCGAGCGAGTGGAGGTACTTGTTCTCACAGGGTTGCTGTTCCGTCTATCGTTTGCTATACTGAGGCCAGATGGCCGGACGCCAGACAACGAGAAAGAGCCTCTATGGCTTCCGACGTCCGCTTCGCTGACATCCGCCGGATCCTCGCATCACATGGCTGGACGCTCGCACGACAACCGAACGGCTCGCACTTCGTCTTCGCCAAGCCCGGCGAAGAGAAGCACATCAGCCTCCCCGTCCACAAGGGTCGGGTCAAAGCGTTCTACATCAAGCAGATCACCAAAACGCACGGGATCGACTTCGGCAAGTGACTCGGGACTCACGACCGCCGAGCTTCGGCACCTTGCTCGCCCATTCGACTCGAAGGTTTGGGCTCGGGCCCGCGAAATCGCGGCCACCTATCGCGTAGTCATCGAGCCCGAACCGGACCTCAAGTACTTCGGTCGAACCGTTGAGATGCCGCTCGTGATGGCCGACGGCGCGACGCCCGGCGAGTGCTACGACCAGGTGATCGAAGCGACGACGGGCACGATCGCAACGTTGCTCGAGCGTGGCGAGCGGCCCCCCGCACCGTCGTCCGAGGGCCGTCGCGACCAGCAGGTCAATCTGCGGCTGACCGCCGAGGAGCGCCTTCGCCTCGACGCGGCGGCGGCTCGCGAGGGGTACCGAAGTCTGTCGGACTATGTGCGGGCGGCGGCGCTGAACCGGGCGGGGTAGATGGATGTGCCCCGGCTCCATGGCGCGGAGCAGTTCGGAAACGTCCGATTGATTGGCAATGAGGGCCGCGAGCGCGAGCCAGTGGTAAACGAGGGCGCTGCGGCGTGAGACGTTTCCTGACCATCTTGATGCTGGGCGCGAGCGTTCTTGCGCTCGCGGCCTGCCAGACGCCGCCCCCGAAGGAGACGGTTGAACCCACGGTCCGTCCCACCGAACCGGGGCTCGACTCGCGGGCGTCGGTGGTGCGGCTGACGGTGCCGGACGGGCGCGGGATGGCCGCCCAGGGCGCCGGGGTCGTGGTCACAGGCAACCGGATCCTGACGGCGACGCACGTGGTCGTCGACCCGGAGGCCAACGACTTCCGCACGCTCTACAAGGGGTGGCTCACGACGGGATTCGGGAGGAGGATCGACGGTGTCTTCGCTGGCGGGTATGCGATCGAGGGGTCGCGCAACGCCGACTGGACGTTTGTGGCCCCCGACGCGGCGCTGCCGCCGGAGCTGCGGCGGGCGCCGATCGCGCGGGCGCTGCCGGCGGCGGACGAGCAGATTTCGGCGTACCTGTATTCGTCGCAGCGCCAGGAGAACTCGATCACGCGGCTCGACGCCAATTACATCGGGCAATCGCGGAACGGGTGGTACTTCGCGATCTCGGGCCGGTCGATCTCGGGGGACTCGGGCGGGCCGGTGTTCAACATGCGCGGCGAGGTGATCGGCGTCGTCGTCGGGGGCTCACACGGGCCGGCGGAGCTCGGACTGCCGTTCGATCTCGAGAAAGTCGGCGGCGGCTTCCAGGCGACGTGGCGGAGCACCGCGCCGCTCCGGTTCGAGGGCGACTACATCTTCTGCGCGAGCGTGATCAATCGGTGAGCGAGCCGGGCCGGCTCAGAAGTCGATCTCAAACCGCACCGCGCCCACCACGGCGTCCTCGATCGACGGGTCGCCCGACGGGTTGGCGATGTACTGGATCGCCGGCGTGATGGCCACGAAGGGCGTGACCTGCCAGCGGTACATCAGCTCGAAGGCGGTTTCGTTCTCTTCGTAGCCACGGTCGTTCGAGAGGTTGAGCCAGGTCACGAGGAGGCCCGCGGCGTCGTCGTCGCGGCCCTCGAAGGTGCCGTTGAGGGTGAGGCCCGCGGAGACCTGGGCGGCGGCGTCGGAGACGGCGGCGTCGGCAAGGCCCGCGAAGAGGAACGCGATGAGGCCGGCGTCGCCCCCCCCACCCGGCTCGGCGTCGGCGCGAGTGAGGAGTTGCTGCTGGAAGAGGACGTAGCCCGCGCCGGTGCCATTGGTGATGGAGGGAGCCGCGTCGGGATCGGAGGAGAATTTTTCGAACTCGCCGGTGTGCCCCCAGCCGCCGGCGGCGAGTTTGCCGGCGCCGAGGGAGGCGAGTGCGTCCCACCTGAAGCCGGCCTCGGCGAGCCAGATGTAGGTGGCGCCGTCGAACATGGGTTGGGGGCCGAGGCGTCCGGTGTGAACACCCTCGCTGAGCGAGCCGTCGAAGAAACCGGCCCCGACGAAGACGTTCTCGGCGGGGTAGACGAACATCACGACGCCGGTGGCGGGATCGGGATAGGTCGGGATGAGGGAGTTGGTGAAGAGGTAAACGCTCGACTGGTGCCGGAAGTTTTCGCTGGCGGTGGAGTAGCCGAACTCGAGGCCGGCGTCGATCTTGCCGGCCTTCACGCGGATGAGCCCCTCGGCGAAGATCTGCTGGTACCAGACTTCGGAGACCTGGTCGATGTTGTCGCCGGTCTCGAGGCTCGAGGGGGCCATGAACGCGCCGGAGTCTGCAGCGCCGCGCATGTCGGAGGACTGGAAGTCGATGTAGAACGAGCCGCCGACAAGGCCGAACGCCCTGTCGGTGTCGAGGGTGAGGTTGATGTCCAGGAGCGAGCGGGTGCTGGCGACGTTGTGCACGCCACCGGACCACACGCTCGACCAGTCGAGCGAGTAGGAGCCGGCGAAGGTGAGGCCGATCTCCTCGAGGCTGGTGCGTGCCCCACCCCAATCACCGGTCGCGCGGGTCCATTCCCAGTACGGCGCGTGGCCGAACCATTCGCGGGGCGGCGGCAGGGACGTCGGGGCTTCAGCGGGCTTGGACTCGGGGGCCGGCCGGGTGCGCGGGCCGGGGCCGCGCCCGGGGAGGTCGCCGGGGTCGAGGAGCTCGGTTTCGGGAACGTTGGCGAGTGTGTCGTCGGGGCCGTCGTCGCGGGTGGGGGCGCCGGAGGCCGCGGGGACCCACGCGATCGCGGCCGTGAGGACGGCGGCGTATGCGCTGGTTGATCGAACCCTGCGAAGCCCGGGCATGCTCTCGCTCCACGGCCCTGGTGGTAAACGGCCAACCGTAAGATCGGCGGAAACGCTCCGGGCGTGGAGGTCAAGGGGCGATAAGCACTCGCCGCGCGCTCTCGCGCGGCGGTTGGGCAGGGTGGGCGGGCAACGATGTGGCGGTTACGGGAGCGGCTCGGACCAGCACCCCGGCACGCTCGGGAAGCTCCTCACGGAGCTGTCGAAGAGCGCGCCGTTGAAGCCCTTGCGCCCGCGCGGCGGGTGCACCAGGCCCAGGCGCTCGGCGACGTGCAGAGGCTGGCGGAAGTCGAGCGTGCTCGCGGTGCGCGTCGGGGGCGGGGCATCGCCGACGATCGCGGCGGCCGCCGAATCGACGAGCAACGCGAACTGGTCGGGGCGCTGCACCGCGAAGAGCCGGATGAACGCGGGGTTGTTGATGTCGTCGAAGTTGTCGGGGTCGGGCGGGCAGCCGGGCATGGTCTGGCCCGCGTGGCCGGTCGCGTTCATGGCGTAAGTTCGCGTCATCGCGACCGGGCTGCGCGACGCGGTGGACGGGCACACGAGGACCGACCGCGTGGTGTAGAGCTCCGTGGATGTCGAGCCGCTCCGGCCCGCCTGCGACTGAACCACCAACGCCCAGTTCGGGAGCTCGGTGTAGGGCTGGCCGATCGCGGGGCCCATGCCGTTGTTGTCGTCGGCGTACTGCGAGCACGCGACGACCATCTGGCGGAGGTTGGTGAGGCAGACGGTTGAGCGGGCCGCTTCGCGTGCTCCCGAGAGTGCAGGGGTGATGACAGCGACCAGGATCGCGATCACCGCGATCGTCACGAGCACCTCGATGAGAGAGAAGGCCCGGCGCATAGGGGCCGCGGTTGTACACGCCGCGGGTGCTTCTAGAGTATGGGCGTGACGACACACACGTACTTCTCGGGCGCAGCGGCGTGGACGGTCTGGCTGGCGGCGGCGGTGACCGGTTCGGGCGTGGCGGGGGGCCATGGTCAGCCCGTCTCGCAGGAGACGCAGTATTGGCTGGGCACCATCGAGGTGCGGGGGCCGCGGGCGGCTCAGATGGTGCCGATCGTGGTGACGCTCAACCGCGAGGGGACGGCGGCGGAGAACCGCTGGAGCGGGACGCTTGACCTCTCGCCCGGGCCGAGCACGCCCGGGATCCGGGGGATGGCGCTGAGCGACGTGGTGGTGGCGGGAAGAGCGATGCGGTTCACGACGCCGGGTCAGGGGGGAGATGCGACGTACGAACTCGGCATCACGGACAACGGCGCACGGGCCGAGGGGCGCGTCGGCACGACGGTGGGGACGATGCCGGTGCGACTGCGCCTCGTGCCGGCGAGCATCGCCCGCGACGCGGTGATCCGGCGCCCGCAGGAGCCGCGCGGCGCCAGCGGCTACCGGGCCAACGACGTGTTCATCGCGTCGCCGGCGGACGGGATGATTCTCAACGGCACGCTCACGATCCCCGAAGCCGCGACGCCGGCCCGGCCGGTTCCCGGGGTGGTGCTCGTCGGGGACCTGGGGGCCACCGACCGCGACCTGGCGGGGGCGTTTCACCGGCCGTTCCTGGTGCTCGCCGATGCGCTGACCCGCAGCGGGTTCGCGGTGCTTCGACTCGACGACCGGGGCGCGGGACAGACGGAGGGCGACGAGCGAATCGCGACGCCGGAGATCTCGGCGGCGGACGCGGCGGGCGCGCTGGCGGCGCTGGCGGGAACGCCGGGCGTCGACGCGACCCGGCTCGGGTATCTCGGGCTGGGCGAGGGTGCGGTGACGGCGGCGATCGCGGCGATGGCGACGCAGCCGAGCGAGGGAGGGACCAGGCACGCCCCCTCGTTCATCGTGATGGTGTCGCCTCGCGGGCTGCCGCTGCTCGACAGCCAGATGAAGGCGGCCGAGTCGCTGCTGGTGCACGAGGGGGAGACCGGTGAGTACCTCGCGGCGCGCCTGGCGGCGCGGCGGCGGGCGCTCGAGGGGGCGGCGGCGTCGACGACGCCGTACGACGCGGTGAGCGAGCCGACCGGGCCGATCGCCGACGCCCTGCGTGAGGAGATGACCATCTACACGTCGAAGGGACGCGGCGACGCATCGCCGATGCAGGATCAGAACGTCCGGATCGAGATGGCGGAGATGACGACGCCGTCCCTCGTGTCGCGCTATCGCCACGATCCGGGTCCGGTGTACCAGCGCGTCGGCCTGCCGGTGATGGTCATCGCGGGGCGCGAGGACATGACCAACCCGGCGGAGGCGAACGTGCCGGCGGTGGTCGCGGCGCTTCAGAAGAACCCCGCGGCGAAGGTCTCGAGCACGATCCTGCCCGGGCTGAACCAGATGCTCCAGCCGTGCGTGACGGGGCTGGAGCCCGAGCGGCTGCAGATCGAGACGACGATCGACCCCGGGGCGCTGGCGATGATCACCAAATGGCTGCGGAGCGCGGCGGGGGTGGAGAAATGAGCGTGCGAGTGTGCAACGTGCTGGCGTGTGCGGCGGCGGTGACCCTCGGCGGGACGGGCGCGACGGGGCAACCGGTGGCGCCCCCCCCCACCCCCACCCCCACGCCCACGCCCACGCCCACGCCCCCCACATCCCGCGCCCCCGATGCCCCCGAGGTCGGGCGGTTTGTCGTGCGCCAGGGGTATGAGGTGTCGGTGGCGGTGCTGGATCTGCCGGGGGCGCGGATGATGGAGTTCGACGAGCGGGGGACGCTGTACGTGTCGCGCCCGCAGTTCGGGGACATCGTCGCGCTGCGTGACGCGGATGGAGACGGAGCGTACGAGACGCGGGCGACGTTCATCACCGACCGGCCGAGCGTGCACGCGATGTGCTTCGAGGGGGGCGGGGGGGGGTGGTTGTGGTTCGCGACGACGGGTTCGATCGGCAAGGCCCGCGACACCAACGGGGATGGGAAGGCTGACGAGGTGGTGGAGGTGATCCCGACGGGGAAGCTGCCTCGCGGGGGGCCGCACTGGTGGCGGTCGCTGCTGGTGACGGGGGGGGCGGGCGGATCGATCTACACGTCGATCGGCGATTCGGGGAACGCCTCGGACCAGACACAGACGGAGCGCCAGAAGATCTGGCGGTTTGACCTCGACGGGTCGAACCAGCGCCTGTTCGCGTCGGGGATCCGCAACACCGAGAAGCTGCGCGTGCGCCCGGGGACGGGGGAGATCTGGGGCGTCGACCACGGGTCGGACTGGTTTGGGAAGGCGTGGGGCGACGTGCAGGGGAACCAGCCGTTCACCGATGCGCTGCCGAGCGACGAGTTCAATCGGTATGTCGAGGGCGGGTTCTACGGGCATCCGTTCCTGACGGGGCGCCGGGTGCCGCGGCCGGAGTATCTCGGACGGAGCGACCTGCAGCAGCTTGCGGCGAAGACGATCATCCCGGAGTGGGAATTGCCGGCGCACTGGGCGGCGAATTCGTTCTGCTTCGTCACGCCGCCGACGCAGGCGACGATCGAGAAGCCGGGAGGGGGGGCGGGGCTGCAGGCGGATCAGGCGGGGGACGCATACGTGGCGTGCCGCGGGAGCTGGAACAGCTCGGCGTACGTGGGGTATTGCGTGGCGCGGGTGATCTTCGACAGCGATGCGGGGCTGGGGGGGCACCCGATGGGGATGGAAGTGATCGTGAAGACGGTGGAGAGCGCGCCGGCTCCGGGGATGGCGCAGCCGGCGATCCTGGCCCGGCCGGTGGATTGTGCCCAGGCGCCGGACGGTTCGGTGCTGTTCAGCGCGGACCAGCCGGGGCGGGTGTATCGGATTCGCAAGGCGGGAGTGAACGGTGAGCGGTGAATGGTGAACGGTCTAGAGGCCGAGGCGGGATCGCTTCGCCTCAAACTCCGCCTGTTCCCGTTTGTTCTCGGTGTTGATCGGGGCCTTGGCCTTGAGGGCCTCGATCTCGAGACGCGAGAGGTGCATCGACTCGAAGTCATAGTCGCGCCACGCGTCCATGGTGATGGGGACGATTCCCGCGATGAGGTCGTGCATCGCGGTCGCGAAGAGGCGGATCTCCTCCTGCGCGTGGCTGTCCATGCGGAGGGACAGGAACCGAAGGATGTTGTGCAGGTCGCACTTCCAGTACCACTCGGTGTAGAGACTCAGCGGCAGGCCCATGCGGGCCATCTCGCGGGAGACGCCCTTCTCGGTGTGGGCGATGTACTCGGCGTAGAGGGCCTCGGACTTTTCGAGGAATTTCAAGAAGGCTTCGGCCGTCGCGCCCTCTCCGCCAGCTCCCGTCGCTCCACTTGCCGGGTCGCTGATGCCCTCGACCACGAAGCGCTCGTCGCCGCCCTGGCGGTTGGACTTCGACTGCTTGCGGACGTTGTCGATGGTCGGGCGGTAGAAGCGGTCGGGCATGATCGAGTAGCGCCCGGAGTACTCGTTGACGTTCGCGGTGCGGTGGCGGATCCACTGGCGGGCGATGAAGATCGGCATCGCGACGTGGAACTTGAACTCGACCATCTCGAACGGCGTCGTGTGCCGGTGACGGAGGAGGTAGCGGATGAGGCCCTTGTCTTCGTTGATCTTTTTCGTGCCCTCGCCGTAGCTCACGCGGGCGGCCTGCACGATCGAGCTGTCGGCGGTCTGGCCCTGGGGCACGAGGCGCGGCATCGCGTCGAGCAGGGCGACGAAGCCGTGGTCGAGGACGTTGATCTGGACTCGCGCGGCCCCGCCCATGACGTCGACGAAGGGGGTGGCGGGAGGGGTGCGGATGGGGGCGGGGGGAGGCATGGGCCGACGGTAGCGCGCGGAGCGCCGGAGTTCATGGGTACGCCGGACCTGGGTGCCGCCCTGACGCCGGACCTGAGGCTCGGCGAAGGTCCGGATGGATCCAGATGGCGGCCCCGTCGTCGGCGTGGCGTTGGATATAGCCAACGACCGCTTGATAGTGATCGCGATCACGCACTCGCACGACGTGACAACCCTGCGCCCAGATGCTCCCGGGAAGGTGAGCCCGAACCCGGAACGACGCGGCCTGCTTCGCCCTTCCCATGATCGGCTTTGCGTCCTCTTGCTCGACGCGAAAGAGAACGTGTCCGTGCTGGCCGGCAATGCCGACGATGCGAGGGGGCTTCTTGCACTCAAGCAACTTCTCTGCGATCGCGGCCGCGATGGTCGGTCTCAGCCGGCTCGGGAGAACGAGCTCGCGCCGGCTGATCGAGCGTGCGTGCCGATTCAAGCCGGGGTGTTCGGTAGGTAGCCCACTCAGCTTGTAATGGCCGGTCGAATGAATGCGGTGATCGTGGTTGCGAAACCCTCGCTCGTCGCCGGGAAGCCACGAGCCAAGCGATGAGATCGTCACGTGGACCCAGTCCTCCCAACGCGTGGTGGGCATTGGAGCAACATACCGAGTTTTCGGCGTGGAGCAATCCGGACCTTCGCAAAGCCTCAGGTCCGGCGTCAAATCCTCAAACAGACGCACATTTCTGTGCTCACGTCTGCAACATCCCCACCTTGAACTCTTTCGAGTAGTCCCACCCCTGCTGGGCCGCGTCGAGCGCGGCGATCAGCTCGTCGCGGGTCTTGTGGGGGGCGATCAACCGATCCACCCAGCCCCGCGCGGCCCCGTGGCGGATGTCGGCCTGCTCGGTGTAGTTCGCGTGGATCGCGGCGTAGATCTGCTTGTGCGTTTCGGGGTCGATCGTCTCGCCCTTGCGCTTGCGGCTCGCTTCCTCGATCGTCGTGAGCACGCCGGTCGCCTGGTTGGCGCCCATCACGGCGCACTTGGCGTTGGGCCACGCGAGGGTGATGAAGGGGTCGAAGGCGCGGCCGCACATGGCGTAGTTTCCGGCGCCGTAGCTGCCGCCCATGATCACGACGATCTTGGGGACGACGGAGTTGCTCATCGCGTTGACCATCTTGGCGCCGGCGCGGATGATGCCGCCCTGCTCGGAGTCGCGCCCGACCATGAACCCGGTTGTGTCGTGGAAGAACACGAGCGGGATCTTGCGCTGGTTGCAGTCCATGATAAAGCGGGCGGTCTTGTCGGCGGAGTCGTCGTAGATCACGCCGGGCATGTTGACACGCTTGCCAGGACCGGCTTTGCCGCCGGCGCTGAGCGAGGTCGAGACCTTCTTCTGGTTCGCGACGATCCCGCACGCGTGCCCGCCGATCATGGCGTAGCCGCACACGATCGACTGGCCGAAGTCGGCCTTGTACTCGTCGAAGTTCGCCTCAACCTTGTCGCCGCGTGCCCGCACGTCGACGAAGCACCCGATGAGGTCCTTCACGTCGTACTGAGCCCCGGGCTTGTCGGTGAAGACGCTGTACACATCCTCGCCGGGTCTGAAGAACGGCACGCTCACCGCATCGTCGTCAGCGCCCAGCGGGTTCGCGCCCGGATACTTCGCCGCGATGCTCCGCAACCGCTCGATGCACGCCTCGTCGGTCTTCTCCTTGAAGTCGATCGTCCCCGAGATGCTCGCGTGCATGGCGGCCCCGCCGAGCTCCTCGTCAGTCACCTCCTGCCCGATGGCCGCCTTCACCAGCGCCGGCCCGGCGAGGTACAGCCCGCTCCCCTCGGTCATCAGGAGCGTGTCGCAGAGCACGGGCAGGTAGCCGCCGCCGGCGACGCAGTAGCCCATGATCGCCGCGATCTGCGGGATCCCCATCGCGCTGATCACGGCGTTGTTGCGGAAGATCCGCCCGAAGTCGTCGGTGTCGGGGAACACGTCCTCCTGCAGGGGCAGGAACACGCCGGCCGAGTCCACCAGGTAGATGAGCGGCAGGCGGGCCATCGTCGCGATCGTCTGGGCCCGGATGATCTTCTTGCACGTCATCGGGAAGAACGCCCCGGCCTTCACCGTGGCGTCGTTGGCGATGATCATGCACAGGCGGCCCTGCACGCGCCCGATCCCGGTCACCACACCGGCCGCGGGGGCTCCGCCGAATTCTTGGTACATCCCCCAAGCCGCCCAGAGTCCAAGCTCGCTGAACCCCGCCGCCCCCTTGTCGTCCACCAGCAGCTCAACCCGCTCCCGGGCCGTCAGGCGTCCTTTTTCGTGCTGGCGGTCGACGCCCGCCTTCCCCCCGCCGCGGCGGATGATCGCCTCGTCCTGCTGAAACAGGTCGGTGAGCTCGCGGAGCGAGAGGTCCGCGGGGGTGGGGCTGGGGGTGGGCGAAGCGGCGGTAGAAGGCTTGCTCATACGGGCCAGAGGGTATCGCGCCTCGGGCGGCGTCCTTTCTTGATCCGCTCACCGCCCCCGCGTCGCATGACTTGCATAGGCCGCGCCCACGCGCCGTCCCTGCGCCCCGAAATTGTCCCCCCGAGACCCCCCGGCTGAAACCCCGCGACCGGACCCCGAATACTCTGGAGCAAGACCACCCGCGGAGCCGGCCGCGGCTGCCCGAATCGCACCCCGGCACCCTGAGGAGATCGTTCGATGAAGAATTTGAAGTCATTCCTTGCCACCGCGGCCGCCGGGTTGATCCTGACGTCCGCGCCGGCGCTCGCGTGCCTGCAGCCCGCGGGCGGCGCAACACCCCCGGCCCCGGCCGCCGCCCCCAGCGCGGGCGCCCCCGAGCAGCTCACCGAGGACGGGATCATCGGCGGGACGATGAAGATCACCTTCAACACGCGCTCGAACAAGGACGCCAGCGGCGACTTCAAGGACGGCTCGCCCGCCCTGGGCGCCAAGGACCTGTACGACCTCGACCTGGCCGTCGCCAAGACGACCAAGTTCATCGGGCAGATCACCCGCCAGCCGAACCTCTACACCCGCACGCTGCAGCGCCGCAAGCAGGACGCGCTGCTGACCTACAGCATCAACCTCGCGGTGCTGAACCCCAAGGACCTCAAGCAGTCGCGCAATGTCGGCAAGTGGGTCGGCACCGTGCCGATCGACCAGCAGACCGGCGCGTTCGACCTCGGCGGCGGGCGTGCGAGCGAGAGCCCGCTGCGGATCGCCGTCGACGCCGTCGGCAGCGCCAAGGCGTTCACGGACAACTTCGCCGGTCGCATGGTCGGCAAGGCTGAGCAGAAGGAAGGCCTTGCGTCGTACACGTACAAGCGCGTGATCGGCAACAAGACGGTGTCGATCGTCGTGAAGAAGGTCGACCCGATGCGGTTTGAGAACGCCGTGCTCGCGATGGGCCCGAGCGAGAACTACCCGCGCGTGGTCGTGAACGGCCGCCTGGACTTCGACTACGAGACCGGCAACTGGTACACCGACGGGCTGCGGTTCAAGTACAACCTCAACGGCACCGAGTACGAGGACGTCGTCACCGGCTCGATCAAGTGGGTCGAGGACGCCGACCGCAAGACCAACGGCAAGGGGTACTACGACTTCAACCTCCGCTTCAACGAGGACAAGAACCGCAAGGCCGGCACCGAGGCCGACGCGTTCAGCAAGATGACCGACGAAGAGGCGTTCTTCGCCGTCGACAACAGCGTTCCGGCCCTGACCGGTCGCGTCAGCTACGTCGACACGATGTCGGGGGTGGGCGACGAGGCGGTGCCGGTGTCGAGCGTGGTGACCTACTCGCTCAACGCGAACAAGCTCACCAAGCAGCAGACGATGAACTTCTTCAAGATGTGGCTGATCGGGATCGGGCCGATCAACGACGAGTGATCGACTGTCGACTCCGCGTGCCCCGGCGGAGCTCTGTCCGCCGGGTGCATCGACTGGACTCACGTCCCGGCGGACAAAGCTCCGCCGGGGCACCCGCACCCGACCTTTTCTGATTCCATCCCGGGGCGTCGCGGACACGCGACGCCCCGGCTTCGCAAACCGAAGGGTTCCCACAACCCTTCACCCTCCCGCAGGAGCCGCTCATGTCCCGTTCCATCCTCGCCCGCCTCGCCCGTCAGCACGGCTACGGCCTCACTTCGGTCGAACGCCGCCGCTTCCTCAAGACCACGCTCGCGATCGGCGCCGGCTCGCTGCTCTCCAACTCCGCCATCGCCGGCCTGGTGCGCCCCGCGTTCGGCGCCAAGCGCGTCGTCGTCATCGGCGGCGGCTTCGGCGGCCTGGCGTGCGCGTACGAGCTCAAGAGCGTCGGCTACGACGTGACCGTCATCGAGGCCCGCGAGCGCCTCGGCGGGCGCGTCCTCTCCTTCAAGGACCTCGTCCCCGGCAAGAACACCGAGGGCGGCGGCGAACTCGTCGGCGCCAACCACCCCACCTGGAACGCCTACGCCGACAAGCTGGGCCTCGAGTTCCTCGAGATGACCGAGGATGAGGAGGCCTTCGCCCCGATCATGATCGACGGCAAGGTGCTCGAGGCCGAGCAGGGCGACGAGATCTGGGAGGCCATCGACAAGGCCACAGAGAAGCTCTACGACGACGCCCGGGCGGTCGACGAGGACGCGCCGTGGACGCACGCGAAGGCCGCGGAGTGGGACAAGCGCACGATCGCCGACTTCATCAACGCCCTCGAGCTTTCGCCCGAGGGCAAGAAGATCGTCACCACCGACTTCACCGCCAACATGGGCCAGGCGACGAACCGCCAGAGCTACCTCGGGTACATCACCCAGGTGAAGGGCGGCGGCGTCGAGACCTATCTCACCGAGAGCGAGACGTGCCGCTGCAAGGGCGGCAACCAGCAGCTCGCGTTCAAGCTCGCCGAGCAGGTGGGCAAGGACCGGGTCGTGATGGGTCTGCCGGTGACGATGGTCGAGGACAGGGGCTCGAAGGTCGTCGTCACGTGCAAGGACGGACGGACGATCGAGTGCGACGATGTCGTGGTCGCGACGCCGCCGAGCGTGTGGAACCGCATCGAGTTCAAGCCGGGCCTGCCCGCGGGCCTCAAGCCGCAGATGGGCGTGAACCTGAAGTATCTCGCCGCGGTCAAGAAGCCGTACTGGGAAGAGGGCGAGAAGAAGCGTTCGCAGTACACGATCACCGACGGCCCGCTCTCGATGACCTGGGAAGGCACCGACAACCAGCGCGAGCCGGCTGAAGGCGCGAGCCTGCACTGCTTCTCCGGCGGCCCGCCGGCCGAGAAGGTGCTCGCGATGTCGAAGGAAGAGCGCACGGCGATGTACGCCGGCACGCTCGAAGCCCTGCTGCCGGGCTTCAAGGAGAACTTCGTCAAGGATCGCCTGATGGACTGGCCCAAGGAGCCGTGGACGAACGCCGGCTACTCGTTCCCGGGCCCGGGCGAGGTCACGACGGTCGGCCCGCTCATGGCGAAGGGGCTTCCGCGGATCCACTTCGCGGGCGAGCACACGTGCTACAAGTTCGTGGGTTACATGGAAGGCGGGCTGAACTCGGGCGTGCGCGTGGCGAATTCGCTCGCGAAGCGCGACGGGGTGAAGGCAGGCTGATCCGAGCCTCCCGCGCAAGCGGGAGGTGTTGGAGCTCGTACGCAACAGACCTCCCGCTTGCGCGGGAGGCTCGGATCATGACGTCGTGATCGCCCTGCGCGAAAGCACGATCCCTGCCGTCACCCACGCGACAAGCGCGATCCCTCCCAGAACCGCCATGTCCGCCCACGGCCACTCGGCCCGCATCAGCATGCCCACCGGCCGGTAGTAGTGCATGATGCTCATGAACGCGACCTGCCCGGCGGGCTCCCACAGCAGCTCGAGGAAGTTGATCAGGAGCGACGCCACGCTCAGGATGAGCACCAGCAGCACCGCCCGCCCCCGCCGGTCGAAGCAGCTCGACGCGGCCATCGCGGCCGTCCCGATCACGGTGTACACGAGCGCGAGGTTCGCGAGCACCATCGCGAGGTTGCCCCAATTGGGCCGGTGCTCGGGCTTGATCCAGCGGGCGCCGGTGAAGCTCCCGACGTAGATCGCCCCGAGTACCACGGCCCCCGTCAGCAGCCACGCGAACGTCTCGCTCAGCCACAGCGTGCGGCGTGACACGGGCAGGCCGAGCAGCACGTCGATCGTGCCGCGTTCGATCTCGCCGGCGGGGACGCGCGTGCACACGAGGATCGCGTGCCCGAAGAGCAGCGCCAGCACCAGCGGGTGGCTCCACGCCATCGAGAACGCGATGTCGGCGACGCCCGCGCCGGTGGCGTCGAACCCGAGCATCACGTTGCGGATCTGCTGGATCGGGGCCGGAATGTTCTGCTTCGTCACGAACCGGGCCTGCACCGTGGGCAGCGCGTACGACAGCAGCCCGGCGATCAACCCGAGAAAGCCGGCGAACATGAGCGTGGGGAAGAATGTTTCGCGGAGCGATCGATGCACGAGGCCGAGGTTGATGGTCATCGTGGGGTCCCCCCACTCCCACCCGCGCCGGGGGCGGGGGCGGCGCCGTCGTTGGCGTTCCCACCCGGCTCGTAGTAGCGCTTGAAGAGCGTCTCGAGGTCGGGGCGGGTGATCGAGAGGTCCTCGACTTCCGATTCTCCCCGCGCACCCAGCCATGACATCAAGGGCCCAATGTCGCCTTCGACGCTGCCGCGCCAGGTCCCGTCGCGCCGCTCGTCGAGCTTGAGGAACGTCGGGGGCTCGGCGGTCGCCATCGCGCCGTTGCGCCACGTCACGCTGATCTCGTATCCGGCCCGCCGGCGCAGGGCCGCGAGCGTGTCGTCGGCCACGATCCGTCCGGCCCGCACGATCGCGACGCGCTCGCACAGGTCCTCGACCTCGCTGAGCGTGTGGCTCGAGAAGAACACGGTGTGCCCGGCCGCGGCCATGCGCTTCAGGATCGCGCGCAACCGCTCCTGCATGAGCGGGTCGAGCCCGGTCGTCGGCTCGTCGAGAATGAGCACGCGGGGCTTGTGGGCCATCGCGAGGATGAGGCCGAGCTTCTGGCGCATGCCGCGGGACATCTGGCGGACCTTCACCGAGAGATCGAGCTCGAGCTCGTCGGCGAGGCGCCGCCCCTCGGCCCGGATGTCGCGCCGGCGGACGCGCCCGAAGAGCACCAGCGCCGAGGTGCCGCGCAGCCAGGGCCACAGGCGCAGGTCGCCGGGGATCATCCCGACTTCGGCTTTGATGCGGGCTGAATCGCGCCAGCAGTCCATGCCGAGCACGCTCGCGCGACCGCTGGTCGCGTGCAGGAATCCCATCAGCACGCGGATGGTCGTGGTCTTGCCCGCGCCGTTGGGGCCGAGGAAGCCGTAGAGCGAGCCCTCGGGGACGGTGAGCGACACCTGCTCGATGCCGCGGCGGGAGCCGTAGGAGCGGGTCAGGAGTTCGGTGTGGATGGCGGCGGTCATGCGATGGTCTCTCAACTGACCGTAGGGCTGACGCGTGCCAAGGCTGCGAAGCATCCTTCGCGCCCATGGCCAAGAATGCTCACAGGCTGGCAAGTCGGCCACCACACCTTGCAATGACCACCTCGAAACGATGCCTGATGCTGGATGAGCTCGCTGAGTATCACGACCTCATCGCGTCGTGTTCGCAGGGCCTCGCGGCAGACGTGACCGGCTCTCGGTCGCATCTGCTGAACAACCGGGGTCTTGCCTACGCGGAAATTGGCCGCATGGAGGAGGGCGATCGCGATCTGTCGGCGGCGGTCGAAGCCGATCCCTCGAATTCCGTGGCCTGGCTCAATCGCGGCGATGTGCGGAAGAAGATGGGGCGACTTGTCGAGGCCGGCGATGACTATCGCCAGGCCACGCTGTGCGATCCGGGCAATCCGACGACGTTTGCCAACTTGGGGTACATGGAGCTGACGCTGGCACGGTTCGCAGAGGCGGTCGGAACATTCAGCGCGGCCATCGCGCTGCGCCCGCTTCAGCCATACCTGCAGGCTCGCGCCCGGGCGTACCAGCAGCTGGGCCAGGCCGAACTTGCCCAGGCAGACCTCGAGCGGGCGGAGCGAGCCCCACGGTGGTGAACAAAACTTGTCAAAACCCGAACTTGGGCTCTTGACAGCCGTTCGTGATTTGATATGCTCCACGGGTCGGGCTCGCGTCCAACGCCGCCCCCGCCTGGTGTGTCCGCTCGAGTTGAGCAGGCCGCCACCCCCGCGTTGGTCCCCATGCGCCTGCGGCTGGGGGTTGCCGGTGTTGCGTGGTCCCTTCGACCCAGTCGAAGGCGAGCAGGCAGGACCGGTAACTCGTCCGGGCAGCTACGTATGGCAAACAGAAAGGTGGCGCCCATGGCGCGCACTCCCTCGCCGTCCCCGTCCTCGGGGTCCCCCGCTTCCAAGTCCGTCTCCAGCAACGGCGTCCGGCCTTCGAGTTCCTCGAATGGCACGTCGGGTGGTGGCTCGTCGGGTGGTGGCTCATCATCGAACTCGTCGGCGACCGCCGTCGCACGGCCGCCGGTGTCGGGCAGCGGTGGCGCTTCGACCACCGCGACCGCGCCGATGGGCAAGGGCGCTGTTGAAGTGAAGCCTTCGGGCGCGAGTTCGACCGCGAGCACGGCGTCGGGCTCGTCCGCGGCGACATCGCCCTCGGCATCCGCCGGTTCGCCCAAGCCTTCGGGCGCCGGTTCCTCGTCGTCATCGTCTTCCTCTTCGGGCTCATCCAAGCCCGCCCCCACCGGCGCCGGCAGCGCCGCCGCGGCGAGTGTCTCGACCACCTCGCGTCAGCAGGCAGCGTCCGTCAACGTCGCCGCGAACACCACGCACGTCGACAAGGAGAAGGCCGCGAACCTCGGGCGCACCGTCGCGCAGATCGAGAAGACCTTCGGCAAGGGCGCGATCATGCGCCTCGACGAGCACGCGTACCTCGCGATCCCCGGCATCTCGACCGGCGCCCTCTCGCTCGACCTCGCCCTGGGCGGCAAGGGCATCCCGCGCGGGCGCATCGTCGAGGTCTTCGGACCGGAGTCCTCCGGTAAGACGACCCTCGCCCTCACGGTGGCGGCCAACGCCCAGCGCGAAGGCGGCGTGGCCGCGTTCATCGACGCCGAGCACGCCCTCGACCCCTCGTGGGCCCGCAAGATCGGCGTCGACATCGACCACCTGCTGGTGTCCCAGCCCGACACCGGCGAGCAGGCCCTCGAGATCTGCGAGATGCTCGTCCGCTCGAACGCGGTCGACGTGATCGTCATTGACTCGGTCGCGGCCCTCATTCCCCGAGCCGAAATCGAGGGCGAGATGGGTGAGGCCCAGATGGGCCTGCAGGCCCGCCTCATGTCGCAGGC
>CAZMCC010000035.1:0-34843 GCA_964564695.1 uncultured Phycisphaeraceae bacterium | reverse complement strand
GGGGGGGGGGGGGGGGGGGGGGGGGGGGGGGGGGTGGGGGGGTGGGGGGGGGGGGGGGGGGGGGGGGGGGGGGGGGGGGGGGGGGGACGGGGGGGGGGGGGGGGGGGGGGGGGGCGGCGGGCGCAGAGAGGACTCTGATTGCGGTCGTCGAGCGCGACGGCGTGCGCCACGTGATCGTGACGTTCAGCCCGTCGCGGTCGACGTGGCCGGCGGAGCTGTCGTTCCCGCTGTTCGTGCAGAACGCGGTCGACCTGCTGGTGGCGCGGGCGGAGGCGGGCGGGATGAGCGGGCCGTTGCGGACGACGGATCCGGTGCGGGTGCGGGCGATGGGGGGCGTGGGGGGCGGGGCGACGCAAGTTGTGGTGAACGGGCCGCTGACGCGGAGCGTGCCGGTTGGGGGAGGGACCAGTGGGAGCCAGCCCGCATCGCGGAGCGTGGAGATCGGCGTCCTCGAGCTCGCCGGGGTGTACACGCTGGGCGGGGTGGAGCCGGGGGAGTCGCCGGTAGCGGTGAACCTGCTCGACGCGCGGGAATCGGCGGCAGCGGTGATCGATTCGCCGCGGCTGCCGGGGATGGGGGCGGCGGCGAACGCCCGCGGCGACGCGGACGGCTCGGGCGCCAAGGGTGGTAAGGAAGTGTGGGCGTGGTTCGTGCTCGCGGCGTTTGTGCTCGCGACGCTGGAGTGGGTGGTGTATGCGCGGCGGATGCGGGGGTAGCGGAAGAGAGTGAACGGTGAGTGGTGAATGGTGAACGGGGGGGGCGGGGATCGGTACACTGCGGGACCTATGGCGAACTTGCTGCGTCGTTGTCCGGTGGTGGGTGCGGTGATGGCGATGCTTGCGGCGTCGGGGGCGATGGCGCAGTCGGAGGGTGCGGGTGCGGCGCCGCCGAGCGCGCCCGAGTCAGCGCCGCCTTCTGCACCGCCGGAACCCGAATCGGGCGCGCGGACGATCTCGGAGGGGCAGCAGTTCTCGTTCACGCTGATCGGCGCGGGCGACCTGATGTTCAAGACGGACCTGGACGACTCGCCGGGAGAGCTGAGCGTGTGGCGCGCGGGGGCGGGGCTCGAGGTCGGCGTGCCGATCGGGGAGCGGGCGCGGCTGGCGATGCTGTTCTTCGGCGAGCGGTCGTGGTACGACTTCAGCAACGCGACGGGGCTCGTGCCCGGGACGGATGATCCGCTCGACGAGACGTACCGGATCGTGCTGCGCCCGCTCTTGAGCTACCAGATCGACGAGCAGTGGGGCGTGTTCGGGGCGGCGAGCCTGTCGTGGGGCGCGGAGGACGGGGCGGAGCTGGGGGATGCGTTTACGGTGGCCGCGTTCGCGGGCGTGCGCTATGCGTTCAGCAAGGACTTCAGCATGTCGCTCGGTGGCGGGGCGGCGACGCAGCTCGAGGATTCCACCGAGTTCATCCCGATCATCGGCGTGGACTGGCAGATCAACGAGCGGACGCGCCTGAGCACGACCGGCGTCGAAGGGCTGGGGGCGCGGCTCACGCACGGGTTCGCGGATCACTGGGCGCTGGTGGTGCAGGGGAGCTACGAGAGCCGTCAGTTCCGGCTCGCGGACGACAATGCGCTGAGTGAGGGGGCGATGCGGGATCGGCGGCTGCCGTTGGGAGTGGGGATTACGTGGGCGCCGTCGAAGACGGTCGCGGTCGAGCTGATGGGCGGCGTGGTCGCGTGGGAACAGCTGCGGTTCGACGACAGCAACGGGGACGACGTGAGCGAGGTCAACGCGGATCCGTCGCCGTTCGTGAGGGTGATGGTGAGGGTGGAGTTTTGATACGACATCGATCCGAACGCCCCGGAGGGGCGCAGGGGTGTAGCCACGGGTGGAGCGACGCGGCTTTCGCGTCGCGCAACCCGTGGAAGCGAGGCGGATATCAACTCGATTTGTTGCAGACTGCCCCGGAGGGGCAGCGGGATGTTGCGCGTGGAAATCCCTTCGCCCCTCCGGGGCGATAAAGAAGTGAGTAAGAGAGAACTGCGAGTCGACTTCCACGGGCTTGCGACGCTCAGAGCAGCGTCGCTGCGCCCGTGGCTACAGCCCTGCGCCCCTCCGGGGCGAAGAGTTCCTTCACTGCCTCGGGGGCGAAGAGTTACTTCATCGGGTTTCCGCTCGCGTCGTAGACCTGCGGCGCCGGAAGTCCCTGCACGCTCTTGAGCTGCTCAAGGATGAGGGCCTTGTCGCCGACGAGAACAAGCACGCCCTGGTCGTAGTTCACGGCCGTCTTCGCGAGGGCGTTGAGCTGGGCCGCGGTGGCCTTGTCGATGGCGGCGAAGTCGGCGGCGAGAGTCTCGTAGGGGAGGCCGGCGGCCTGAAGCGTGGCGGCGGCGTTCACGAGGCCCGAGAGCTGGCCGAAGGAGCGGACGGTGTCGCTGCGCTGGGTTTCCTGGGCCTTGGCGAGCTCGGCGTCGGAGAGGTCGCCGGCGCGGATGCGGTTGAACTCCTTGAGGAACTCGGTGAGGGCGGCCCCGGTGGTGTCGGCCTTGACGCTCGCGCCGGCGGTGAAGGCGCCGGTGGAGGGGCGCATGTCGAAGTTCGAGCGGGCGCCGTAGGTGTAGCCGTGGTCTTCGCGGAGGTTCTGGTTGAGACGGCTGGTGAAGCTGCCGCCCAGGGTGGTGTTGAGGAGCTCGCGCTGGACGCGCGAGGCATCGGCCATCTTGACGCCGGGGGCGGCGAAGCGGACGAAGGTCTGGGTGGCGCCGGGGCGGTCGACGACGGCGACGCGCAGGCCGGCGCCACTCGTGGGCTTGATGAAGTCGAACTTCGCCTGCGACGCCGAGGGCGTGGCGCGGGCGGCGAACTTCGACATCAGCGGGCCGAAGATCCTCGTGACGTCGTCCCTGGTGACGTCGCCGGCGATGAAGAGGGTGCAGGCGTTGGGCGGGAAGAGGCGGGTCGAGAGGGCCTGCTTCGCGTCGGCGAGGGAGATCGAGTTGACGCTGTCGATGGTGCCGTCGTCGGGGGTGGCGTAGGGGTTTCCGGGGGCGTAGAGGAGCTTGTTGGAGACGCGGGCGACGGTGGCGCGGGGGTCCTGCATCGCCTGGCCGAGGTTGTCGAGGTGGAGGCTCTTCACGCGCTCCCACGCGGGCTCGTCGAAGCGCGGGCGGTTGATCGCGTCGGCGAAGAGCGGGGCGGCCTTCTCGAGGTTGCGGCGCAGCACGGTCATGCTCGCCTCGGCGCTCTCGGTGTCGACGCCGGCGCTCAAGCTGGCGCCCAGCGACTGCACGGCGTTCTCAAACGCAAGCGTGTCGAGATCGCCCGCGCCCTCGGAAAGCATCTGGGCCGTGAGGCTCGCGAGGCCTTCTTTCCCTGCGGGATCAAGGCCGCCGCCCGCTGTGCCCGCGAGCGTGAAGGAGACGAGCGGCAGGTCGTGGCGCTCGAAGAGCATCACGGGCAGGCCCGAGGGGAGCGTGAAGGTGACGGGGGCGGGGGGCTTGAACGCGCCGGCCGCGGCGTCGGCGGGGCGGGTGTCGCGGGCCGACTCTTCGCGCTCGGGCTCGGTGGGGAGGACGTGGACGACGACGCGGGCGTCGGGAGTCAGGGTCTTGGTGGACCAGTCCTTGATCGCGGCGGTGGTGGCGTTGCGGTACCGGTCGAGGTCGCGCTTGAAGCTGTTGGGCTCGTGCCAGTAGTACTCGTACTCGTTGATCGCGTCGGCGCGGGCCTGGAGCGACTGGAGCTGGCGGAGCTTGCCGAGCTCGAACGCGGCCTGGGCACGCTGGAGCTCGTCGGCGGTGGGGCCTTCCTTGAGGAACCGGGCGAGCTCCTCGTCGATGGCCTTCTCGATGGCGCCCAGGTCGGCGCCGGGCTTGGTGAGCACGTCGATGGAGAAGAGGCCGGCGAGGGGGAAGCCCTGCTGGGCGGCGGAGACCTCGGCGCAGGTTTCATCCTTGATGACGAGGCGGTTGTAGAGGCGGCTGGACTTGCCGCCGGCGAGGATCTCGGCGGCGAGGGACATCTCGGCGTCGCCGTCGGCGAAGCCGCGGGGGGCGTGGTAGTTGTACTGAACCTTGGGGAGTTCGACGCGGTCGATGCAGGTGAAGCGCTTGACCTGATTGAGGTGGACCGCGATGGGGTCCTTGGGGCTCGCGTACTTGCGGGTGACGGGGGCGCCGCCGGGCATGGAGCCGAAGAGGCCGGCGATGAGGGGCTTGATGGTCGCGGGGTCGAAGTCGCCGGCGACGACGAGCGAGGCGTTGGAGGGGACGTAGAAGGTGGCGAAGAAGTCCTTGACGTTGGTGACGTTGGCGGCGTTGAGGTCTTCGTGGGTGCCGATGACGCCGTAGTAGTACGGGTGATCGGGGGTGAACATGAGCTTGAAGACCATCTCGCCGGCGATGCCGTAGGGGGCGTTCTCAATGACCTGGCGGAGCTCGTTGCGGACGACGTCGCGCTGCTTGTCGAGCTTCTCCTGGTTCATGGTGATGCCCATGTCTTCCAGGCGGTCGGCGTCGAGCCAGAGGAGGGTGGGGAGGAGCTTGGATGGGCCGTAGGAGAAGTAGTTGGTGCGGTGCAGGTCGGTGGAGGCGTTGTTGGCGCCGCCTCCGGTCTCCATGAGGACGTCGAACTGGTTGCCGGGCACGCGGGTGGTGCCCATGAACATGAGGTGCTCGAAGAGGTGGGCGAAGCCGGAGCGGCCGGGGGGCTCGTCCTGGGCGCCGACGCGGAACCAGGTGTTGATGACCACGGTCGGGAGGGCGTGGTCCTCGTGGAGGATCACGGTCATGCCGTTGGGGAGGGTGTATTTCTCGACCTTGACGTCCTGAGCGCGGGCCGCCGGGGCGGCGACGAGCAGGGTGACGAGGGCGAGCGCGAGAGCGGCGAGGGCGGGGCGATGCATCGACTGTGCTCCGTTAGGGGGAGGTGATGATACTGGGTGCGGAGGGGCCGGGCTGCACGGTGTGGGGGGGCCTCGGGTATGCTGGCCCTATGCGGCTGCTGTCGGGCATTCGGGGCAAGATGATCGCGGCGGTGGCGATCCCGACGCTGGTCGTGTACTTGGGCGTGCTGGGGGCGATGTTCGTGCGGCTGTCGGAGGAGGGGCGGGCGCGGGTCGAGCGCGACATGCGCGAGCTCGCGGTCAATTACGCCGACCGGTTCGATGGGGCGTTCGAGAAAGCCGCCGCGGTGGCGCGGACGACGGCCGGGGCTCTCGAGGCGGCCCCGGACATGACCGACGCCCAGGTGATCAGGCTGCTGCGGGCGGACGTCCTCGAGGATCCGGCGATTTACGGGGCGGCGGCGGCGTTCGAGCCGGCGCCCACCACCCCCGGGGCAGCGGGCGCGGCCGACCTGCGGAGCCCGTACGTGTCGCGCGGCGGGAGCGGTCAGGACGCGGGCTCGGGCCTCAAGTCGATGAACATCGGGCGCGGGGTGTACGACTGGTACGCCGACGAGAAGTGGACGTGGTGGCACACGCCCAAGGACTCGGGCAGCCCGGTGTGGACCGACCCGTACCTCGACGAGGGCGCGGGGAACGTGCTGATGGTCACGTACTCGGCGCCGTTCGAGCGCGAGGGGAAGTTCGCGGGCGTCGCGACGGTCGACATCGAGGTGTCGAAGATCCGCGAGCGCGTGGGGCACGACATCCTCGGGACCATGGAGTTCGTGATCCTCACCAAGCGGGGCGAGTACGTCTACTCGGCGCGGGAGGGGGACATCATGTGCGGGCGCACGGCGTCCGACGTGATGAACGCGCTGGGGCGGCCCGACATCACGAAGTCGATCACGTCGCTTGTGAATGGCGAGGCGGGTGTGGTGAAGGTCGATGCGTGGCCCGGCACGCCGCCCGCGGGGTGGGAGCGGTGGAAGGACCGGTCGTGGATTTTCTACGCCCCGGTGAAGTCGACGGGGTGGGTGTTCGCGGCCATGGTGCCCGAGAGCGTGGCGATGGAGGGCGTGCGGGCGAACATGCGCGAGGCGGCCCTGGCGCTCGCGGTGACGCTGGGGCTCATCATCGCGTGCATCTTCGTGGCGGGGACGTTGCTGGTCCGGCCGATCGAGCGGCTGGGGGCCGCGGTGCGGCGGATGGCGTCGGGGGACCTTGACCACCGGCTGAGCGTGAGCAAGCGGGACGAGCTGGGGCGGCTCGCGCACGACGTGAACCGCATGGCCGCGGACCTGAAGCGGCACACCGAGCAGATCGCCAAGGCGCGGGCGCGGAGCCGCGAGGCGATGATCTTCGCGATGGCGAAGCTGGCCGAGTCGCGCGACGACGACACGGGCAAGCACCTGGAGCGGATCTGCAAGTACACCGAGGTGCTGGCGCGCGAGGTGTCGAGGCGTGGGGGCGAGATCGACGAGGACTGGGTGCACACCGTGAGCATCACGGCCGCGATGCACGACATCGGCAAGGTGGGGATCCCCGACGCGGTGCTGAAGAAGCCGGGCAAGCTCACCGACGACGAGCGCAAGCGGATGCAGACGCATACGACGATCGGCGGGGACACGCTCATCGCGGTGCGGCGCGAGTGGAGCGAGGACGACTTCCTGCGGATCGCCGCGGAGATCGCGCTGGGGCACCACGAGAAGTGGGACGGCTCGGGGTATCCCTACGGCCTGGCTGGGGAGGACATCAGCCTGTCGGCCCGGATCGTGGCGGTGGCGGACGTGTACGACGCGCTCACGAGCAAGCGGGTGTACAAGGAAGCGATGAGCCACGAGGCGGCGATGAAGATCATCGTTGAGGGTGCGGGGAAGCACTTCGATCCGAAGGTAATCGAGGCGTTTATTGCGGTGGAGGGGGAGTTCCGGGCGATCGCGGTTGAATCCCAGCGGTAATCCACGGAACAAATCCCGTCCAAGACCCCAGTTGTGTCCGTTATCAAGTGGGATTTGACTTCACCACGTGGTGAAATATTCAATTTGATTGAAATTGGTCAGCAATGTATACTTCACCACGTGGTGAAACTGCCGATGCGAGTGAAGTCAATGACAGGTACCGCTCAACCGAGTGTGAGACCGTGGTTTGAAGCATTGGCGAGCCGCACAGGCTTGTTCACTGTTCGGGCCGCGATTGCCGACGTCCCGCCGCACTGGGACGAGGTTGTCCTGCTTGCGGTCACTGGTTCGGGCGAGGTGCTTGCGCTCCTCGTGGAGTACAAGACAAGACTGCACCCGCAAGATGCCGTGGGGCTTGCTCGTCGCCTGCAACAGGAGACTCCTGTTGAGCAACTGGGGGTGGTCGCCGCGCCACATATCTCCGAGCGGACCGCGACCATCTGCCGTGAGGAAGGGCTCGGGTACATTGACGCTGCTGGAAACTGCCACATCGCGGGCGCCGGGCTCTACGTGCACGTTGAAGGATGTCGGAACGAACGCCCGGATACTCGGCCGGCAGAGAACATCTTTGCTCCCAGATCCAGTCGTGTAGTGCGCGTGCTGCTGGAGCGGCCGGAGCGTGTGTGGCGGGTTGTGGATCTGGCGCGGACGGCGCACGTGAGCCTGGGCCTCGCATCGCGGGTTAGACGCAAGTTGGTCGCGGAAGCGTTTGTCGAGGAGTCGAGCGAGGGAATCCGCGTCCGCGGTGCTCTTGAGCTTCTGAAGGCCTGGAGCTCCGCGTACGAAAGCGCTGCCCGACCGGTGGCGGTGTACAGCATGGAGGGGGCCGAGTCGCTTGAGCGCCGGGTGGCGCACTGGTGTGATATGAACAACGTGCAGTACGCACTGGCGGAGTTCTCGGCTGCCGCCCGGTGGGCGCCGATGGTGCGGTACAAGCGTGCCGCGATCTACATTGCCGAATCGCGATCACGGGACGTAATCGGGACGCTGATGCCTGAGCTCGAATTGAAGCAGGTCGACTCGGGCGCGTCGGGCGTTCTTTGGATGACCAGCGATGATGCGACCTTCTTCAATGCGGAGGAGCGCGACGGGCTCCGTGTCGTCTCGCCCGTGCAGACGTACCTCGACCTTCTGAAGAACCCGGCCCGCGGCGCGGAGGCCGCAGACGAGATCCTGCGGCGAGAGATCCTGCCGCGGGCTCACCGTGATGGAGCGCCTTCTTCATGACATGGGAACTCCCCGGTGATGACGATGTGAGGGCGGGGCGTGCGGTGCTCATGGATGTGCTGACCATCCTCGGAAAGTACAGGGATGGGATGGTGCTGATCGGGGGCTGGGTGCCCGAGGTGCTCTTTCCGGGTCGCGGTCACGTTGGGTCGTTCGACGTCGACTTCGCGCTGGATGGCCGAAAGATCCCGCCCGATGCGTACGAGTCGATTCGGCAGCGGCTCATCGCGGAGGGCTATGTGCAGTTGGCGCCGCACATCGGGGTCTTCACCAAGAACCTCGGGGATGACGCTGGGACGATGACGGTCAAACTCGACCTCGTGACCGGAGATGAGCCGGGAGGGACGGCGGCCGGAGCCAGCGTCCTGATCCAAGACCTCAGTGTCGTGCGACTTCGTGGGGTCGAGCTTGCCCTGGAGCGTGCGAGCACGGTCACGCTCACGGGGGTGTTGCCGTCGGGCGAAGAGAACACGGTGACCGCACGGATCGTGACCGTCCCGGCGTACCTGTGTCTCAAGGCGTTTGCGCTCGATGAGCGCAAGAAGGCCAAGGACGCCTACGACGTCTATTTCTGCCTGAAGGAGTACATGGGCGGATCGGCGAACCTTGCACGCGAATGTCGCGAGTTGTTGAGCAATGAGCGGGGGCGGGAGGCCATGACCATTCTGCGAGGAAAGTTCGGGACGCTCAATAGTGTTGGGCCACAGTGGGCAGCGGATGTCGCTGCCGGCCAAGGCGAAGATCGAGAGGGCGTTGTGCGGGATGCGTTCGAGCGGGCGTCCGCTCTTTTTCGTGCGTTGGACGGCGAAGCCGGGCCGTGAGTGGCGTGCTGGCTGCGGCCTGAGGGCACGCTCAGGCGCTGTCCGCGATCCGGCACAGCCGCTTGTCCGCGTCGATCTCTTCAAGGAGCGTCGGCGCGACGATCTCGGCCAGGTCGGACCGTCCCATGCGCTCCAGCGAGCTCACGAGGTCCTCGTACGCGACGATCTCGTAGTGCTCGATCTTGCGGGCGGCGGTGGCGAGAGCGCGGTCGGCGAGGTGGTCGTCGTCGGCGTCGCGCAGGCTTTCTTCGCTCTCGTCGAGCAGGCCCTGCATGCCGAGGCACGTGTCGGGGGCGGGTTCGACGCCGAGTTCACGCATCACCTCGGCGAGGCGTTCGACGTGCACGGCCGTTTCGCGGAGATGGTCACGCAGCGCGGCCCGCAGGGCGGCCGATCTGGCGCGTGCGGCGAGGCGTGGCAGCGCGACCACGAGCTTGCGTTCCGCGTCCATGAGTTCGGCAAGTCGTTCGTGCACGATGGGGTCATCGTCCTGGAGCTTCACAGATCGATCCCTCGCTTGAGCCGTCGCCCTCCTGGCTCATAGAGAGATATCACCGGGGCATGAACACCCGGTGAAGGCGGCGTAAATCGCGGCGAAGTCTGGGGTTGCGCGGCTTCTTAGCGCTGTGGGGCGGCCAGCGCGCCGAGCCGGTCGGCGAGGCGCAAATAGCGATCGCTGAGCCACACAGGCGTGCTGGGCGTGATGAGTGCGGCGGGGTCGAGCGACGGGCACATGAGCAGCTCAACGCGGTCGAGGCCGATCTGGGCGACGAGCGTGAAGAGTTCTTCGATGGCGGGGTCGCCGAGGGCGACGCAGCCGATCGAGACGTTGCTGCCGTGGATCATGATGTCGGAACCGAGGTTCGTGCGACCCTCGGAGGAGGCGGCGGCGGAGTCTTCGGTGCTGGGGTAGTTGACCCGCAGCGCGAGGTGGTAGCGGCTGTTGGGGTTAAGGGACTCGACGCGATAGAAGCCTTCGGGGACCTGGCGGTCCCCTTCCTTGAGCTTGGGGCCGAGTTCGCCGCTGGCGGCGAGGATGGGGAACGTGGCGAGGTGGACGGCGCGGCCGTGCGGGCCGGGCGCGTAAACGCGCAGCTCGCGCTCGCGTTTGAGGACGACGATCGTGAGCTGCGCGGGCGGGTACGCGGCGCCCGAGTCTCGACAGCGGGCCTGCCACAGTGGGTCGACGCGCGGGGCGAGGGCGGCGAGGCGGGATTCAACGGTGTGGTGGGCCAGGCGGGCCATGACCTCGCGGCGGATGGGGTTGTTGGTCAGCGCGAGCAGCAGGGCCAGCGCGAGCGCGGCGCCCGCGGTGTGCAGCAGCGCACGGCGTGGTGGTCGGCGTCGTTCGCCCATGGGTGCGTCCTTGCACGGGAGGCGGTGGGGGAGTGGCGAGGGATCAGGAAGGTCTGAGGATGACCAGGACGAGAACGTCGTAGATGGCGTGGGTGGCGACGACGATCCCCAGGCCGCGGGAGGCGTAGAGGACGCCGAGGTAGACGCCCGCGGTGAAGAGGAAGATCAGCCGGGGCCAGTCGGTGCCGCCGGTGGCGAGGGCGGCGTCGTGATAGAGGGCGAAGAGGACCGCAGAGAGTGCGACGGCGCCGATCGCGGCGTGGAGCTTGTTGAGGCGGAGCAGGTCGGCCAGCAGCATGTGGAACATGGCGATGGCGACGAAGCGGAAGAGCATTTCTTCGTAGAGGCCGGCGCCGATGGAGATGGTGACTCGGGCTTGCCAGGGCATGGAGGTGAGATCACCGGTCCCGATTGCCGCGGCGTGCACGTCTGCAGGACCGATCTGGGCCGCGAGGCCGCGGGTGTGCAGGCCGGCCATCACCAGGAGCGGGAGTGTCCACAGCGCACTCTCGAGGGCCATGCCGGCGACGACGCCGGCGTTGACCGTCCAGCGGTCGCGGCGCATCACGTGCCAGACCATGAGCACGGTCACAAGGGTGATGGCGGGGATGAACAGGCCGGCGGCGCCGAACAGCTCAAAGAAATCGCTGAAGAGTTTCTTGGCTTGGATGGTCTTCGCCACCGACTGGTCCGGCGAGGTGAGGTAGAGGACCGAGCCGACCTCGAACGCGACGAGGAGCGGCGCCAGGAAGACGAGGATGTGCAGCGGGCGCGTCGAGAGCGACCAGTAGGTGTCCGGCTCGCGCGGCGGCGATTTCGGTGTGCGGCCTGAACTGGTGCGGGGGCGCGTCACGGTCGGGCGAATGTAGGGCGGCGGGCGAATGGACCACCCGCGCGAGCGGTGCACCGGAAATGAACAAGCCCGGGGACGATGGCGTCCCCGGGCTTGAGACTTTCAATCCGTGTCGATGTCGCTCTAGCGGGCCGACTTGGCCGCGGACTTTGCGGCCGGCTTGGAGGCGGCGGCGGGCTTCGCGCCGGGCTTGGCCCCGGACTTCCCGCCGGCGGCGGCGGTCCTGGCCTTGGTCGACGCCGGCTTGGCGTGGGAGACCTTGCCCTCGACCTTGGCCCGGAGGCGGGCGGCGAGGCGACTCTTGCGACGGGCGGCCTGGTTCTTGTGGATGACGCCCTTGCCGGCGGTCCGATCGATCAGCTTGCACGCGGCGGCGAAAGCCGTGGCGGCCTCCGCGGGGGTGCCGTGCAGGAGCTTCTCGCTCAAGTCCTTGATCGAGGTCCGCATCGTGCCCATCCGCCAGCGGTTACGGGCTTTGGCGTCCGCGTTCTGACGGATGCGCTTCTTGGCCGAATTCGAGTGCGCCATGAGGTCTCTTGGATCCAAAAAGGAGCGTGCAACCCGCTCCCGGAGCGTTCCGGGATGGGCCGGAAGTATTGGGGGGACGGCCCCCGGGATCAAGGAAGGCCGGGGATAGGGGGGGTGTTCGAGCGCCCCGAGGGGCCGTAGGAGCCCGGGAAGCCGGGCCGGGGTCGTGAGGGGGTCGGAGAAACTTGTCTGCCCCGGCGTGGCTGCTTAAGGTTGCGGCTGCACGCGAGCGGATGTAGCTCAATTGGATAGAGCAGCTGACTACGGATCAGCAGGTTGGGGGTTCGAGTCCCTCCATCCGCGTTTACCGCTTCTTCACCCGGCTTCAAAGGCCGCGGGTGAGGAGCGGGTCCCTAATAGAAGAGTTGATGGTTGACGGGGGGCGTCCGCGCCCGCGCTCAGGGCTTGGGCGTCTTGAGCGAGTCGATGATCCCCTTGGCTTCGGACTCGGTCATCTTCTTGCGGACCTTGGCGAGCATGGTCGCGAAGTGCTCGACTTCCTCCGGGGCGGAGGGGAACCCGGTGTTGCCCTGCGGGCCTTCGGAAGTGATGATCGCCTTGGCGTCGGCGTCGAGGAAGACGAACCACGGGATGCCGCTGTCTTTGGCGCCGCGGTACTTGGCGATGAGTTCCTTGCCTCCGGTCGTGCGGTCGATGTCGATCTTGACGTCGACGAAGTCCTTAGCGAGGACGGTGGCGATCTCGGGGCGGGCCATCCAGTCCTCGAGCTTGTGGCACCACCCGCACCACGGGGCGCCGAAGTGGACGAAGACGGTGCGCCCGGACGACTTCGCCTCGGCGACTCCGGCAGCGAGCAGGTCATCGGCCCGGAGCGGCGCGGCGGCGTTCTTCTTGAGGAAGTCGTTCACCTTGGCGGGGTCGTGACCGGCCTTGAGGTCGGTCTTGCCGGTGGCGGAGTCCTTGACCTCAAGCGAGCCGGTGTCCTGGTTGGCGATGACCTTGCCGTCGGCGTCGAGGACGGTGAGGTAGGGGAAGCCCTCCTCCATGGCCTTGGCGTTGTACTGCTTGATGAGGTCGGCGTTCTTGTTGTCGCGGCCGGCGTCGATGTGGACGACGTCGTACTCGTACAGGACCGTCTTGGCGATCATCTGGTTCGTCGTCATCAGCTCGTGCAGGCGGGTGCACCAGCCGCACCAGTTGCCGCCCCACTGGATGAGGACGCGCCGGTTTTCCTTCTTCGCCTTCGCGAGGGCGGCCGCGATCTGCTTGCGGGCGTCGGCCGATTCGTCGTAGATCGGGCCCTTGGTGTTGGGCTGGGCGACCCCGCCCGGCACGGCGGGCGTCGCGGGGGTCAACGTTGTGGCCGGGACCGTCGTGGCCGGTTTGGGTTCGGCGTGCTGGCCGAACGCGGGCACGCTCAGGAGAAGGGCAACTAACGCCGCGGCTGTGCGATTCATGGGTGTGGTCCTTGGAGGTGACTGCAGCATACTCACTGGGGGCGGACGGGTTGCGGAGCGGCCCGCGCTCACGCGATCGCTGGTGGTGGCGGCGGCGGGGAATGCGGGGCCGGCGGGTTCGGCGTGGAGGCCGGCGCGGGACGCCTGCGCCGGAAGAGCTTCTCGGTGACCGCCGTGATCGCGACGTAGAGCACGGGGGTGAAGAGCAGCCCCAGCAGGGTGTTGCCGAGCATGCCGTAGAACACGGCGGTGCCGATGGCCTGGCGACTGGCGGCGCCGGCGCCCGTCGCGTGCACGAGGGGGAAGACGCCGAGGATGAACGCGAACGCGGTCATGAGGATCGGGCGCAGACGCAGGCGTGCGGCTTCGACGACGGCGTCGATGATGCTCATGCCGGCGTGGCGGTTGGCCCGGGCGAACTCGACGATGAGGATCGCGTTCTTGGCGCCCAGGCCGACGAGCAGCACCAGGCCGACCTGCGTGTAGATGTTGTTGTCCATGCCGCGGTACATCAGCCCGACCATGGCGCCCAGGACTGCGAGCGGGATCGAGAAGATGACGGCGAGGGGCAGCGTCCAGCTCTCGTACAGCGCGGACAGGATGAGATAGACGACGACGAGGGCGAGGGCGAAGACCAGGCCCGCCGTGCCCGCGGCCCGCTTCTCCTGGAAGGAGAGCGCGGTCCATTCGAAGCCGATGCCCTGCGGCTGCTTCTGGCGGATCATGTCCTCGACGACGGCGATGGCTTCGCCGGTGCTGATGCCGCGGGCGTTGGCGCCGTTGACGGCGGCGGCGGGGTACAGGTTGTAGCGGACGACGCTGTCGGGGCCGATGGTCTCGTCGACACCGAGGAGCGAGCCGAGCGGGATCATCTCACCGGAGCTGTTGCGGACCTGGAGCAGCTCGACCTGATCAGCGCGGGCGCGGAAGCGGCTCTCGGCCTGGGCCGTGACCTGCCAGGTGCGCCCGAACTTGTTGAAGTCGTTCACGTAGGACGAGCCGAGGTTGACGCTCAGGGTGCTGAAGAGGTCCCCGAGCGACACGCCGAGCTTCTTGGCCTTCTCGCGGTCGACGTCGGCGAAGAGCTGGGGCACGCCCGCGCGGTAGGGGCTGGCGACGCTGCGGAGCTTGGACTGGGCGTTGGCGTCGGTGACGAGCTCCTGCACGAACTGCTGCATGCGTTCGCGCCCGACGCCGGCGCGGTCCTGCAGGCGCATGTCGAAGCCCGCGGCGTTGCCGATGCCGTCGACGGCCGGGCGGTAGAAGGCGATGATGGTGCCTTCCTGGACCTGGCCGAACTTGGCGCGGAGCTCGGTGAGCATGGTCTGGTAGTCGCGCCCGCGTGGGACGCGGTAGGTCCAGGGCTTGAGGCCGGCGAAGACGACGCCGTAGTTCGAGCCGTTGCCGGCGATGAGGGAGAAGCCTTGGAATCCGCCGGTGCCGCTGACGCCGTCGGTCTCGAGGAAGGCCTTCTCGACCTTCTTGATGACCTCGAGCGTGCGGCTCTGGCTCGCGCCGGCGGGCATGCGGACCTCGGCGATGAGCAGGCCCTTGTCCTCGTCGGGGACGAAGCCGGTGGGGACGCGTGTGACGGCCCAGGCGGTGAGGGCGCCCAGCGCGAGGAACGCGGCGAGGGAGAACCCAATGACCGCGGGACGCACGAGGAAGCGCACGACGCGGGCGTAGGCGCGGGAGATGGCGTCGAACGTGCGGTCGAAGGTGCGCTTGAGGAGGTTGTGCCTGGCCCCGGGCGGATGCTCGCGGAGAATGACGCCCGCGAGGGCGGGGCTGAGCGTGAGGGCGCACACGGCGCTGAAGAACGTGCTCGCGGCGATCGTGAGCGCGAACTGGCGGTAGAGCTGGCCGCTGATGCCCGGGAGGGCGGCGGTGGGGAGGAACACGGCCATGAGCACCATCGAGATGCCGATGACGGGGCCGAAGACCTCGAGCATGGCGCGGGACGCGGCCTCCTTGGGCGGGAGGTGGTGCTCGGTGAGGTTGCGTTCGACGTTCTCGACCACGACGATCGCGTCGTCGACCACGATGCCGATGGCGAGGATGAGGCCGAAGAGCGTGGGGAGGTTGAGGCTGAAGCCGAAGAGCTTCATCGCAAAGAACGTGCCGACGAGCGAGACGGGGATGGCCGCGATCGGGATGAGCGTGGAGCGGACGCTGCCCAGGAAGATGAACACGACGAGGATGACCAGGGCGGTGGCCTCGAAGATCGTGCGATAGACCTCGCTGATGGCGGAGACGACGAAATCGGAGGTGTCGTAGATGGTGCTGAACGCGAGGCCCTCGGGCAGCTCCTCGCTCAAGCGGGCGAGCAGCGTGCGGAGGTCTTCGGCGACCTGCACGGAGTTGCCGGTGGGGGTCTGGTACACGACCATGAGTGCGGCCGGTGTGCCGCTGACGCGCCCGAGCGTGTCGTAGGAGCGGGCGCCCAGCTCGATGCGGGCGATGTCCTTGAGGTAGATGACGCGGTTGGCCTCGGCGCGGACGACGATGTTCTCGAACTGCTCGGGTTCGTTGAGGCGCCCGAGGGTGGTGACGGAGTACTGGAAGCCCTGGTCGTCGGGCGCTGGCGGCTGGCCGATGACGCCGGCGGCGACCTGGATGTTCTGCTCTCGCAGGGCGGCCAGGACGTCGACGGTGGAGAGCGCGCGGGCCTTGAGCTTGTCGGGGTCGAGCCAGATGCGCATCCCGTAGTCCTTGCCGGGACGGATGAGGGCGTCGCCGACGCCGGGGATGCGCTTGACCTGGTCGTTGACGTGGATGCGGAGGTAGTTGGCGAGGAAGAGGTCGGAGAACTCGCTCGCGCGGGCCGGGTCCTTGGGGCCCAGCGCGAGGACCGAGACGATGTTGGTGGAGACCTTGTCGGTCGTGATGCCCTGGCGCCGCACGTCGTCGGGGAGCTGCGACTGGGCGATGGCGACGCGGTTCTGCACGAGCACGGACGCGATGTTCACGTTCGTGCCCACCTCGAAGCTCACGTTGAGCGTGTACGAGCCGTCGCTGGCGGACGTGCTCTCCATGTAGATCATGCCCTCGACGCCGTTGACCTGCTGCTCGATCGGCGCGGCCACGGTGTCGGCGACGACCTGGGCCGAGGCGCCGGGGTACGAGGTGGTCACGCGGACGATCGGCGGGGCGATCTCGGGGTACTGCGACACCGGCAGCGTCGGGAACGACACCGCGCCGGCGATGATGATCAGGATCGCGATGACGCACGCGACGATCGGGCGGCGGATGAAGAACTGGCTGAGCATGCGTGGTGGGGGTGGGGGGGCTTTACGGGGCGGGCTTGGCGGGGGCGGGGGCCGCGGGCGTTGGAGCGGGTGCGGTGGACGGTGGGGGACTTGGCGGCGTTTCGAGCGTGGGCTTCACCACGATTCCCGGCCGGGCCCGCTGCAGGCCGTTCACGATGATGCGGTCGGTCGTGCTGAGCCCTTCGAGCACGACGCGCATGCCGTGGTCGAGCGTGCCGATCTTGACGCGCCGGAGCTCGACGGTGTCCTTGTCGTTGACGACAAGTGCGTAACGCCCGCGCTGGTCGGAGAGCAGGGCGATATCGGGGGCGAGGACCTGGTCGCTCGAGTCGAGGAGCACGCGGACCCGCAGGAAGAGGCCGGGGAGCAGGACGCCGTCCTCGTTCTCGAAGCGGCAGCGGACCCGGATGGTCCCGGTGCGCGGGTCGAGCGCGGGGTCGACGTAGTCGATGTGCCCGCGGATGGTGAACTCGGTCGAGTCGCCGGTCGCGGCCTCGACGATGCGCCACTCGCCGGGAGCGATCTGCCCGGGCTCGGCCCCGGGCTGGCGGGCCATGCGGGCCCGGCGCACGCGCAGCACGTCGGCCTCGCTCGTGTCGACCGACACATAGAGCGGCGAGGAGTTCACGATCGTCGCGAGCACCGTCGCCTGGCCGGCGGCGCCGACGAGGTTGCCGACGTCGACGAGGTTCTTGGTGATCCGCCCGTCGATCGGCGAGCGCACCTGCGTGAACTCGAGGTTGAGCTCGGCGGTCGCGAGCACGGCCCGTGCCCGCTCCATCTCAGACTTGGCCTGGTCACGCTGCGCCTGGGCCTGGTCGATCTCCTGCGCGGACGCCGCGGACAGCTTCGCGGCCTCGGCCAGCCGGGCCAGCGTGATGTCCGAGAGCTTGAGCGCGGCCTCGCGTGCGGCGAGGTCGGCCCGGGCCTCGTTGGCCGCGGCCTCGTACGTGCGCCGGTCGATGACGAAGAGCAGGTCGCCCTTCTTCACGAGCGAGCCGGGCTTGAACTTCACCTCCTCGAGGAACCCCGCGACGCGGGCCCGCAATTCGACGGACTCGAACGGCTCGGTGGTCCCGGTGTTCTCGAGGTACTGCGTGACCGATCGCACGATGGGGTGCGCGACCGTGACCTCCGGCGGCGGCGGCGGGGCGTAGGCGTTGGTCCTCGGCTTGCAGCCGCCGGGGACGCTTGCGAGCACGCCGACGACGAGCGCCATCAGCCAGCGGCGCGCGGTCGACGGGCTCGGGGCCACATGATCGACGTCGATGTTCATCATCACTGGTCACCTGCGGGCGCGGTCGCCCGAGATCGTTCGCTCGCGCGGGGCCAAGCCCGCGCGGTGTCCAGTTTATGCGCGTCGGAGTCGCCCGCTGCTTGCGCCGGTGAATCAGTTCAGCGCCGGGTCGACGCGGATGCCGGCGCCCGGGCCGCGGGCCTTGCGCTGCGGGTTGTAGTACTCGTACGCCGCCGGGCCGGGCGTCTGCACGCTCACGGGCATCGTCGCCCGCATCGTGTACTGGAGCGTCAGGCCGGTGGTCGGCTGGAGCGACGTGAGGTAGACGATCACCGTCCGGGCCGTTACTTCGTAGCGCGCGATGCCGCGGGCGCTGACCATGGCGTCGAAGTCGCTGCGGTTGGGCTCGAAACCCGGCGGGATCGGGAGGTCGAGCATGACCATCGGGAGTGCGGCGTCGCCCGACGCGGTGAGCGTCGCGGTGGCGCGGAGCTCCTCGCCGACGCGGAGCGAGTTTCGGTCGTAGCGGACGTCAACGGTGAGCGGGGCCATGTCCTGTTCCGATGGATTCGCGACCGTGGGCACCGCGGCGCGGAACACGACCTGGGCCTGTGCCGCCGGGCCGCGTTCCTGGCGAACGGTCACGCGGTGACGTCCCGGGGTAACGAGGTTCGAGAGGTCGACCTGCTTGAGCACCTCGGCCTGGTTCGCGTCGATGGTGACGCGCTGGACCACGCGCCCGTCGACCTCGACCGTGAGGGCGCGCTCGATCGGCTCGCCGAGCGGCGCATCGGCCGCGGCCATCAGGGCCTTGAGCGCAAGCACGGTCGCCTGCGTTGTGCCCCACGTGCCGCCGGCGGTGCGCTGGGCGGTGAGCCACGCGATCCCGCCGCGTGCGGCCGCGAGGTCGCCGCGGTGCTGGATCAGCGCGAGGGTCGCGAGGGCGGTGGCCTCGATGTCGCCGTAGCGCCCCGTGCCGTAGAAGGCGGTGCGGGAATCCTCAACGCGGGTCCACCATGACTGCTTGCCTTCTTCAGAAGTTTGGCGCAGGTCCATGAGCCGGCGCATCCACGGCCCGGGGTCAGCCCCGACGCCCGCGAGGGCGTGCACCATGAGCGCGACGACGTAGGGATCGGTCTGCCCATCGACGGGCACGCGCTCGAGCCACGCACGGGTGAGCGATGCGTCCCCCGACGACCCCTTGCCGAAGACAGCCCAGGCGATGTAGGCGGTCGTGACGACGTCGGCATCAGGGCGGCGTTCCGACACGGCGGCGGCGGAGATGGCGTGAGACTCCGCGGCCCACGAGCCGTCGCTGCGGCGCTGGGCCATGAGCCAGTGGCGGGTGCGGTCGATGAGGGCCGGGTCGACGTCGTGCACCTTGGCCATGTCGACGAACTCCATGAGGCCATAGGCCGTGAGGAGCCGGTTGGCGGGCGGGTGCCCGAACCAGTCGAACCCGCCCCCGTCGACCTCGAAGGTGAGGAGGCGCTGGTAGCCGAGGTGGATGTACTGACGCGCGGTGGCCTCGACGCTGGGCACGGCCTTGCCGGTCTGCTTGAGATACTGCAGGGCGAGGACGTTGGGGTATGTCGTGGAGGAAGTCTGCTCGAAGCAGCCGTGCGGGGCCTCGAAGATGCCCTCGAGCCCTTCGACGACCTGGCTGAGCGGCGAGGGATAGACCTTGACGAAGAGGCGCCCGCTCCCCTCGATCATGTCGACGGGGACGGCGAACTCGGTGGTGAGCGGCGACGCGACCGAGCCGGACTCAACGTGTTCGATGGGCGTGCCGCCGGGGAGGACCTCGACGGTGCGGCGCACGGCGTCGGCGACGCCCTCCGGACCATCCGTAACGGCGGTCACCTCGAAGTCGTGGGCGCCGACGCGGCCCGCGCGGATGCGCACGCTCATCGAGCGCACGCCCTTGGCGGGGAGTTCGATCGTCTGCTCGGCGCCGTCGAGCAGCTCGTACCAGTCAGCGTGCGTCACGCCCAGACGCACGCGCTGGGGCGTCTCGAGGTAGTTGTACACGACCACCGGGACGCTGACCTCGTCGTTGCGCGTGAGGCTGACCGGGACGTTGACGTCGACGAAGAACGCCTGGAACACGCCGATCTGCCCGTCGAGTGATCCGAGGCGCCCGTCGCGGGTCACGGCCCCGCCGAACACGCGCCACGTCGTGATCGAATCGGCGAGGTCGACCTCGATGGCGGCGTGGCCGGAGTCGTCGGTGACGATCTCAGGCCGCCACAGGAGCGTTTCCGGGAACCACTCGCGAACACGGGGCGCGGCAGAACCCGGGGCTCCGGGGGCGCCGGCGAGTTTGAAGCCGGCGATTTCGAGAGCCTGGCCGATGCCGCGGAGTTCGGTCTGGGCCCGCAGGCGGCGCGAGCTCGACCGCGCCTTGCCCAGCGACGGCAGGAGAATGACGATCATCATGAAGCCCGCGATCACGACGACGACCACCGTGCTCACGCTCGGCGGGGCGAAGGTGAAGATCGCGACCAGCACGACGAGCGCGGCCATGACCGCGACCAGCACCCACCCCGTGCGGACCATCTGGCGACCGGCGTATTGGCGCTGCTTCAGGTCGAGGACCTTGCCCGGCCACGTGGAGCCGCTGAGCGAGTGCACGCTGGCCGCCGCCTTGCCGGAGAGAATCGCCGCGGCCTCGGCGCTCAGAGCCCCCGAGTTCTGCATGTCCTCGATCATCCGGCCCGCGTCGGGGTTCTCGAGCACCTCGAGCATCTCTTCGCTGACGTAGCCGGACTCAAGGAGCTGCTTGAACAGCGCCTTGCGGTCCATCGTCTTCTCGACCGCGGTCGCGCTGAAGAGCGCCCGGTCGAGCTCGCGCTGCTGGGCGCCGCCCTTGGGGTCGAGCGACCAGGGGTAGAGCGTGTAGACCGGCTTGAGCAGGTCTTGATCGAGCGCGAGCAGCGTCCGCTCCATGCCCGGGGCCTGGTCGAGAACCGAATACACCGCTTCGTCCACCGCGGCGATGCTCACGGCCCCCGGGGCGGGCGCGCCGCCGGAGTCGGTGACGGACAGTTGCAGGCGTGCCCGTTCGCCGGGGCGATACTGGGCCTTGTCGGGCGAGACCGTCACCCGAAGCTCGTCCGCGCCTTCGACGACGATCGTGCGGGTCCGCCGCGCGGCCACGCCCGCGGCGTCAAACCGATAGGCGGCCAGCTCGAACGTGCCGGTGAGGTCGGTGGGCAGGTCGATGGCGAGTTCGCCGCGCCCGTCCTTGATGTCGAGGACCTGGGTGAGGACCGTCTGGCCGTCCTTGAGGAGGTCGACGAACACCGGCTCGGAGCCGGCGCCGAAGATGCTCAGCGCGACGGTGCCGCCGGCGACATAGGACGCGGCGTCCGTGCGCAGGAGGAAGTCGCCGCTCACCACCCGGCTCGACAGCGTCACCGAGCGCGAGGCCCGTCGCCCCGTAGCGTCGGTCGCGGCGATCGTGAGGCTGACATCGGCCGCGGGTGCGCCCTGCACCGGCTCGGGCGGCGAGAGATCGAACGACGCCACGCCAAGCTCGCTCGCGACGATCTCGCGGTCGATGCCCGTGATCGCGAGGCGGGCACCGGGCGCTGGGCGTCCGTCGGGCGTGGTGACGAGGGCGTAGATCCGGTTCGTCGTGCCGGGGATGAGCGTTCCCGACTCTGGGAGGACCTCGATGCGCAGCTCGCGGGCCGAGACCACGCGGGCGATCGCGCGGGACTCGCGCTGGCCGCCGGCATCGGTGATGGTGGCCGTGATCGTGAGCCGCGCGTCACCGGCGTCGCGCTCGGTGCCCACAAGGCGCTCGGGGACGCGGAACTCGAGGGCGGCGTTGCCCTGGTCGTCGAGGGCCACGCTCTTGCGCTCGAGCGTGCCCGAGTCGGGCGACGCGATCTCGATCTCCGCGGCCCCGCCGGCCACGGGCTGCCCGAAGAAGTACGCCGCCCCCACGCTCATGCGGAGCATCTGCCCCGGGCGCAGGTACGCCTCGCTCACGTCCACGTTCACGCGGAACTTCGGGAGCACGTACGGCTTCACATCGACGGTCCGCTGCGACGCGGTCCCCGCGACCGTGCAGGTGAGCGTGTACGCCCCGTGGATGATTTCGTCGGCGAGCGGGCAGTCGGCCGCGCTGATGCCGAACCCGCTCGTCACGCCGCGCTGCTTGTAGATGATCGTGCCCTTGGGGTCGGCGATGGTGAACACGGCCTCCTGGCCGACCATCGGCCTGGCGTCGGCCCGGCGCAGGGCGAGCGTCCGCATGTGGATCGACTGCCCCGGCTGGTACACCGGCTTGTCGGTGCTCAGCATCAGGCGCGTCGGGCGCTTGAGCGTGACGGTGCGATCAAAGGTTTCCCGCCCCGCGGCCCGGACCACGAGCCGATACTCGCCCTCTGTCCAGTCCGGGAGTGTGTATCGAGGCGAGCCCGTGCCGCGGGAGTCGGTGGTGAAGGTCGCGAGCGTCACCGTGCGCCCGGCGGCGTCGGAGAGCGTGACCTCGACGGGCGCTCCGGCAACAGGCCGCCCGCCGGCCTGATCGAGCAGGCGCACGCGGATGGACGCGGGGCCGCCGGCCGCGAGCGATGTCTGGCCGAGGACGGTCAGGTCGTAACCGTTGGGGGAGAGATTCTCGAAGTACACCTGCACGCACAGCAGCACGGCCGCCGCCACCGCGAACATCGCCGGAATCACGCGGGTGAACACGCGCACGGTCCGGTCCCCGCGCCGCCCGTGGAGGCGTGCCGATTCGAAGGAGCGCGTGAACAGCGCTTCGGACGGTTCGACCGTGTCCAGCGACCGCATCGCCGCGGCCCGGTCGCGGGCTTCATCGAGGGCGGCCCGCCACACGGCGCTGCCGGCGGCCTGTGCGTCGACGTAGCGGACCTGCTCGTCGGTGAGCAGGCCGTGCACGTAGGCGTCGGTCATGCCCAGCACGTCGTCTTCGAGTTTCATTCGCTTCCAGCTCATGGATTCGTCCCCCGTGCCTTGGCCTCGATCTTCGACTCGGCCGGTCGCGTCGACGGCTCACCGTCCAGGTCGCGCAGGTTGCCGAGCATCCGGCGCATGGCGGTGAGGGCGTGGTGCATGTTGGATCGGGCCGTGCCCTCGGACACCCCGAGCGCCTCCGCGATGTCCGTGTACTCGAGGTCGGCGCACACACGCAGCACGAGCACCTCGCGCTGTTTCTCGGGCAGCCTGGCGAGGGCCGAGGCGACACGTGCAGCCCGCTCACCGCTGGCCAGGCCGGCCTCGGGCAACTCCGACCGGTGCGACGCCGAGGCCGTCTGGTCGTCCAGATATCCGCTCGCCCGGGCATACCCCGCCCGCCGGAACTGCTCGCGGCACGCGTTCGCGGCGATCGCCATGATCCAGGGTCGAACCGGTCTCGGGCTCGCGTACGAGGCCCGCCCGGTCCAGATCTTGGTCACGACGTCCACAAAGGCTTCTTCGCCGGCCGATCCGCCCCCGACCATGCGGCTGATCACGGTCAGGATCGCGGCGCCCGTGCGCCGGATCAGGGCCTGGAAGGCCTGCTCGTCCCCGCCCGCGGCGAGTGACATCAGGCGTTCGTCGGAGAATGTCAAACGGTCCATGGAGTTCCCCACGAGTCGACGCTGCCCAAGGGGATATGCGCCGCCGCCGCGAGGTGTTGAAGCAACCGCGAAGATTTTCGAGCGAATCGGAGTGTGCGGCCGCTGCGGCGACGGTCCACGTCCCGTGCGCGGTTATTGACCGGCCGCCGGCCCCGCTCAAGAAAAAAAGAACGCCGCGCCCCCCGTAGGCTGAGGGGGCGCGGCGTCCAGAGAAATCACACGCGACCGTGTGGGTCAGATCGAGCAGCCGGCGTAGGGGAGCTGCCCTGCCTGTGCGGCGAACCACAGGTTGATGAACTGTCCAACGTCCGTGGAGTTGGAGTTGCCGTCGCAGTTGATGTCACCGTTGATGGTGCCCAGCGACTGGTCGGAGAAGTAGGTGTTGATGAACTCGCCGACGTCGGAGGAGTTCGTGATGCCGTCGAGGTTCCAGTCGGCGACGCACTGGCACTCGTCGAGGATGCCGTCGTTGCCCGTGCCGCCGATGCCGCCCTTGCCGTAGCAGTCGAGGCTGGGGTCCTTGAAGATTTCGGCGGCGTCGTCGATGCCGTTGTCGTTGCAGTCGCCGTCGCCGGCGATGCACTCGGGCGTGATCTTGACGTCGTCGATGTACATGGCGGTGATGCCGTTGGAGCCGGGCTCGCCGCCGTAGAAGTCGATGGCGCGGAGGCGTGTCGGGCCGGGCGACCGAGCTGGACGCCGTCGGACCAGTGGCGGTTGGTGACGAACTGGACGCCGTTGTAGAAGTAGTTGGCCCGGTCGGTGTCGAGGTCGATCTCGACGCGGAGCTCGACCCACTGGCCCTTGACCATGGAGGTGGAGCCGGCGCCGAAGTCGGCGGTGATGAGGTTCGAACCGGCGCGGAACCGGATCTGGGCGGAGTACCAGGAGATCAGCGGCGTCAAGGCGTCGTCGTAGGTATTAAGCAGGATGACCGCGCCGTCACCGACGGCGCCGTTGGGGACGAACGTCATGCAGCGGAAGGTCCACCGGCCGGACTCGACGTCCGACACGGGGAGGACGGTGTCGTCGCCCAGGCCGCCGGAGCCGCCGACGGCGCCGACGATCTTGAGGGAGCGGTTGCCGCTGGAGGCCTGTTCGGTAGAGACGACGCCGCAGACGTCATTGCCGTTCTGCCAGGGGATGAAGCCCTCGATGCCGCAGACGGTGCCGGGGGGGTGGAACTCGAAGTCCTCGTCCTCGACGGGATCGCACGGGCCCGCCGAGGCTCCGCGCGTCACGCTGAAGGACTCAAGCGGCTCGTACTCGCCGTCGCCGTCAAGATCAGCCTCGAGGATGATCGAGTACACCTGGCCGGGGTCATCGGCGTAGAAGCTCACGACGAGCGGGATCTCCAGCGCGGTGTCCGCAAGGGTGAACTCCATCGGCTTGCCCGGGGGCAGGGCGTTGAGGCCGATCGTGGTGAAGTCGGGCTGGCCGTCCGGCCCGAGGACGAAAACCCGCATGTCCACGGCCGGGCTGCCGATCGGTCCGATCGGGTTGACGACGATGGGCCCGAAGTCGGCATCGATGGCGACGAGCGTGCCCCGTGCCATCGGCGGCCAGTCGATCCAGAAGCGATCACCGGCATTGCGGACTGATCCCTGGCAGCAGGTGCTTTCCCCGGTCACGGTGTTCGTCATGCAGACGGTGTAGCAGGCGATGTCGCCCCGGTGCACGAACGCCGGGCGCGGGATGGTGATCCACACAACGCTGCGCGCACCCGGCGCGACGCAGATGGGTCCCGTCGGGGAGACCGTAATCCCGGTCGGCGTCAGGATGCCCGAGGACGGCGTGCACGTGGAGGGGTGAGCCGTGATCGTGTAGCACTGGTTGGTGGCGGTGTAGTTGCAGACCTCGTAGGGCACGCGGACCCACGTGTCACCGAAATACATGGCACGGTTCCGCGGGGCGACGCAGGCTTCCTTGCACTTGCCGTGCACGCCGGCGTTGTAGATGGCCAGGATCTGCTGGGTGGAAAGGGCGGTGCAGAAGATCTCGAGCTCGTCGATGCACCCGAGGATCCAGTTGTTGTTGGTGCTGGCGACGATGTCGTCGCCGATGCGCAGGCCGTTGGTCGTGCCCATCGCACCGGTCTCGCCGTTGCGGTTCGCGCCGGGCGTCAGAACCCCGTTGACCCAGAACGAGGTGCAGATGCGTCCGACGGTGCCGCTGCAATCACGCTGCGTGCTGAACGTGAGGTGTTGAAAGCCGGCGAAGGTGAACGTGGGGCCGACAACCGGAGCGGGGACCGGGGAGCTGGCGTCGTTGAACTCGAGCATGAGCCGCCCGGTCGTGGGGGTGAGCTGATCGACGTAGAACCAGTACCCCTGCCAGGCGCTGCCGCTGCCGAAGAACTGGCGCTTGTCGACGATGGTGTGCTTCCACGCACCGCCCTGGGCCACGATGTTGACCCACGCGTCCATGGTCAGGTCGTGGTCGAGGTAGAGCACGCCGTGGTGCGGGACCTGGACCTGGCCCTGGTCAAAGCAGATCGTCCGGCCGACCTTGCCGGAGGGGTTGAAGTAGGCGCCGCCGCTGAGCACGCCGTCGAGGTGCGGGACTTTGATGTTGTTGGTGGCAAGTCCGGAGGTCTCTTCGAAGGGGAACCACGCGACCATGCCCGGGGGCGGGTCGTGCAGGGGGCGATCGCGGGCTGCGGGTTGGAGCAGCAGGTGATCCGGATAGTGGCATTGAAGTCCAGGCCGCTGTCGGCGGTCCCGCTGTTCCGCGTGTAGAAGTAGATGTGGTTCAGACCGGGGTTGAGATTGGTGAGTGGCACGCTCAGCGCGGTCGATGGAACGCCGATCCCGCCGCCGGTGATGGGCAGGGCGACGCCGTTGACGTACACGCCCCAGGGGTTCGGGCCGCCCGCGATGTCGCCGAGGCGGTCGTCCGCCAGCCAGCACAGGTCGAGCTCGGCCGACTGGATGCACGAAACGTCGACGGTGAAGGGCACGGAGTAGAAGCACGACCGGCCGTTCGACTGCGACGGGTAGGTGTGGCTGATCCAGCGCGCCATCGCGGTGGGGTCGCAATCCAGCGTGTGCCAGCCGGGATTCGGGGATGTGACAAACGCGGACGGGCCGCTGTCCGCCGCGGCAAACCACGCCGGGGTGAACGCCACGGGAGAGATCTGCCCGACCGGGACGGTCGTCGGGTGGCGATGAACCACGCTGTCCACCTGGCCCGGGTTGCCCGGCACGCCGTTGACCTGGCCGCTGAGGAGCTGGATCGTTCGGCAGGGCGGCTCGTAGCAGCCCGGCACCGTCGAGTTGACGGAGAGGCCACGCATCTGGCCGTTGGCAGGCCCCGTCACGATGAACTGCGGGCTGGCGCCGGTCATCCCGGCCTTGCCGAGCGTGGCGTTGATGCCGCCACCCGGATCGGTCGTCCAGTACATGTCGCCGCGCCCGAGGTCGAGGGCGATCTCCTGCGTGAAATAGCTGATGCTGGCCCAGCCCGTAAGGACGGGCGACGGGTTCATCGTGGCGAGAGGGGCCTTCGCGATGAACGAATCCGGGGCGCCGGGGTGCGGCGTGGTCATGCCGATCATGAAGAGCATGTCATGGCACGGGTCGACGGCGATGCCGCTGACGTCGACAGCACCCATGGGGGGGAACATGGTCGCGCCCGTGCCGTTGAGGCTGCACCGGAAGATCCGGTCTCCCATCGAGACGTACACGTGCTGAGAGCCGCTGCGCAGGTCGAGGGCGACGTCGCGCACCGCGATGCCCTGGACGATGGTCGCCAGCAACGTGGGCGTGCCCGAGGGCATGGCCAGGCTGTAGAGACCGCCCGTGGTCACGTCGACCCAGAACATCGTGTTTGTGCCGCCGTCGAGGGCGATCTTCTTGATGCCCGCCGCCGCGGGCAGCGCCTGGAACACGAAGGACGACGCGCCGGTGCCGTCGCTGTTCCCCTTGAAGACCTGGCCGGTGTTGTTGATCCAGTAGATCTGCTGGCTCGACGTCTGGTTCGTCGTGTCGAGGGCGATGTCCTGGGCCGGGCCGGGCCAGACGGTCTGCTGGCTGGTGCCGTTGAGCAGGGCGCGTTGCACCGTGTTGACCGGCGTGCCGCCGGTGCCCGACCAGTACACCCGGTCCTGGGCGCTGGCGACCGAGGCGCCCGCCAGGGCGACCGCCAGCATGACGCCGGGCGTGACGAACCCGCCCCGTGTTCGGCTGACCGACCTCGATTCGCCGACAGGACCGCCGCGTCGCGATCTGCGGCGGCCCTCCAGCGCGTCCACGACGACGGTTCTCAGTGCCGACAGAGGGCGCAGACAACGCCAGGAACTGCTTCGCATGATCCACCTTCCACGGTTGATGGGCAATGCACGGCGTGTTCAAAGCCGTGCGCCTCTCCTGACCCGGGCCCTGCGAACGTCGCGAGGTCCGGTTCACAGAGGACTTGAGGGCTCAGCGTGAGATCTAACAGCAACAGCGCGGATTTCGGGACCTGCCCTGGAAGCCCCCTGGGGGCCTCGGACGCGCTGGCGCCCCTGGTCGCGATTGTGAAGTTCGTGGCAAAAGCGGATTGGAACTGTTAGATCCGAGGTGACCGCGACAAGTCTCCGGTAAGAAAGCCGCTGCCCATGGCGCCAGAGGCCTCGGCGGAGCCGCACGATCGCCGGGGCGAAAGGAATTGCGGGCGTGAAGCCGCTTTATGCGTTTCTCGTATTCGGCGGCGCGGTGGTCGTCTTGACGCTGGTGGCGATCGCGGCCATATTCAGCATCACGGCCGGGCACCCCAGCTGGGTGCTCATCACGGTGTTCGCGGTGGATTCGCTCGCGGTGATCGCGCTGGGTGCGCGGGCCCTGTTTACCTGGCGCCGGCCGAATCCGTAGCGAGACGCTCGCGCCAGTAGTTCTCGTTGCCGCGGATGCTGCCGGCGAGCGATGAAAGGTCGACGATCCCGATCCACGGGTCTTCACCGGAGGTGAAGATCTTCATTCCGTCGCGGCTCACGCCTACGGAAAAGACCGGGCGGACGTGCACGTCCAGCGTCGCGAGCTCCTCGCCTTCCAGCGGGTCGAGCGCCACCAGCTGCCCGCCCGGCCCGACGACGAAGAGCACCCGTCCCGAAGGGTGAAACGCCAGGTCAAACGGTCCCCACGGAAGCCCGGAGATCCGCCGGTGGAGCGAGCCGGTCTTGGCATCCCACACGCACACCGAGCGGTCGTCGCCGCCGGTGGCGATGAAGCGACCGTCGGGCGAGTACGTGATCGCCCGGACGGCCGTCGGGTTTTCGTCGACGATCGTCAGCACGCGCTCGCCGCTGGCGGCGTCCCAGACCGACGTGCCGTCGCGCGTGGACTGGATCGCCACAAATCGCCCGTTCGGGCTGAACGCGAGTTTCGGCAGACGGTTGTGCCCGTTTCCGGCCTCGATCGGGGTCACGCGGTTTCCACCGTCGGACCAGAGCCACGCGAGCCCTTTGTCGCCGCACGCCGCGATGGTGCGTCCGTCCGGGCTGTACTTTGTGCACCAGACCTGCGGCAGGCCGGAGGCGAGCGTCCGGATCGGTGTTCCGTCCCGGCGCCAGCACCGGAGCGAGCCGTCCTGCCCGCTGGTGAGGATCTCGGATCCATCGGGTGAGAAGTCGACCGACGTGATGACGCCCCGGTGCGCGTCCGTCGACGTGATCGCGAGCGAACCCGCCTCCTTGATGTGCAGCTTGCCGTCGTCGTCTCCCCAGGCGAGCGTGTCGTCGAGGGCGATCGCCATGTCCGCGTGCGTGCTCGGCGTGCTCGAAAGCCGCTCGAGCCAGCCGGGGTCGGAAAGCTCGAAGACGCGGACCCCGCCGGCGCTGTCCACTCCCAGCGTTTCGCGTGCGGGGTTGTAGGCGAGGTTGAGGACCGCGCCTTCGCAGTCGAAGCTCCGCAGGATCGACCCGTCGTGCAGGCTCACCACGTCGATGGTGCCGTCCTCCTGCCCCGCGGCGATCGCGCCGTTCCCGCTCACCGCCGCCAGGCGCGTGATCGGTGATGCCAGGTGCCGCAGAACTCGCGCCGGTGCGCTCGAGCCCAGGTCCACCACGACGAGGCTTGCCCCGACGCCGGCGATCAGGGTCGTTGTGCCCTCGATGCAATTGACCACCCGTACCAGTTCGGGTCCGCCGCTCACGGCCTCGGGCATCGGGATCGTGCGCACGACCCGCCAGTCCGGTCCCTGGTGGACGAGCACGGACAACTGCCCCACGAGGTTCGTGCCCACGATGCACTGCAACGCTCCGTCCGGGCTTGTGGTGAACACGAGCTGGTGCCCGTGTTCCTGCGGGAAGCTCGCAACTGGGGCGAGCGTGGCGCCGTCAAGGAACGTGACCGTGCCCGCGCCCGGACCCTCGCGGTCGATCGTGGCCGCGAACGACCCATCCTCCGCGATGCGGAAGATCGCGGCGAATTCGTGGACCGGAGTCGGACCGACCAGTGTGCGCTCCGACTCCATTTCGACGATTCGGAGCGAATCGCTCGAGCGCACGATCCCGATCCGTCCGGAGTGACTTGTGGTGACGAGCTGCTCCCCGTCCTTGACGCTCGCGACCGGGTCGTGGTGCAGCAGCCGCCCGTCCCTCGCCCACGTTCGCCGGGACCCGCGGTGATCGATCGCCCAGACCGAGTCGTCAGGCCCGAAACCGAGGCTGTGCTGCCTCTGGTCACACATCGTTCGCATCCGGCACGGCACCCTCGAATAGAACTCCATCAGCGCCCAGCGGAGGCGGTGCGCCGCCGCCGATTCGTCCGTGTCGAAGTCGTCGGCGCTCGTGTCCAGTCCGTCGCGGATGGCCTGGCCCCAGAACATCGATTCGGCCCGCTCGACGGCCCCCCCGCCGGCCATCAGCCGCCCCCGGAGCACCTCGCTCGACGCAAGGCGCGCCTCGGCGTCCCGGCGCGTCACGTCCAGGTCCTGCGCGAGCATCGCGAGGCCGACCGCCGCCGCCACGACCGTGATCACCACGAGCCCGCCCGCCAACGTCGCTGTCCGGTTCCGCAGCGCGAGCTTGCGGAGCACGTACGCCGTGCTGTCGCGCCGCGCCGAGATCGGCCGGCCCTGCAGATAGTCGTCGATGTCCGACGCCAGCGCCGCAGCGTTGGGATAGCGCCGCGTTGGGTCCTTCGCGAGGCACTTGAGCACGATCGTCTCGACGTCGGTGGAGAGCCGCGGAACATACCGCGACGGGCGGGCGGGCTCGGTGTCGCGTGCGTGGGCCGCGACCGTGACGAACGCCCCGTCGCACGGGTACGGGTGGCGCCCCGTGAGCAGGCGATAGAGCACGAGCCCCAAGGCATAGACGTCGGTCGGCGTCCCGATGAGCGAGGCGTCGCCGCCGAGCTGCTCCGGCGAGGCGTACGCCGGCGTGCCCACGAATTCCTGCGTCACGCTCACATCGAGCGGGGCCTCGGCCGCCCGCGCGAGCCCGAAATCGAGCACCCGCGGCGTCCCGTCGTCCTCCACAAGAATGTTCGACGGCTTGAGGTCCCGGTGAATCACGCCGGCGGCGTGCGCGTGCCCCACCCCGGCCGCCACGTCCGCGACCAGCCGGACGATCGCGTTCACCCGCCCGCGCTCGCCCGCGCCCGGCTCGCCGAACTTCTCCTCCACAAACCGGTCGATCGGCGCGCCCTTCACGAACTCCATCGCGACGTACGGGCGTCCCGCCGAGTTCTCCCCCGAACCGAACACCGTGACCAGGTTGCGGTGACGCAGGTTCGCCGCGATCTCGATCTCGCGCTCAAACCGCCGGCGCTGCCGGCTGCTCGCCAGCGACCCGCTCAGCAGCACCTTCACCGCCGCGGGGCGCCGGGTCGCCTCCTGCACCGCCCGGTAGACCACGCCCTGGCCCCCGCGGGCGACCTCTTCGTGCAGCTCATACCCCGGGACGGCGTCGTGGACCGAGGGCTCCGCCGCAGAAGCGGGCTCGGCGTTGGCCGCGTCGATGGCCCCCGAGAGCACCGCGCCCGCGTGCTCCAGGAACCGCTGGTTCTCGCGGATGTCCTCGATCGACTGGCGGCACACCGCGCACGCGCCCACGTGCTCACGAACGCCGGGGCCCGCGTCGTCGTTGAGGGCCAGATGTTCGAGCGCGCGGGGACCCGGGCAATGGGGCGCGGTGGGCGGGGCGGGGGGGACGGGGGGGCCGGACGCCACGTCAGCCGTCCTCGCTGTACGCGCCGATGAGTTCTCGGACGAGTTCGCGCAGCCGCTTGGTGAGGCGGTTCTTGATGACGTAGACCGTTTCGACCTCGACGCCGCACTCGCGAGCGACCTCGGTCGCCGGAACGTTCCGCAGCGCAAAGAGCTCGAAGACGCGGAAGGTGCGCTCGTCGGTCCGCGTCGACGCGCGGAGCTGGGCCATCGCACGCGCGAAGATGACCTGTTCCCGCTCGCGCTGCCACACCTCGGTCAGACGGGCGGCCTCAGGGAGCTCGGCCGCGAGGTTCGCCATCGCGGCGTCGCTCCCTTCGCGAGCGTCGCGGGCCCGCCGGCGCATCTGCAGCGCGATGTTCCGGGCCGTGCCGATCAGCCACGAGCTCAGGCGCCCGCGCTCACGGTGATACCGCCCCTCGCCCAGGGATCGGGAGAACTCCGCGAGCGTGCGCTGCGCCAGCTCACCCGAGTCCTCGGGCGAGAGGCCCAGGCGTCGCCCGAACCCGATGAGCACCGGCCGGTACCGCGCGTCGAACGCCGACCACGCCGCGCCGTTCGCCGGGTCCTTCAGGTCCTCAATCAGGCGTGTGGTCGTGACGGTCAGCATGCGGCGCTTCTCTCACGCCCCCACGCGCCGCAGCAGCGTGATCCGCCCGATCGGCACCCACTCCGCCACCAGGATGTCCCCGTTCTTCAGGAAGATCGCCGTGTGCGGGTGGATGAACTTGCCCGCGATGAACTTCTCCCGCGGCTGGTCGCGCAGGGCGCTGGGATGCCCGTCTCCAAGGTGCACGATCACCTTGTTGTCCTTGTCCAAGAGCGTCACCACGCTCTCCAGGTCCGGCGCCAGCAGCACATCGCCGCGCGTCTTGAAGTGGCACGGCATCCGCATCCCCTCCGTCACAAACCCCGTGTGCTCACCCTCCAGCGTGAACGACTGGATCCGCCGATTGCCGCGGTCCGCCACGAGCAGCTTCGGCGTCCCCGACCGCGTGTCGATCCACAGCCCGTGCGGGCACGACACCTGCCCCTTCTCACTGCCGGGCCCGATGATCGTCTTGACGTACGCCCCCGCGCCCGTGTACCGGTGGATGTACGACGACCCGTAGCCGTCGCCCACCAGAAAGTCGCCGTCGGGCAGGAACGCGACGTTCGTCGGGCAGTACTTCTCCTTCGCCTCATACTTCCCCGACGCCTTGGGCCACTCGGCCTGCCACACCACCTCGCCCTTGACGTCGGTCTTCACCACGATGCGCCGCCCCGTGTCGCAGTGATAGAGGAAATCGGCGTCCTTCTCCTGGCGCACATCCAGCCCGTGGGCCCCGCCGCGGAACGCGTCGCCCCACGCGGACAAAAACTTGCCCCCGTCGTCGTACACCACCACCGCCTGCGCCTTCGAGCTCGACGCGTTCACCGTGTGCGCCACATAGATCCGCCCGGCCCGGTCCTGGGCCAGCCCGTGCGTGTCGCCCCACGCCAGCCCCTCCGGCGGCTTCAGCCAGTCGTGGATGCACTCATACCGGTGCTCGCCGGTCCCGAGAATCGGGTTCTCGAGCCCCGACTTGTGGCTGGTGCGAACAAACGGCGCGCCGTGGACATGGGCCGCAATCGCCGCCGCCCCCCCGGCCACCGCCGCGCCGACAAAGCCGCGCCGCGTCATCGCCGCTCGATCCGTGGAGTTCTTCGCTGGGTGCATATCGCCAGCCTACCGGAACCGTGCCCGGATCGCCAGCCCGAAGCGGTCGCCCCCCCCGGAGTTTCCGGGCTGAAAAGGCCGCTCGGAACGCCGCCGCCATTGCGGGGGGCCGTTGTGACTGGTAGCATGAACTCTTGAGCCCCAACACCCCGGCGGCTCGGCTGCCACATCCGGTGTGTTCCTTCGTTCCGAGGTGCTGATGGAGTCGAACGCGGCACAGCGAATCTGGATCTTCGGCGTGCTCTCCCTCGCGCTCATCGCGACGGCCGGGCCGAGCTTCACGAGCGGAGGCGGCAGGGACGGCCCGAGCGAAGAGGACCGCGTCAGTGGGGGGGGTGGGGACGCGAGCGCCGGCCACGCCGCCGCCGCCACCATCCGCTACGACCGCGACATCCGCCCCATCCTCTCCGATCGCTGCTTCAAGTGCCACGGCCAGGACCCCGCCCAGCGCAAGGCCGAGCTCCGCCTCGACCTCCGCGAAGGCCTCCTCGCCAACCGCGACGGCGGCCCCGTCGTCGTCCCGGGTGATCCCGACAAAAGCGAGCTCTGGCGCCGGGTCACCAGCCACGACCCCGAAGACCAGATGCCCCCGCCCAGCGCGAACAAGCGCTCGCTCTCCGACGAGGAGCAGGAGCTCGTCCGCCGTTGGATCAACGACGGCGCCCCCTACGAGCCGCACTGGGCCTTCGTGTCCCCCGCGCGTCCCGCGCTTCCCGCGGTGCGCGACGCCGCGTGGTACCGCAACCCCATCGACCGCTTCATCCTCGCGCGCCTTGAGAAGGAGGGCGTCACGCCGTCCCCCGAGGCCGACAAGCCCACGCTCATCCGTCGCGTCTTCCTCGACCTCACCGGCCTTCCCCCGACTCCCGACGAGATCAACGAGTTCCTCGCCGACACCCGCCCCGACGCGTACGAGCTCCTCGTCGACCGCCTCCTCACCACCGAGCCCTACCGCACGCGCTACGCCGAGCGCATGGCCGGCCCCTGGCTCGACGCGGCCCGATACGCCGACACCAACGGCATCCACACCGACGCGGGCCGCCAGATCTGGCCGTGGCGCGATTGGGTCCTCGCCGCCCTCCGCGACAACATGCCCTTCGACCGCTTCCTCACCGAGCAGCTCGCCGGCGACCTCATCCCCGGCGCGACCCAGGCCCAGAAGATCGCCAGCGGCTTCAACCGCAACCACGTCATGACCGACGAGGGCGGCGCCATCGCCGACGAGTATCTCGTCGAATACGCCGTCGACCGCACCGCCACCACCGGCTCGGTCTTCCTCGGCCTCACCCTCGGCTGCGCCCGCTGCCACGACCACAAGTTCGATCCCGTCTCCCAATCCGATTTCTACAGCCTCTACGCCTTCTTCAACTCCGTCGAGGAACCCGGGCTCTATTCGCAGCTCCCCGACTCCAACCGCGCCTTCGAGCCCTTCATCGCCGTCCCCAGCGCCGAGCAGGACCAGGCCCTCTCCACCCTCCGCGACCAGATCGCCGCGGCCAAGAATGACCTCGACGCCCCCGCCCCCGAAGAAGATTCGCAGCGGGCCGCCTTCCTCGCCGGCCTCCCCGCTCGCTCCGGCATCGCGTGGGCCCCGACCCAGACCATCAAGGCCTCAGGCGCCGCGACCCTGACGATCCAGACCGACGGCTCCGTCCTCGCCTCCGGCCCCAACCCCGACCGGGACGAGCACGTCATCACCCTGCGCACCGACGCCGTCGGCCTGCGCCTCATCTCCCTCGAAGCCCTCACCGATCCCTCGCTGCCTCACAACCTCGTCGGTCGTTCCGAGAACGGCAACGCCGTGCTCAGCGGCGTGATCATCGAGGCCGTCTCCGTCACCGACCCGACCAAGCGCAAGACGGTCCCCCTCGAGTGGGCCTGGGCCGACCACGAGCAGCA
>CAZMCC010000034.1:0-35231 GCA_964564695.1 uncultured Phycisphaeraceae bacterium | reverse complement strand
CGCCGCGCACGGAAGTCGCTCGATATGGTGGAATCTGTGTGAAACACTACACTAGGAGCGAGTGCGGCCCACAGGCGCTCTCCGCCCTCAAGCCGGCAGCGCCGCCGGGCGTGCGCCCAGCGCGATGTCTTCGCGCCGCAGGCCGTCGATCATCCCGATCACCATCTCCTGCTGGAACTCCATGTACTCGCCCGAGTCGGGCTTCAGCATCGTGTAGACAATCTCGAATCCCAGGTACGTGTCGCTCACGATCGTCATGGTGCAGCGTTCGAGGCGTGCCGTGCCCTGGTTCTCGAACTGGCGTTGGACAATCTCCGGCACGCGCCGGATCTTTTCCGTGGGCGTCGATGCCGCCACGGAGAACGTGTACGCCACGCGGCGCTGCTGCATCCTCTTGAAATTCTGCACGCGGCTCGACAGGAGGTCGCTGTTCGAGAACACGAGCTGCTCGCCCGACAGGGCCCGGACGCGCGTGGTCTTGATGCCGATCTGCTCGACCGTCCCCTCCTGACGGCCCACCACGATGTAGTCGCCCACCACGAACGGCTTGTCCAGGATGATCGTCAGCGAGCCGAACAGGTCGCTCAGGATGCTCTGCACCGCGAGCGCCACCGCAACGCCGCCGATGCCGAGCCCCGTGAGCATCGGCGTGACGGAGACGTTCATGTTGTCGAGCGCGGCCAGCGCGGCCAGGGCCGCGGCCACGCCCAGCAGCATCACCCGGATCACGGTCACGCTGCTCGAAAGCCCGGCGTTGTACCCGTCGCCGCCGCGGTTGGACCGGCGGACCAGCTCGTTGATCCCCGCGTCGATCACCACTTTGAGCGTCAGCAGCGTCTGCACGGCGAGGCACGTCACCGCCAGGATGTGCAGGGCCTTGTCGAGCCACAGCGGCGGGACCAGCACATGCGCCGCCGCGTAGATCAGGGGCGGCAGCAGCAGCCATGTCCGCAGGCTCGCCAGCAGGTCGACGAGCAGGTCGTCCCACCGGGCGCTCGTCTTGGCGGCGTGACCGCGCAATCGCCCGAGCAGCCGGTGACGCAGGAAGAGGTACGCGGCCACGATCGCGACCAGGGCCGCCGCGGGCAACGCCCACTCGAGCACGACGGGCAGGACGCCGGTCGCAGCAGGATTCGGCGGGCTTGACGCGAGCATGGAAATCACGGCGGGCTACCGTACGCGCACACACCCCGCGCCGCGTGAACCCCCGGGAGCACCGGACATGCGCGTCAGCTACGCCATCGTCTTCGTCAGCGACATGAAGCGCTCCGTCGCGGTCTATCGCGACGTGCTCGGCATGCCCCTGCGGTTCGAGACCTCGCACTGGACCGAGTTCGGCACAGAGGGCGCGACCCTCGCCCTGCACCGGGCCGATGAATCCGGATCTCAACGCGACACCCCCCCCGGGGTCCCGAGCCGTCCGGGCCTGGGCGTCCCGAGCGTCGACGAGTTCCACAAGCGGATGCTCGCGGCGAACGTCCCCTGCCTCCAGCCCCCCAAGGACCTGTTTGGCGCGCGAATCGCCCAGGATGCCGACCCGGACGGGCTGGTGATCTCCGTGAGCGAAGATCGACGCGGCTGAGTGTCGGTATTGCCGCCGCCCGTCGCCGTGCCGGTACCATCGGTCCATATGCGCCCCCCCCGCACCGCCCTCTTTGCCGTCGCGTCAGCCCTCGCGCTCTCGGGTGCCGCCCCCGCCCTCGCCCAGAGCGTCGAGACCCTCTGGAAGAACAACTGCGTCACGTGCCACGGCGCCAACGGCAAGGGCGGGAACGCCAAGAGCCTCCTCGACAACGAGTGGAAGCACGGCAGCACCGACCGCGACTTCTTCAACGCCATCAAGAACGGCCTCCCCGAAGACGGCATGGACCCCTACGGCCAGACCCTCACCGACCCGCAGATCTGGGGCCTGGTGGTCTACCTCCACGAACTCCGCGAGCAGGACCTCCGCAAGCGCGAGGGCAACCCCAAGCCCGACGCCGACGGCGTCTACACGACTCAGCACACCAAGTTCAAGCTCGAGACCGTCATCGACGAGAAGGCCGGCCTCGACGTCCCGTGGGGCGTCGACTGGCTCCCCGACGGCTCGATGCTCGTGACCAACCGGCCGGGGCAGCTCCAGGTCTTCAGCGGCGGCGTTCTGTCGGCGCCCATCAAGGGCACACCCACGGTGCGCGAGGATGGACAGGGCGGGCTGATGGACGTGGCCGTGCACCCGGATTGGGCGCGGAACACGTGGATCTATCTCTCGTACTCCGACCCGCGCGACGGCAAGAACTCGGGGCCGGCGATGACGAAGATCGTCCGCGGGCGCATCAAGGACGGCGCGTGGGTGGACCAGGAGACCATCTTCGAGGCGAAGAAGGAGCACTACGTCAACAGCGGGATCCACTTCGGATCTCGCCTGGTGTTCAAGAAGCCCGACGCCGCGGACGCGGCCGGCCGCTATCACCTGTACTTCAGCATCGGCGAACGCGGGCGCGGCGAGAACGCCCAGAACCTGTCACTGCCCAACGGCAAGGTCCACCGCGTCTGGGACGACGGCAAGATCCCCGCGGACAACCCCTTCGTCAAGACACCGGATGCGTATCCGAGCATCTGGTCCTTCGGCCACCGCAACCCGCAGGGTCTCGTGCTCGATGCCAGCGGCAACCTCTGGGACACCGAGCACGGGCCGCGGGGCGGTGACGAGGTGAATCTCATCCTCAAGGGCCGCAACTACGGCTGGCCACTCGTCGCGTTCGCGATCAACTACAACGGCGCCCCGCAGTGGACGCCGTGGATGGACCCGGACAAAGAGAAGGTTCTGCCGGGCGGCCCGGTTGTGATGCCGTCGGCGCTGTGGCTGCCCTCGGTTGGCGCGTGCGGGCTGGACCTGATCCGCGGCGACGCGTTTCCGATGTGGAACGGGGACCTTGTCGCGGGCGGGCTCTCGGGGGCCACCGTCGACCGCTTCCGGTTCAAGGTGACGGGGACGGGGACGGGGACGGGGAACGATGCCACCGGCGAACTGGTCGAGCGCGAGGAACTGCTCAAGGGCCTTGGGCGCGTGCGCGACACGGCCGTGGGGCCGGACGGTTCCATCTATGTGGTGCTCAACGGGCCGGACAAGGTGATCCGGCTGGTGCCGGTGAAGTAGGAGACGCGAGCGCGAGCGAGTGGATGATGAGAGCCGGAAGCGGAAGCGCCCGGCCACGGCGATGTCGCTTGCGCAATCGCCATCGCCGTGGCCAGTCGCTCCCGCTCCTGGCTCTTATCGATCAGAGCCGGGATCATGACAGAAGCGTCACGATCTGCGCGATGCTGTTGTAGAGGCTCACGCCGAGAGTCACCATGCACAGCAGCACGCCGATGAGCGTGAGGCGGGCCCGGTGACGGGGAATCGCGATCGCGAAGATGAGCACGATGCTCCCGGCCAGGAACGCCGCGAGCGCGACCACGCTTGTCACGGTCCAGAAACCGGCCCACTCTTTCGTGCTCATCCACAGTGTCGGGACGACGCGCGGGTTCTGCGTGGTCGCCGTCTGCAGCGCGAAGTTCTTCATCGATGCGTGGTAGTCGAGCACCGCATGCGCCATGCCGAACAACTTCGAGGCTCCGTGAAGCAGCACGAACGCGATCAGCAGCGGCCACCCGCGGCGTGCGGCGGAGAGTCCGGGGGTTTCAAAGTCGTGACGACCGCACTCGGGACAGGTGAGTGTCTGCGGGGCGGGGTAGCCGCATGAGGTGCAGTGCAGGGGCATGAGGGGATTGTTGGCGTGGGCGAGCGGAGGACGGGATGGGTGCCACTACCGGCCGCTTTGGGCCGGTAGTGCTGTGGTCGTCACGCGTCAAACAAAGAGCACTACCCGCTCAAAGCCGCGGGTAGTGGCACCCAAGGCAGTTATCGAAACTTGGTCTTCCCCGGCACCGCGATCTCCGGCGTCGGCAGCGGGCCGAACGCGTAGCTCGGCGGCGACAGGTCTTCCTGCGAGTTGAGCGCCTGCTCCCAGGTCACGGTCTGGCCGGTGTACGCGGCCATGCGGGCCATGATCGCCATCAAGCTGCTGTTCGCCCCGCGCTGGGCGTCGTTGATCGGCGCCCCCGCGCGGATCGACTTGAACAGCTCATCGTGCTCGTTCTGGTACATGTCGGTGACCTCACCGTCGAACTTCCACTTCTCCTTGCCGTCGGGGTCGCGGAGCTGGTACGTGGGGACCCATCCGTTGATGGTGGCGGCCCCGTCCGAGCCGTAGACGTAGTCGCTGTTGTCGCTCGGCGTGCCGTCGATCTGGCGCGTGGTGTGGAACGCCCGCGAGCCGTCGGCGTACTCGTACACGGCGGCGAAGTGGTCGTAGACGTTGCCGCTCTCGGGGCCTGTGCGAGCCGCTCGTCCGCCCAGACAGATGCACTTCGTCGGGGTCCGGTCGTTCATCGCCCACGCGAGCCGGTCAATCGAGTGCACGGCCTGCTCGACGATGTGATCCCCCGACACCCACGTGAAGTGCCACCAGTTGCGGAGCTGGAACTCCATGTCCGACCACTCGGGTTGGCGCGGGCGCTTGGTCAGCGTCGAAGTGTGATACGTCGTGTGGGCCGTGATGACGCGCCCAATGCCGCCACCATTGATCTTGTCGAACGTCGCCCTCATCCCCTGGTTGTACCGCCAGCAGAAGCCGACGAGCAGAGCCGTGTTGTTCGCCTTGGCGATCGCGGCCGACGCGAGGACGGAGCGGACGCCGGGGCCGTCGACGCCGAGGGGCTTCTCGGCGAAGACGTGCTTCTTCGCCTCGACCGCGGCCTTCAGGTGCCCGGGTCGGAACTGCGGGTAGCTCGTCAGCAGCACGACGTCGACGCCCGAGTCGATCACCCGCTGGTGACAGTCAAACCCGAGGAAGCGGCGCGACCCGGGGACGTCGATCTGCTTGCTCGCCGCGTCGCCCATCTCTTCGGTGATTCCCGCGATGCTCGCCGTGAGCCGGTCGGCGAAGACATCGCCCATCGAGACGAGCACGCACCCGGGGTCGGCGTGCAGGGCCTGCACGGCCGCGCCGGTGCCGCGCCCGCCGCAGCCGATGACGCCGATGCGCAGGCGGTCGGACCCGCCCGCGTAGGCCCGGGCGGCGAGCGCCGAGGGAACAACCAGGCCCGCCGCACTCGCGGCCGCGGCAGTCTTGACGAACGCACGACGGGTGATGGACATGGTGAGGACCCGGGAGTGAGTGGTGAATGGTGAACGGTGAATGGAGAGGACGCGGACGCGAGGGGCTACTTCGCGGGGGTTGCGGGCGCGTCGGGACGCGGCTTGGGGTCGCAGACGATGCGGAAGCCGACGAAAGGGGCATCGCTGAGCCACCAGCGGCTCTTGGGGACCTGGGGGTCGCTCATGTTCCATGCCGACTGCTGCGGGGACCGCCACGCGGTCGCGAGATTCTCGGCGGGGTCCAGGTAGGACCCGCCCTTGACGGCGGGCTTGCCGTCGCGGCCCTTGACCCACTCGCTGACGTTGCCGTGCATGTCGAAGAGACCCCACGCGTTGGGCTGCTTCTGCGCGACGGCGTGCGGCTGGGCGCCGGCGTTGTCCTTGAACCAGGCGTAGTCGGGGAGCTTGTCGAGGCCGCCCTCGATGCCGTAGGTCGCGCCGCCGGGCGTGGCGGGCTGACCCGCTGCCGCGGCGTGCTCCCACTCGTCTTCGGTCGCGAGGCGGAAGTGCATCTTGGCCTTGTCGCTCAGCCACGCGCAGAATCCCTCGGCCGCGCGGTAGGTGACGCTGATCGTCGCGAACCCGGCGTGGCCGAAGCCGCGGTCTGGCGGGAGATACGGCTTGCTCGGGTGGGTCTTGGCGTCGCCCCCCCCCGAGCCGCCACGCTGGTCTTCCGGCACGTCGAGCTTGAAGACGTAGACGTCGAAGGCGTCCCACACGATCTCGGTCGTGCACATCCACAGGGGGTCGATCCCCTTGGCGGGGTCGCCGGGGATGGGAGCGAAGTTGAGCTTGTAGCCGGAGGTCGGGACGGTCACGGTGATTGGGCCGGACGGGCCGGCGGTGAGTTTGGGCGATGGCGTCGCCGCCGGTACACTCGGCGCGGCGGGCGGCGCTGTCTGAGGGGAAGCCGCCGGGGCCGCGGGCTGGCACGCGAGCGGGAACGTCATCATGAGCGACGAGAGGAACGTGTTCATCCGTGCGGTTATCCTCGGGGGAATCGTGCTGGGGCTGCTCGGTGTAGGCTGGATGACGGGGGCGTGCTACGCGCCCTCGATCCAAAGGCCCAAGGCCGAATACGAGGCCACGATACCGGTCAATGCCGAGACCGAGCGTACGCGGATCGAGCGTACCCGGTTGTGCATGGGGGTACCCGCTCGGATCGTCGTGGAGTTCGGCGTGGGGGACGAGGAGCACGCCGAGAAGGCGATCGAGCGGGCGTTCAAGCTGCTCGAGTCCTACGACGCGGCGATGAGCGACTACCGGGTGGACAGCGATCTGAGCCGCGTGAACGCGGCGGCGGGGGGGGCGGCGGTGAAGGTGGCGGGGTCGCTGGTGACGGCGCTCGAGGTGGCGCGGGAGGTGTCGCTGGCAAGCGACGGGGCGTTCGACGCGACGATCGGGCCGGCGTCCCAGCTATGGCGACGGGTGCGGGATGTGCGGGCGCTGCCGCCGGAGGAGGAGATCGCGGCGGTGCGCCGGCTCGTGAACTGGCGCGATGTGGAAGTCGACCGCTCGGCGGGGACGGTGCGGCTCGCGCGGGCGGGGATGCGGCTGGACCTGGGGGGGATCGGCAAGGGGTTCGCGGTGCAGCGGGCCGCGATGCAGCTGCGCGGCGCGGGGTTCGGAGGGGTGATGGTGGCGCTGTCGGGCGACATCGCGTTGGGCGATGCGCCGAAAGGGACGAACGGCTGGAAGATCGAGGTGTCGTCGGCGGCGAGCGGCGGCGACGACGAGGTCACGCTTGAGCTGCACAACTGCGCGGTGTCGACGTCGGGGGACATGGAGCAGTTCGTCGAGATCGGCGGGGTGGGGGGGCGGCGGTACTCGCACATCGTCGACCCGCGGACGGCGCTGGGGACACCGGGCGGGGTGATGGTCACGGTGATCTCGGCGCGGGGGGAGTGGGCCGATGCGCTGGATACGGCGGCGGTGGTGATGCTCTCGCGCGGGGAGTCGGAGGACGCGGTTGCGCGGATGCTCGGGCAGTTTCCGGGATCGCGGGCGATCGTGGAGCGACGCGGGGCGGATGGGACGGTTGTGAGATCGGAGATCGAGGGGGCGCGATAAGTTGGTGTGGCGGCGTGGTTGTTGCTCGCGGCGACCGTTCGAGCACGCCTTCGGCGTGCGGAAGAGCAAAGACGAAATACAGGGAATGGGAGCTTTTCCGGGGGTGTCGCTCGCAGAGCCTCGCTCCACCCCCGGCTACTTTCTGTCAGGCTTTCAGCCTGAAGAGGGTGAGCGAGTCAGGCGTTCGGTGAGTGAGTCGGCAACACGGTGCGCGAGTCAGCAGTTCACCCACGCTCCCTTGGCAAGCGACTCGCGTTCGGCCTCGATCACGCGGATGACCTGGGCGGCCTCTTCGAGCGACGCGATCGGGCGCTGGCCGCCGGCGGCGAGGAGCTCGACGAGGTGGCGGATCTCGCCGTCGTACCCGGTGCCCGCGGGGAGTTCGACGGCGCCGGAACTCTCGGCGGTGTGCAGCACGAGCGAGGGCGAGCGCATCAGGTCGAACTCGGCGGTTGCGTGCTCGAACACGCAGGTGTACCGCATGCGGAAGCCGGAGGTGGGCGTGTAATCCCAGCCGCACTCGGCGCTCACGTGGGGTGGGGGGGGCGGAGCGTAACGCCCGGCGGACAAAGCTCCGCCGGGGCACCCGGAAGGGGAGTCGAAGCGGTACAGCGTCGTGAAGTGCAAGCGGTCGCCGCTGCACGCCACTTCCGACGGCGTTCCCAGGCACCACGAGATCACGTCGACATCGTGGACGTGCAGGTCGAACATGGGGCCGCCGGAGCGGCCGAAGTCGGCGTAGAACTCGTTCCATCCGGGGCGGGCGCCGCCGCGGATGAAGCTTGCGCTGTGGAGGGGTCCGTAACGGCCGGAGCGGATCGCCGAGCGGAGCCAGTCCCATCCGGGCCAGAATCGCATGCACATGCCGGGCATGCAGACGCGTCCGGCCGAGCGGGCCGCGGTGACGAGGCGCTCGACGCTCGCGGAGTCGGTGGCCACCGGCTTCTCGACGAGCACGTGCTTGCCGGCGGCCAGGGCCCGCAGCGCGAGGCCGACGTGGGTGTCGGTGTAGGTGCACACGCTCACGAGATCGACCGCGGGATCGGCGAGCAGGTGATCGAAGTCGGTTGTGGCTCGAACCAGCGCCGGCTCAAAGAGCGCGGGGGAGGCCTCGGCCCCCGCGGCGATGTTTCCCGCGTTGCTCGCGCGCCCGCTCAGGCGATCCGGGTTGGGGTCGCACACGCCGACGACCTTGCACGGGTGCCCGTCGCGGGCGGCGGCGTTGTACGCGAGCACATGGCGCTGACCCATGAACCCCAGCCCGAGCACGCCGACGCCGACGGGTCTGGGCGAGGGATCGTCGGTCGCGTCCGCGACGAGCGAGCCGACCACGGCGCGGGCGCGGCACACGTCGTCCACCCGCGTCTCGCCGCCCTCGCGCTCGATCACGAGGCTCACGCGCGGGAGCCGCTTTGTGACCACGGCGAAGAACTTTGCCCAGTCGACGGCGCCCGCCCCGGCCGGAGTTTCCTCGCCCCAGTTGCCGCGGACCTTGGCGGGGACGGCGTCCTTGATGTGGATCTGGCGCACATGGCGTGCGAGCTGCTCGAGGGACGGCACGGGCTCGCCCATGCCGTAGAGGATCATGTTGGCGGGGTCGAAGTTCACACCGACGGGGCCGGCGCCCATCGCGTCGAGGTCGGCGAGGACTTCGAGGAGGGTGTCGGCGGTCTCCTGGCCGGTTTCGAGCGAGACCGCGACGCCGCGGGAGGTGAATTCGTCGACGACGCGGGCGATGCGGTCGAGGATCACGCGCCGCAGCCCGCCTTCGTGCGGCAGAACTCCGGCGTGGAACGTCACCATCCGGATCTGGGCCTGCTGGGCGACGTCGGCCACGGCCCGGGCGAGGGCGAGGTTGTCGTTCCACGGCGCGTCCGGGCGAACGCCGCCGGTGTCGCGGATGGTGTCGAGGGTGGTGTAGTCCTCGCCGTCGAACGCGAGCATGCCGCTGAGGACGCCGATGCCGGCGCGGCCGAGGGCGGTCTTCGTGCCTTCGAGGTCCCAGTCACCTTTCGCGATCGGCCCCAGCCCGAGCTGGACGGCCCGCAGCCCGCAGGCACGGACCTTGTCGGCGAGATCATCGGGGCCGGTTGGGCGGAGCGACCATGAGCAGACGCCAAGTCGATGCATGGCGGCAGGATACAACGGGAACAACCGACAGGAGGAAGAATCCCGAGGGGACAGTCAGGGTCGGCCAGAGCACCGAGATCGCAAAGCCGATCTCGGTGGCACGGGACTTCTACAGTCGAAGCGTGACCCCGCCCCCCACGTCCACGGGCCCAACCACGCCGCCGCCGTCTGCTGCTCCCGCCTCGCCGGTAGTGGTAAGGGGGTCGGGGTCCGATCCGCGGGCCACGCCGGGGATGCGGCAGTACTTGCGGTTCAAGAAGGCCCACCCGGGGTGCGTGCTGCTGTTCCGGATCGGGGACTTCTATGAGATGTTCGATGAGGACGCGGTGACGGTGAGCCGTGCGATCGGGCTCACGCTGACGCAGCGGACCGAGGGCGTGCCGATGTGCGGCATGCCGTATCACCAACTCGAGACGTACCTGAGGCGGTTGCTCGCGAAGGGGTTCCGGGTCGCGGTGTGCGATCAGGTGCAGGAGGCGGCCCAGGCGGCGGCAGTGGGGGGGGCGGGGGGGAAGAGCATCATCGAGCGGGCGGTGACGCGGGTGCTTACACCGGGCACGCTGATCGACGAGTCGCTGGTGGAGGCTCAGTCGTCCGCGCGGCTCGCGGCCGTGAGCTTTATTGAGCCGGGCGACCGGTCGCGGGCCGTGCTCGCGGTGGCGGACCTCTCGACGGGCGAGTTCACGCTGGTGGAGTGCCCGCACGAGTCGCTTGCGGACGAGCTTGTGCGTCGCAGCGTGGCGGAGGTGCTGTACGCCGAGACGGCGGACGCGAAGGTTGCGCCGCGTGTGGACACGGTGCTCAAGGCGAGCGGTGCAGCGGGGACGCCCCGGCCCGCGTGGCAGTTCCGTTCGGCCGAGGCGCGCGAAGTGCTGCTCGAGCACTTCGGCGTCAAGACGCTCGCGGGGTTTGGGGTCGAAGACGCCGATCCGTGTCTGCCGGCGGCCGGGGCGGTGCTGCGGTATCTCATCGAGACGCAGCCGGGGGGCGGCGTCACCGCGGGGTCGGGTGAGGCTGCGCGGCGCGGGACGCGGACGCTGGTGCACCTGTCGCCGCCGCGGCGGGACGACCCGGGGTTGTACCTCACGCTTGACCACACGACGCTGCGGGCGCTGGAAGTGCTCCGGACAATCCGCGCGGGGGCGGGAGTTGCCGAGAGCGACGCGCTCGCGGGGTCGCTGCTGGGGGTGTTCATCAGTTCCACGACCGGGGGCGGGTGCGCGACGCCGATGGGCAAGCGGTTGCTGCGGGATTGGCTGTGCCGACCGTTGCGTGATCGGGGGGCGATCGAGCGGCGGCAGAAGGCGGTGAGCGTGCTGGTGTCGGACCGGCGGGCGGCGGCGGGTCTCACCACGGCCCTCGAGCGTGTACAGGACGTCACGCGGATCGCGGCACGGCTTTCGCTCGATCGGGCGACGCCGCGGGACATCGTGGCGCTGGCGAAGTCGCTGGCACAGTCTGCGTCGATCGCCGCGGCGCTTGACAATGCTCCGTCGCTGGCGGACTGGCGGGCGAGGATTCTGGCCGCGGCCGAGCCGCTCGGCGCGTTTACCCGGCGCGTGATCGAGACCTGCGTCGAGGCCCCGCCGATGCACCTGCGCGAGGGCGGGCTGTTCAAGGACGGCGTTGATGCCGCGCTCGACGAGGCTCGGCTGCTGCAGCGCGACGCGGGGGCGTGGCTGAGCGAGTACCAGGCCCGACTGGTGGCCGAGCACAACCTGCCGGGGATCAAGGTCGGGTTCAACAAGATCTTCGGGTACTACATCGAGCTGACCAAGAGCCAGGCGAAGTCGGCCCCCCCCCCCGCGAGCTTCTCGCGGCGCCAGACGCTCACGAACGCCGAGCGGTACATCACGCCCGAGCTCAAGCAGTTCGAGGACAAGGTGACGCACGCGCAGGACGCGGCGGTGGGGCGCGAGCAGGCGATGTTCGACGAGCTGTGCCACGCGGCGGCCGGGCTGCTGGATCGGATCACCGCGTATGCGGACGCCTGCGCCGAGCTGGACGCGCTCGCGTGCCTCGCGGACAAGGCGTCGCGGCGCGGGTGGGTGCGGCCGACGATCGTCGACGAGCCGGTGCTGCGCATTGACCAGGGGCGCCACCCGGTGCTCGACGAGCTGCTTGGAACATCGTTTGTGCCGAACGATCTCATGCTGGGCGGGGTCGACGAGAAGAGGGATCCCACCCCGGCCCTCGCCCTCATCACCGGGCCGAACATGGCCGGCAAGAGCACGTTCATCCGGCAGACGGCCCTGCTGGTGCTGCTGGCGCACGTCGGGAGCTTTGTGCCGGCGGCGGCCGCGACGATCGGGCTCACGGACCGGATCTTCACGCGTGTCGGGGCGGACGATGCGCTGCACGCGGGGCAGTCGACGTTCATGGTGGAGATGACGGAGACGGCGCGGATCCTGCACCACGCGACGGCACGTTCGCTCGTGGTGCTTGATGAGATCGGGCGCGGGACGTCGACGCTTGACGGGCTGAGCCTGGCGTGGGCGATCGCGGAGACGCTGGCGGGGAGTGGGGGGGGGGCACATGCTCAAGCCCAAAGCGGCTTGAGCATGCCACCCGCCGCACCCCCTGCGCCGCGCACGCTCTTTGCCACGCACTATCACGAGCTGACGCAGCTCGCGACCACGATGCCGGGTCAGGTGGCGAACCTGCACGTGGCCGTGCGCGAGCACAAGGGCGACGTGGTGTTCCTGCACCGCATCCTGCCTGGGCGCACCGACCGAAGCTACGGCGTGCACGTGGCGAAACTAGCGGGGCTTCCCGAGCCAACGCTCGCCCGCGCCCGCGAAGTGCTGGACTCGCTCAGCGTGCAGCACGATGCGGAGGCGATCGGGGGCAAGCCGTCACCACCGCCGCGCACAAGCTCGGGGCAGATGGGGCTGTTCACGGAGTACATGGAGCACCCGGTGGTGAAGCGGCTGCGTGAGGCCAATCTCGACGCGCTCACGCCGCTGGCGGCGTTTGATCTGGTGCGAGATCTCAAGCGTGAAGCGGACGCAGACTGATCCGAGCCTCCCGCGCGAGCGGGAGGTGTTGGACACACCTGCGCACAGGACCTCCCGCTTGCGCACGAGGCTCGGATCGGATCACTCTTCCGGGCCGCTGCGGAACACCGCCACCACATCCTCGACCGGTATCACGAAAAGTCGGTTGTCGCCCTCGAACTCGACCGGGATCGCGTGCTTGGGGTTGAACAGGACGCGGTCGTAGCGCTTGATGGGGTAGTTCTCGTCCTTGTCCACCTGCGTCGAGATCGCGACTACTCGTCCTGTCAAGGTTGGAATCTCGATCTTGTCGGGAAGGTGGATGCCCGCCTTGGTCTGCTTCTTGTCCTCGTCCTTGCGGATGAGCACGCGGGCGCCGATGGGTTCGACGATCTCGAGCTTGGAGGTTGAGCGGGACTCCTTGGCCATGCGGGAGGATAGCGGGAGAGAACGCGGAACGCGGAACAGTGGAACAGTGGAACAGTGGAACATCAAGGCCCGCGGGTTCCGGATGTTCCGCGTTGCTGCATGTTCCGCTGTTCCGCGTTGCCCCGGCTACCGTCCCGTCCCATGCCTCTAGCCGCCCCCTCCCCCTCCCCCGCCCCCGACCCCCTCGCCCGCCTCCGCTCGCTCATCCGCGATGTGCCCGACTTTCCCAAGCCGGGGATTCTCTTTCGCGATTTCACGCCGTTGATCCGCGACCCGGCGGCGCTGGCCCTGTCGGTCGAGCTGATGGCGAACCCGTACCGCTCGTCGCACGTCGACCTCGTGGTCGGGGCCGAGTCGCGGGGGTTCATCTTCGGGATCGCGCTGGCGCAGGCCCTTTCGGCCGGCTTCGTGCCGGCGCGCAAGCCGGGCAAGCTGCCGGCCAAAAAGTCTCGCTTCGAGTACGCCCTCGAGTACGGGTCGGACGCCCTTGAAATCCACGCCGACGCCATCACGCCCGGGCAGCGCGTGCTGCTCGTCGACGACCTGCTTGCCACCGGCGGCACGATGCACGCGTGCTGCGAGCTGGTCAAGTCGCTCAGCGCGACCATCGTCGGGGTTACGGTGCTGATGGAGCTGGCGAGCCTGCGCGGGCGCGATCGGTTCAAGCCGTTTGCGGATGTGCATTCGGTGCTGGTGTATTGACGGACTGAACGAGCCGTGAGCGCGAACTCACGGTGAAGGCACCGTTGCGGGACGGCGTAGAGAGTACCGAAACAACCGGACCCGGAGCGGTTCACCGTGAGCTTGCGCTCACGGCTCGTTACCGATCGTTCCGGCCGCTGCGCGGCCGGTGGGTGAGCCCCGTGATTCCGCGCAAGAGCCCCGGGCGCCGTGCGTGGCCGGCCTCGCCGGGGCGCAGGCCGTCGACCTCGGGTGTGCGCCAGATCAGCATGGCCATTCCCAGGCACACCAGGGTGGCCGCGAGGCCGGCGAGGGCGATCTGGATGCCGCGCCCGGTCGGCTGGCCGTCGGCGTCGCGGCCGGCGACGAACTCCGCGATCAGGCCGGCGAGCATCGTCCCCAGCGGCGTGGCGCCGAAGCTGACGACGTTGGAGAGGCTCATCACGCGGCCGCGCATGCGGTCGGGCACGAGCATCTGCAGGGCGGCCATCGAGGAGTTGAAGCTCCACATCCAGAAGGTGCCGCAGAAGAACATGACGACCAGGGCCTGCCAGAGGGCCGTGCACGCGGACAGGCCCAGGATGCTCACGCCCCCGAGCGTTACTGCCAGCGGGATGAAATGGTGGCGCGGGTACCACCGGGGGATGTATCGCAGGCTCAAGCCGCCCAGCACCGCACCGATCCCCATCACCGCCACGAGCGAGCCGTACTCGCTCTCCTTCGCCCCGTAGACCTTCACCACCAGGAGTGGGAGCATCGGCAGGAGCGGCCCGGCGAGGAGGCTGAAGGTCACGATCGCGAGCATCACCGCCCGCGGGCCCTTGTGGCCGAAGGCGAAGCCGATCGCCTCGCGGATGTCGACCCACGGCGCCCGCGCGTCTTCCTTCTTCACCACCGGCGGGGCGTCGGGCGTGCGCGAGACCGCGATGATCACGCCGAGGAAGCTGAGCGTGTTGAGGAGGAACAGGGCGGTTACGCCGTGCTGGGGGTGCGAGGCCATCATCAGGCCGGCGGCGGCTGGCCCGACGACGCGGGCGAGGTTGAACTGCACGCCGTTGAGCTGGATGGCGCGGGTGAGTTCATCACGCGGCACCAGTCGCGGGGTGAGCACCTGCCACGCGGGGAAGTTAAAGGCGAGGGTGACACCCTGGGCGAGGGAGATGCCGATGAGGAGCCAGGGGTCGGTCCAGCGCATGGCGGCGCAGGCCGTGAGCACGCCGGCGATGAGCATGAGCAGCGCCTGGGTCCCCAGGAGGAGCCGCTTGCGGTTGACGCGGTCGGCGGTGAGCCCGCCGATGAGGCCGAGGCAGAAGATCGGGGCCATCTGGGCGATCGCGAGGTTCGCGGCCATGATGGGCGAGTGGGTCTGGTCGGCCACCAGCCAGCGCACGCCGACGCTCTCCATCCACGTGCCGACGTTGGAGAAGAAGGCCGCGATCCAGACGGTGCGGAAGAAGCCGTGGCGCAGGACGCCCAGGGCGGAGGGGCGAGCCCCGCCGGCCTTGGCGAGATCCTCGGCGAGAGTTCGGCCGCGCTCGTGGTCCCGGTCGCCCGGCGCCGGTGCCTGGGGCGCCGGTCGGTCGGTTGTTGCGGGAGGCGTCGTCACGGTCGTTCACTCATAGCGGCGGGAGAGCGGAAGGGGAGCGTGTGGGCACACCCTGCGCGCGTCGTGGCTTGTCGTTGCCGGCCAAACGGCCGAGCGTCGCCATCCTACGCGTCGCGTCATCCTGCGCCCGCGTCGACGACGAGACACATACCGCCGCGTTGCGCGCCCGGTTGCGGGCGGCGTCTACACGCCGACGTCGTCAGCACCCGCTCGCCCCGCCAGGCCGCGATCGTCCCGCTCCCCGGCCCCCGGTGGATTCGCAAAGCGGCACTGGCGCACGCCCACGTACACGAGGATCTCGAACCAGAGGAGGCCGATCAGAGCGCCGGCACCCAAACCGGCGAGGCCGATGGCTCCCGCGATCGACGACTGGGAGATGAATCCGGTGAGCAGGGCGACGAAAACTCCGCCGCCCACGACCACGCCGCCGGCGACCCAGCCGACGCATGCGTGGGCGACGACGGCGGTGGCGACCACTCTGGTGACGCGCCAGCCGTGGCGTCGCGCGAAGGCACGGATGCCGAGGGCCTCGATGCCGACGGCGGCGAGCATGAGCAGCCAGAGGCCGCCGATGGTCGCCGCAGTCAGTCCCAGCCCGGCGCCCCGTCCGCCGAAGAACCAGGCGAGCGACTGGATCGCGATGACCGGCGTCGAGGCGAGCAGGGCGGCGACGCCGGTGGACGCGTAGATGAGCGAGAGTGAGCGCTCGGACTCGATCACCATCCGGCGAAAGCCCTCACGCGGGTGGCCGGCGAAGTCCGCGATCGTCGTTAACCACCCGCCGAATTCGCGCCGCTGCCACGCGGAGCCGGGCCGGCGCTGGGGGAGCGAGGCCTCGACGTCGGTGCCGCACTCGGGGCAGGCGCCGTCGGGCTCAAGCCCGACGAGCGGGTAGCCGCAGGATTCGCAGAGGAGCGCTTTGGGGTCGATCGAGGTCACGCGACAGGAGCCTAACGGGCCCGCCCGCCGCGGGCCGCGCGGGCGTTGACCGCGATCCCCATACCCACCAGCAGCACGAACCAGCAGGCCCCGGCGGCCAGGCCGCTGAGGGCCGCTCCCGTGGCCCTGTCGAGCGCGTCGCCCCACGACATCACCCCGAGCACGCGCGAGAGCACGGCGATCACCCCGATCGCGCCCCAGCCGACCGCGGCTCCGCACACCAGCCCCAGCGAAGCGTGCGCACAGATCGCCCGGGCCCGGTCGTCGCGTCCGCTCGAGCGCAGCAGGCCCCGCAGGCGGTGCGTCACCACGCTGCCGTACACGACGAGACCGAGCAGCCCCGCGAGCAGGAGCCAGGCCTCCACGGCCCTCGCCAACCACTGCACCTCCGTCAGCAGCCCGGAGCCCCAGCCGCCGCCCGCACGCATGCCGGGGATCGGCCAGTTCGCCGACATGCCCATCAGCAGCGCCGGAACCGCCGTCGCGATCAGGATGCTCTCGGTGATCAGCAGCCAGTCTCGGGGCCCGTCGGGGCGGAGGCGTCGCATCATGCGGCGCGGGCGCCACGCGGCTTCGATGGCGGTGCGCAGCACGCCGCCGGCGCCGCGCTGCCACACCGAGCCGATGCGTTCGACGACGAGCGAGTCGGCGATGGGGGTGGCGCACTCGGGGCAGGCGCCGTCGGGGGCCAGGCCGTCGAGGGAGTAGCCGCAGGACTCGCACTGCAGCGCATTGAGCTCGACTTCGCTCACGGGCCACCGCCCGGCGAATCCGCCGCCGGCAGGGCCGACGGTACCAGGGAGCGGCGCGTCCCCAGCACGATGAGCCACACGTAGCACACGAAGCAGAACGGCACCGACGCGTACACGACGCCGAAGTTCACGACTCTCTCGATCGCCGCGTACACGCGGTAGTTGCTGTTCAGCGAGATGTGCATGCTCGCCATCGCGATCCCGTACAGCGCGGGCACCAGCGCTCCCCATACCAGCCACACGGCGCTGGCGTGCGAGCACACGGCCGCCGCCCGAGCCCACGGGCGCGTCCAGCCGCACCACACGCCCACGAATCCCACGACCTGCACGCAGACGAGCCACGCCGCCAGGCACGTCGCGGTCGCGAGCCCGCCCCTCAGGGCCAGATCGGCGACGTCCGACCAGTACAGCCACCAGGCATGGTCGCCCTCTATCCGGGACTTGATGAACGCCACCATCACCAACAGCCCGATCGCCAGGCACGGCGTCGCCAGAGCGTTCAGCCCCATCAGCCCCACCCCAAGCGGCCGCCCCAGCCGCACCTGGGAGAACGTCACGCGAGCCCGGCGCAGCACGCCCCAGTTCGTCCGGCACCACGCGGCCGGCCGCGCCCCCTTCGCGCGCTGCCAAGCCGACCCGGGACGCCCGCCCGGCAGGGAAATGGCCACGCTCTCGCCGCACTCGGGGCAGATGGCGTCGCTCGCCAATCCGACGAGCGAATAGCCGCAGGACTCGCAGAGCAGCACGTTCCCGTCGGTCGAGCTCACGCCCCCAGCCTACCGCTTCCTCTCCGCGCAGTTCTGGCACGCCCGCCGGCTCACCAGCTATCCTCTGCGTCCTTGGCTGGGCGTTCGGCCCATTCCGAACCGATAGACGCGCCCGCCATGCCCATGCAGACGCACCCGCCGGCCGTCCCGCCCGTTCCGACCCCCGCGTGATCTCCTACCACCGCATCACGACCGACCACCCGCTGTACCCGCAGGAGCTGGCCCTCCGCGACGCGGTCATCTTCAAGCCGCTGGCCTACACGATGGACCGCTTCCGGGCGGACTTCCCCGGCTTCGAGGAGCGGTTCGAGCACTTCATCGCGGTGTTCAACCACCCCAGCGGGCCGAGGGTGGTGGGGTGCTGCACTCTGCTGCCCGAGTTTCCCAAGGCGGGGTCGGGGAAGCTCATGCAGATGGCCGTGGACCCGCAGCGGCATGGGGAGGGGATCGGCAAGCGCCTGGTGATCGAGGTCGAACGGCGTGCGTTCGCGGAGCTGGGCCTCAAAGAGCTGTTCTGCCACGCCCCGCACTTCGCCGGCGAGTTCTACCACAACCTCGGCTGGACGTACGACGGGCCGGAATTCACCGAGGCCGGGGCGCCGCACCGGAAGATGGTGTTCAGGCCGCCGGCGGAAGAGTGAAGCGGATTCACCACGGGGAACGCGGCAAACTCACAGATCACACGGGCCACGCCCTCTTCGCCCCGGAGGGGCGCAGGTGTGTAGCCACGTCTATGAAGACCCGGGTCTTCATAGACGTGGCTACAGCCCGGCGCCCCTTCGGGGCCCAAGACGTCGTCCCGGTGAAGTTCTTCTGAAACGCCCCGCGTCCCTCGAGCGTTATCTGACGTGAAGCCCAGGACGGGCTTGAAGTCCCCCCGGTCATCGGGCCGACAGGAGGTTGGCCCGGTAAGCGCACGGACGCGAAATCGCCGCCGGGACGAAAGGTGCACGATGCCCACCACCCCCCACGCGACTCACCAGATCGACCGCCGCCGGTTCACGCGCTTCGTTCTGCCGGTGGCCTACACCCCGGTGGCCGTGCGTCTGCTGCACGACAAGACCTTCAGCAACGAGGGTCACGCCTACGACATCTCCGAAGGCGGCATGCGGTTCGAGCTCGACGAGCCGATCCCCGCGGGCACCCGCGTGGCTCTCCGCCTCGACCTCCCCGACTGGGCCCCCGAGCCCACCGCCGCCGGCAAGGGCAAGGACGCCCACGCCCGAGCGATCTACGTGATGGCCACCGTCGCCTGGATCGAGGATGAGGATGAGCCCGGGCCGGTCAAGATGGCCGCGGTGTTCAACGAGTTCTGCCGGCCGGCGGACAGGGACCGGCTGCTCGCGACGTTCGCCACAGGGCGTTATCGGCTGGCGGCGTAAGAGCCGCGAGCGCAAGCGAGCGAAGGATGGCACCGGACCCCGAGCGTCAGCGAGGGGGCCGCTGGTACGGCATTTCCTCGCTTCTTCGCTCGCTCGCGCTCGCGGCTCCTATCATCCCCCAATGTTCGTCGACCACGCCACGATCAAAGTCCGCGCCGGCAAGGGCGGCGACGGTTGCGTCGCCTTCATGCGAGAGAAGTACGTCCCCAAGGGCGGCCCCAAGGGCGGCGACGGGGGGCGGGGCGGCGACGTCGTCTTCGCCGTCGACGAGGGGCTGAACACCCTCCTCTCCTTCCGCGGCGTCGTTGAGTTCAAGGCCGAGGACGGCCAGCCCGGCCTGGGCAAGCAGTGCCACGGACGCGACGGCGAGGACCTCATCATCCCCGTCCCCGCCGGCACCCTGCTTTTCGACGACCACACCGGCGAGCTGGTCGCCGACCTCAAGCCCGGCGACCGTTTCACCTGCTGCATCGGCGGCAAGGGCGGCTGGGGCAACGAGCACTTCAAGACCTCCACCAACCAGGCCCCCAAGACCGCCACCCCCGGCCAGCCCGGCGACGCCCGGACCCTCCGGCTCGACCTCAAGCTCATCGCCGACGTCGGCCTCATCGGCATGCCCAACGCCGGAAAGAGCACCCTGCTCGCCGGCCTCACCAGCGCGACGCCCAAGATCGCCGACTACCCCTTCACGACGCTGACGCCGCAGATCGGCGTCGCGGAACTCGACACGCGCCGGAGGTTGGTCATCGCCGACATCCCCGGCCTCATCGAGGGCGCCAGCACCGGCGCCGGCCTGGGCCTCGACTTCCTCCGCCACATCGAGCGCACCCGCATCCTCGTCCACATGCTCGACCCACTCCCCGACAACGGCATGGACCCCGCCGACAACTACCGCAAGGTCCGGGCCGAGCTCGCGGCCCACTCACAGGCCCTCGCCGACAAGCCCGAGCTTGTGGTCCTCAACAAGATGGACCTGTTCGTGGACGATGCGGAACGGGCGGACGCGGTGAACCGGTTGTGCGCGGAACTGAATCTGAATCCGCGTGACGGGGTACTGGCGATCTCCGGCGCGGCGAAGACGGGGACGCGGGACCTGCTCGAGAAGATCTGGTCGACGCTGACGCCGACGGTGCAGAACTGGAAGCCGGCGGCGGTCTGATCCGAGCCTCCCGCGCAAGCGAGAGGTGTTGCGGTTCGGATGCGCAGGACCTCCCGCTTGCGCGGGAGGCTCGGATCATTCTCCGGGCTTCCACCCGCCTAACAATCCCACTCCGGGGCGGGGAGCACCGGAGCTGCACCCATGTCGCTGCGTCAATTCCTTGCCTCTGCCGCTATCGGCGCCTCCCTCTCCATGGGCGCCGCCGCCCTCGCTCAGTCCGGCGTCGCCGCCGGCGGCCCCGGCATCGATAAGCCCGGTGCGGCCGGTCCTGCGGCCCCGGCCTCGAGCGACCCCGTCTCCGCCGCGATCGACGCGTATCGCGCCGCCGAGAAGGAAGTCGTGGCTTCGGGCAAGACCGGGCGTGAGCGCTACGACGCGATCGCCAAGGCCGCCTCCGACGCGCTCGCCACGATCAAGTTCGACACGGTCACCATCGAGGGCTTCGAGAAGCTCGCCGACGCCCGCCTGCTCGGGCGCGCCCAGGGCGACACCATGATGGCCATCGACGAGCGTCTCACCACGCTCGCCAAGGACACCGGCGCCGAGGGCGCCCGGGCCGCGATGGTCCGCGCCACCTTCAACCCCACCCAGGCCACCGACGACGCCTCCTACAAGCTCTACCAGGCCGAGGGCAAGAACCGCTCCATGGCCGCCATGACCCACCCCGGCCTCGCCGACGCCGTGAAGGCCGGCAAGGCCAAGTGGCTCCTCGGCGGCGGTTCGGTCGACGGCGATCTGGCCGACGCCCCCTACGCCGAGGCGCTGCTCAAGGTCGTCGAGCTCCCCCTCGCCCCCGAGAACATCCAGCGGCTGTGGTACGCCTACCTCCCGCTCGCCGACGACGGCTCGACCGCCAGCCCCGAGCTGCGCGAGAAGATCCGCGTCGCGTGCTCCGAGAAGGTCGCCAAGACCATCGGCACGCCCAGCGAAGGTGGGGGGGGCGGCGCGGCCCCCGCGAACGCCACCCCCACCACCCCCGCCGACGCCGCCAAGGACCGCCAGCGCAAGGCGCTCGAAGAGCAGCGCAAGAGCTTCGAAGGCGCCTTCGCCAAGGGCAAACTCCTCAACCACACCGCCCCCGAGATCGACTTCCAGTGGACCAACCTCCCGGGCGGCGCCAAGAAGCTCAGCGACCTCAAGGGCAAGGTTGTCGTCGTCGATTTCTGGGCCGTCTGGTGCGGGCCGTGCGTCGGCTCGTTCCCCCAGGTCCGCGAGCTCCAGGCCCGCTACAAGGACTTCCCCGTCGTCATCGTCGGCGTGACCGACATGCAGGGCACGCCGCGCCCGCAGGCGGCCCCCGGTGAGACCATCGAGTGGAAGCCCGAGATCCAGTTCCCGGCCCTCGAGACGTGGTCCAAGGAAGAGGCCCACCTGATCACCTGGCCCATCGCCGTGGGCACCAGCAACGTCTTCAACCCCGAGTATGGCGTGACGGGCATCCCGCACGTCGTGATCATCGATCCCGACGGCAAGGTCCGCTACCGCGGCCTGCACCCGGCCAGCGAGCCCGAGAAGAAGCACGGCTACATCGACGGGCTCCTCAAGGAGTTCAAGCTCCCGGCCCCGGACGCCTGAGCCGCCGCTGAAACAAGAATGTCACTTCACGCACGCCGGGGGACACCCCGGCGTGCGTCTTTACAGGGGAGCAGTGGGGGGGTCGGAGCAAACCAATGTCGCTGCGCCTCCTCGTTACCTGCGCCGCCCTGGGCGTGTCGCTCTCTACGGGCTCGCTCTTACTCGCGCAGGACCAGTCCAGCAGTGCGGGGGCGCGGGCGTGGCGGCCCGACGCCGTGACCAGGGCCCTGGAGGCGTATGAAATCGCTGTGAAGGGCCTGCCCCTCAACGGAGCCAACTACGAGACGTACCGCAAGGCCGCCAACGACGCGGTCACGTCCCTGGCCATCGACTCCCTGAGCGTCGATGACATCGAGCGGCTCATTGACAAATCGCTCGTCTTCCGCTCCCGCCCTGAGACCCAGAAGCGCATCGACGACCGCCTCGCCGAGCTCGCCGCTCGCCCCGATGTCGACGGCGCCCGCGCCGCGCTCATCCGCACGACGATCAACCTTGTCGAAACCAACGACGACGACAAGGCCACGTGGAAGGCCCACGCCGTCGAGGACAAGCGCCGCCAGATGGAGGTGATGGCTCACCCCGGCCTCCGCGCGGCGGTCGACGCCGACAAGGTCAAGTACCTCTTCGCCAACGGGTCGATCGGCAGCGACCTGGCGGACGACGCGTACGCCGCCGCCGTCGCCGGCGTCGTCGCCATGCCCCTGCCCGCCGACGCGACGCAGCGCCTGTGGTACGCATACCTCCCCCTCGCCGAGGACAAGTCGACCGCATCCCCCGAAACCCGCGAGCGCGTCCGCCTCGCCTGCATCGACTGCGTCCGCACGGCCCTCGCCACCCCCACCCACATCCCCGCCTCGGGCGCCACGACCGCCGCCGACCGCGAGCGCACCACCAAGGCCCTCAACGACACCCTCCGGAGCTTCGAGAGCGCGTACGCCAAGGGCAAGCTGCTCAACAACCCCGCCCCCGACATCGACTTCCTCTGGACGACCGCCGCGGACGCGCCCAAGAAGCTGAGCGACCTCAAGGGCAAGGTGGTCGTGGTCGACTTCTGGGCCGTCTGGTGCGGGCCGTGCGTGGGCTCCTTTCCCCAGGTGCGCGAGCTGCAGGCCCGGTACAAGGACTACCCCGTCGTGATCCTGGGCGTCACCGACCTCGAGGGCACCCCCAACCCGGCCCTGGTCGATGCCAACGGCAAGCCCGTCGAAGCCTCGGCCGAGTCCCGATTCTCGCTGCTCAAGGACTGGGCCAAGGAGAAGGACGTCACGTGGCCGCTGGCCGTGGGCGCCACCGGGGTCTTCAACGCCGAGTACGGGATCCGGGGGATCCCCCACGTGGTCATCATCGACCCCGAGGGCAAGGTCCGGTATCGCGGCCTGCACCCGGCCACCGACCCCGAGAAAAAGCACGGCTATATCGACGGTCTGCTGCAGGAATTCAAGCTCCCGCACCCCAATTCCTGAGCCTCGTCGCCTAACATGAATGTGTACCGACGCGGACGTCGCATGAAGCGCCGTCCTGCGTCACATTTCCAGCTCTTGGCAGCACCCATGGACGGGAGTGTCAACCAGTGACCAGCGCGCACACGGGCCCACGCCCCTCGCCTTCCTCCACCAGCCGCCCCGTGAAAACCGTCGTTCAGAAATTCGGAGGCTCCTCGGTCGCCGACGCCGAGCGCATGCGCCGCTGCGCCCAGCGCGCCATCGACTGCAAGAACGCCGGCAACAACGTCGTCGTCGTGGTCTCCGCCATGGGCGACTCGACCGACGACCTCATCGCGCTGGCTTCGAAGGTCACCGACGCGCCCAGCGGGCGCGAGATGGACCAGCTCCTCGCCACCGGCGAGCAGGTCTCGATCGCGCTGATGGCGATGACCCTCACCGCGATGGGCACGCCCGGCGTCAGCCTCACCGGGTTCCAGGTCGGCATCAAGACCGAGGCCATGCACCGGCGCGCCAAGGTCGGCGCCGTCGACCGGGCCCGCCTCGACGCCGAGCTGGCCGCGGGGCGCATCCCCGTCGTCGCCGGCTTCCAGGGCATCACCGATTCCAACGACGTGACCACCCTCGGCCGCGGCGGCTCGGACACCACCGCCGTCGCCGTCGCCGCCGCTCTCGGGGCCGATGTCTGCGAGATCTACACGGACGTCGACGGCGTCTACACCGCCGACCCCCGCATCGTCGCCGACGCACGCCTGCGCCCCGCCATCGGCTACGACGAGATGATGGAGGCGGCCAGCCAGGGCGCCAAGGTCATACACATCCGGGCCGTCGAACTCGGAAAGAAGCACAAGGTTCCTATCCGCGTTCTGCACAGCCAGCGGGCCCCCTCGTGGACCGCGGGCGGGCAGAACGCCGGCACCCTCATCTGTGAGGACTCCACCATGCTCGAATCCCGCGCTGTGTCCACCGTCGCCCTGCGCGACGACATCGGACGCGTCACGCTCATCGGCCTGCCCAACCGCCCGGGCCTGCAGAAGGACATCTTCAGCCCGATCGCGGCCGCGGGAATCAGCGTCGACGACATCATCCAGAACGAGTTCGAGCCCGGCCGGGCCCACCTCGCGTTCACCGTCGACCGGGCCGAGCTGGGCGAGGTGAAGCCGATCATCGACGGCGTGCTTGCCGTCCTGGGCGCCGGCTCGATGCACATCGACACGGGCCTGGCGAAGGTCTCGGCCGTGGGCGTGGGCATGATCACCCAGCCGGGCGTCGCGGCCACGATGTTCCGGGCGCTGGCCGACGAGAACATCAAGATCGAGAACATCACCACGGCCGAGATCAAGATCTCGTGCCTCGTTCCCGAGTGGGACGGCAAGCGGGCGATGCAGGCCGTGCACCGGGCCTTCGGGCTCGGTGTGGCGGGCGACGCGGGGGGGGAAGCCCAGGTGATCACGCGCCCGGCGGGGCCGGGCGCGGTCCGGAAGTAAGCGGATCGCGGTCCGGCTCGGGAACTCTGTCCGCAATTCCTCAGGTTCCCCGCGAATCCGCGTGCCGGAGGGGTTTCCCGCGCCCCCCGGTCGGTATACCCTACCGGGGTATCGTACATGTCCGCGCGCCCCCAACCCCTGCCCCGAAAGCACCCACCATGACGACCGGCTCGATCATCAACCGCACTATCCAGATCGACGGCATGACCGGCGAAGAGTGCATCCAGAAGGTCACCGGCGCTCTCAAGAACATCCGCGGCGTCACGACGCACTCCGTCATCCTCGGCTCGGCCGCCATCGGCACCGACGCCGCCGGCAGCTCCAACGCCTGCGCCATCCTCGAGGGCGTCGGCTTCCGCGCCCGCGAGCGTGCCCCTTTCATTCCGGCAGCGACGAAGTAATCGCCACGAAGCACCCCCATCGAACGAACTCCATCGACCCATCGCTCGGAGGCGACGCCGATGATCCGCAAGGCACCCAGCAAGACCGCGCCCAGGAAATCGAAAGAGAGCGCGAGCCGTTCCGCTGATCGCATCGCTGCCGAGGTCGACCCGGCGGCGAGAGCGGCGAACCTCCTGCAGCTCCGTCGCGCGAAGGGCCAGATCGAGGGCATCGAACGCATGCTCGAGCAGGACCGCTACTGCGTCGACATCATCGTGCAGATCACGGCGGCCCGCGCCTCGCTCCAGGTTGTCGCCAACTCGCTGCTCGAATCCCACCTCAAGGCCTGCCACCACGCCGCCATCGCCACCGGCGGCCACGCCGCCGACGAGATGTACCAGGAACTCGTCCACATCGTCTCGAAGATGGCCCGCTGACGAATCGCCATCGAAAGGCCCCATGCTCCCTCTCTCCAACCGTTCCGGCGCACTCGCCCGTCTCGGCTCGCTTCCCGGCACGGCCCCGACCACCGCGACACCCGCGCCCAAGTCCGCCGCGTCGATCACGCCGCCGGAGCACGCCGATGCCGGCGCCGCGCCGTCGCCCGAGCCGCGCAAGATCGCCCAGCAGCGCCAGCGTCAGCGCTCGCGCACGCCGTAAGGAGTGGGGGGATCGTCGATCCCTCTCCGCAACGGGGCGTGGGGGCGCTTGCGCCCCCGGTTTCAGAACTCATCGCCGGCGATCCCGGCACCCAGCCGCTGCGCGCCCGCGCGCCCGCGCGCCGTGCCTCGGCCGAGATCGTGCGCGCCCGGGTGGATATTGATACCCTACCCCGGTATGGTACCGATACCCAGTGGGGGTATGCTGCCCCCCCGGTCAGTCGGTCTTTCGAAAGGACCACCCATGGAATCCGCCACGAAAACGAATCGGACGCTCGAGATCTCCGGCATGACCGGTGACGAGTGCATCACCAAGGTCTCCACCGCCCTCAAGGGCGTCAGCGCCGTCACCACGCACGCCGTCAAGGTCGGCTCCGCCCACATCGGCGCCGACGCCGCCGGGTGCTCGGCCGCCTGCGCCAGCATCGAGGGCGCCGGATTCACGGCCCGCGAACGCATGGGCCAGAACGGCTCCGCCCCCGCCCCGGCCGAATCGAAGCCCGCGGCCGCCCCGGCCGCCGCCTACAGCGTCGCCGACGCCTCCAAGGCCCCGGTGCTCAACTCCACCGACCCCAAGGCCCCCGCCGCGGAATCGCAAGCCGTCGCGACCGGCCCCACGGCCTAATCTCCCTTGGGCCGCGCGCCACTCGCCGGCCCACACCACCGCACACAGGCGACACCGATGGCTCGCAAGGCCGCGAAGCGTCCAGCGCCGCAACCGATTCGAGAGAGAGATGGCCGGTCATCTGATCGTCTCGCCGCCGGGGTCGACCCGGCGGCGAGAGCGGCCAACCTCGTCCAGCTCCGGCGTGCCCGGGGCCAGCTCGACGGCATCCACCGCATGATCGAGCAGGACCGCTACTGCCTCGACGTCATCGTGCAGGTCACCGCCGCCCGCGCCTCGCTCCAGGCCGTCGCCCAGTCGCTCCTCGAGTCTCACCTCAGAGCCAGCCACGACGCGGCTTCCACCAACGCCGGCCATGGCGCCGACGCGATGTACCAGGAGCTCGTCAAGATCGTCTCGAAAATGGCCAGGTGACCCTCTCGCCGCTCCCACGCCGAGAGGCCCCGAGCGCCCAGTCGGGCACGGACGTCTGAAAGGACCCCGTGTCGCGCTTCGACCCCGACCCCCTGGCCACGCCCGGCCACGCGGCCCCCCGCGGCCCCGCCACGAAAGGCTCCCCCATGGGACTCATCCTCCTCATCGTCGTGATCATCCTGCTCATCGGCGGACTTCCCCGGTGGAACCACAGCCGCGACTGGGGCTACGCGCCCACCGGCGTGCTCACCACCGTCCTGCTCGTGCTGCTCATCCTCGTGCTGCTCGGCTACGTCCCGCGCGGCTTCTGATTCGCGCGTCGACTGAATACGACGCTCACGCCTCTCCCCGAAAGGACGCGCCATGGTCGCCATCCGCAATTCCTGGCTCTACCGCTGGATGTGGCCCACCGCGCGTCCGGAGGTCGGCGCCGAAAGCCGCTGGGAGAACGAAGGCGGAAGGGCGGGGGACCCGATCCACGCCGCCCCTGACGCCGTTCTCCTCGACCGCGAATCGGCCCTTCTCGACGCTGAGTCGCGCCGAGAGCTTGACGATCTCCAGGACGAGCTCGTGGCCCTCGCGTCGATCGATGCCCGCCCCCGGCCGCACCACCCCCGCGTGATCGCGTGGCGCTGGTTCGGCCTCATCGCCCTGCTCGTCATCACCACCGGCGTCACGTGGGCCGTGATCGCGCAGGTCCCGTGGCGGGTCGTCGTGGCCGCCCTCGGGCTCGCCGGCGTGCTGCTGCTGGGCATGATTCCGGTCATCTCCTCCGGCGTGCTCCGAAGCGGCAAAGACCGCAAGACCGGCGGCGACGCCAAGGCCGAGCACCTCAACGGGCAAGTCGCCCGACACTGAGGCGGCACCCGCTCGGTCGCGCTCGTGCCTCGTTTCGCTACCATCCGCCCATATGCCCGCCCCCGAAGCGCCCGTTATCGCATCGGTCTCGCTCACCACCACCCGCGACGACGTCTACGCGATCTACCGCTGGACCGCGGACCGAACCCCCGCGATGCAGCGACTGATCCGGCGCAACCGGCGCATGCAGATCGGCGTCATCACCGCGTTTGCCCTCGCCGTCCCCGGCGTCGTCTTCTATCTCACGTACACCCGCGGCAAGTCGCCCACGTATTCCCTCGTCGTCGCCCTCGTCTTCGGAGCGATCAACGCCGCTCTCCTCGTGCGCTCCGCGCGCAAGCACGCCTTCGGCGCCGACGCCACCCGCGCCGGCCTCGCCAAGCTCATCCGCAAGGGCATCGACGCCGGCGATCACGACGCCTCCCTCGGCCCCTGCGAGATCCGCGTCACCGATCACGACCTCATCATGATCGACGACACGTCCACCAACCGCTTCGCCTGGGTCGACTGCGAAGAGGCCGAGTTCACACCCGACGAGATCAACCTCTTCTTCGGCCCCCAGGGCGGCGCCCGCGTCCCTCTCCGCGCGTTCAATTCCGACGCCGCCCGCGACCACTTCGTTCAGGCGTGCGTCGACCGTCTGCCGGACCATGTGCGCACCGCGGCCCTCGCCGACGCCCCGCTCATCGTCGCCTGACGGCGCGGTATCCTCTCTGCCCATGAGCGAGCCCACGCCTTTTCGAAGGTGCGGCCGCGTCCTACCATTGACGCAATGCCCCGTAAGCTGCCCGCCGCCGCTCCGACCAAGCTCGCCAAACCGTTGACGCCGGCTGCGACGCCACCCCCTGTTCTTCCGCTGAGCGGGGGTCGCTCCGCGGCATCACGCCTGCTGGGGGCCAAGGGCTCCGCGCCGATGGCGAACGGCATTTCCACCTCGGTTGGAAAGGTCGTTCCGCACGCCGACTCGGCTGGGCCGGAGAAGTCTCGGGCTCGCGCCAACGACGTCGAGTTCGGGCCGCGGCACTTCCGGCGATCGGATACGTGGCGCGGGGACGTTTGAGCGGCCAGGAGCTTGCTCCGCCGGTTTGGCCGAACGCCCGCCAAGTATTTCGCCCTCCGTCCTCCCAACGTTGCGGAGGGGCATCTCTCCCATACCATCCGCCCCATGACCCCCACGACTACTGCCAACACCGGCGCGATTCACCGCTGGCGCAACGTTCTGATCCCCACCGCCCGCGAGGCCCCGGCCGACGCCGAGACCATCTCGCACATCCTGCTGCACCGGGCCGGATTCGTCCGGCCCGTCGGTGCCGGCATCTACGACTACCTGCCGCTGGCCTGGCGCACGCTCAGCAAGATCATGGCGATCATCCGGGCCGAGCTCGACGCCGCGGGCGCGTGCGAGATGCTCATGCCCGCGCTCGAGCCCTTCGAGCTCTTCAAGGACACCAAGCGCGACGTCGACTACGGCGACAACCTCTTCCGCGTGATCGACCGCAAGGGCCGCACCAACGCCCTCGCCCCCACGCACGAGGAAGTGATCACCGACCTCCTCCGCGGCTGCATCACCAGCTACAAGCAGCTCCCGCTCAACATCTACCAGATCCAGACCAAGTTCCGCGACGAGGCCCGCCCGCGGGCCGGCCTGCTCCGCTGCCGCGAGTTCATCATGAAGGACGCGTATTCCTTTCACGACAAGATCGAAGGAGCGGGGGGGTTGAACGACACGTACGACGCGATGCACCGGGTCTACACGAACTCCTTCCGGCGCTGCGGCCTGGACTTCACCCCCGTCGAAGCCGAGGCCGGCCCCATCGGCGGCTCGGCCAGCCATGAGTTCATGGTCAACGCGCCCAGCGGCGAGGACACCATCCTGCGCTGCCCGGTGAGCGGGTACGCGGCGAACGTGGAGAAGTGCGAGATCGGCGAACGCACGTGGAGCTGGAGCGGCGGGGGGGGTGGCAGTGGGGGGGCTGGAGTACTCAAGAAGCACCACACCCCGGGCATGCCCGGCATTGACGCCGTTGCGGGCCACCTCAAGGTGACGCCCGCGCAGATGCTCAAGACGATCGTGTTCAAGGTGACGGGGCAGACGGGTGGTGGCACAGGCGTCCCGCCTGTGTCGGCCGCTTCGGCCGAACGTGGGCCCACCCAAGGCACCCCAGGCGGGACGCCTGTGCCACCGGTCCAATGGATCCTCGCCGTCGTCCGCGGGGACCACGACGCCAACGAAGGCAAGGTCAAAGCCGCGTCGGGTTACACCGTGATCCTCGCTCCCGAAGGCGAAGCGAAGAAGGCCGGCTTCGCGATCGGCTACGTCAGCCCGCGAGCCGCGCTCGCGCCGTCCCTGAACGAGGCTGGGTTATGTAAAGCACTCGTCCTGGTCGATCCCGACGCCGTCGGCGGCGGCGGTCCCGCGGGGGGGTGGGCCACCGGCGCCGACGAGCACGACCACCACGTCACCGGTTTCGATTGGACCCGCGACATGGGCGCAGCCCTGAAGAACGAGAACTGCGTCCGCGTCACCGACGTCCGCAACGCCCTCGAGGGCGATCCCTCCCCGCGCTCCCCCGGCAGCAACCTCGTCGCCGCCCGCGGCATCGAGGTCGGCCACATCTTCAAACTCGGCACCAAGTACTCCGCCGCCATGGGTCTCACCGTCCTCGACGACAAGCAGCAGCGCCAGCCCGTCATCATGGGGTGCTACGGCATCGGCGTCTCGAGAACCATGGCCGCCGCCGTCGAGCAGAACCACGACGACAACGGCATCGTCTGGCCCGCGGCCATCGCGCCCTACCACGTCCTGGTCGTCATGATGAAGCCCGAAGACGCCGCCCAGCAGAAGGCCGCCGCGGACATCACGCAAGGCCTCTCCGCCGCCGGTCTCGACGTCCTGCTCGACGACCGCGACGAGCGTCCGGGAGTGAAGTTCAAGGATGCCGACCTCATCGGCATCCCCATCCGCCTCACGCTGGGAGACAAGGCCCTCGCCGAAGGCAGCGCCGAGTTCAAGCTCCGCAAGGACACCGGCAAGGGCGAACTCGTGAAGCTGGGCGAAGTCGTCGCCAAGTGCGCCGCGGCCTCGCGATAGAGCCGCGAGCGCAAGCGAGCGAAGATCCCCCTCCGTCCTGACGGAGGGGGAAATGCTTGCTCGGCGTCCAGCCGAGCAAGCGAGGGGGAGGCCTGCGCCATCGCCGCCACCTGCACGCCCGCTACCAATCTCCCCACTCGTTCTTCTCCCCGCGCGACGGAAACGAACAGCACACCATCACCGCGCCGACCACCCAGCCCCACGGCCAGATCGTCCCGTTGAAGAACATGACCGTCGAAATCCCCAGCGGCACCAGGGCGATCAGAAACCGGGCCAGCGGGGGAAAGTCAAAGTACCACTCGAACAGCCCCATGAGTGAGCCTTCTGAATTAGTCTCCACGATATCATGGCGACGATGTCCTCGCTACTGCGCGTCACCACACCCGACGACCTCGCCACGGCTCGCGACCTCTTCGCCGAATACGCCGCGTCCATCGCCCACCTCGCCGGCGCCAGCCTCAACGCCCAGCGCTTCGACGAGGAACTCGCCACGCTCCCGGGCCGCTACGCCGAGCCCAAGGGCCGCATCTACATCGCTCTCCTGAACGACCAGCCCGCCGGCTGCGCCGCCCTCCGCCCGATCGACACCCTCCCCGGCGACGCCGGCCCGGTCTGCGAACTCAAGCGCATGTACGTCCGCCCGGCCCACCGCGGCCTGCACCTGGGCCGCCACCTCATCAACCAGATCCTCACCGACGCCCGCGCGATCGGCTACGGGACGATGAAGCTCGACACCGACCCGCGACTGGCCGCCGCCAACGTGCTCTACAAGTCGCTGGGCTTCCAGCCCACGCCCAAGTTCAACAACGATCCGGACCCGTGCACGCTGTACATGGCGCTGCCTTTACGAACCCCGAGCGTGAGCGAGGGGCCCGCGTGATGCCGCGACACCGGTCCAAGCCGTCCGCAAGCCCGTCGCTGACGCTCCGGGTTCGTCCACCCCATCCAACTTTACATAACATACATTATCGGACGTGCTAGGGGGGTCGACCCGGATCAGTGTCCAGCACCCGAATCCGCCATCGCCGCCTCATCCGCCCACACCGCGATATCCCGCGCGTACGCCGGAAGCCGCCAGAACAGTCCCTTGTGCTCCAGGGGGAACGACCAGCGTTCCGGGCGCCCCAGCCGCTCGTACATGAGCTCGCCTGTCCGGGCGGCCACCATCGTGTCCAGGTCGCCGTGGAGCATGAGCACGGGCGTTCCGATCAGGCGCGGGGCCAGCTCGTAGGGGTCGAGGCTCGAGCGGTCCAGGTACTTGGCTTTGAGCGATTCCCACGCCGCGTCGTCGCGCTTGCCGTCAGGCCAGCGGACCCGGATCCCGCCGTCGGTCAGCGACGACGTCTGGGACACGTCCAGAATGTTCGCCCCGGCCCCCACGAGCACCACGGCCCGCACCGGCTTGCCGATCCGCACGGCGACGGCCGGGGCCGCCAGCGCCCCCGCGCTGAACCCCGCCACGATCACCCGGTCCGTCGGCACCTCAGGGTGCCGCTGCCCGACCCACGCCCGGGCCGCCTCGCTCGCGTACGCGAGTTCCGCGATGCGGTCGTCGATCATCGCCGCGAGCCGGTCGGCCGGCTCATCGAGCGAATTCAGATCCTCGATCCGCACGGGCCGATCGGGCTCCCACGCCGTGGCGGCGTTCAGACGCACCACCGCCCACCCGCGCCTGCGAAACTGCTCGAGCGTCGGCATTTCGTACTCGCGCCCGCCCATGCTCCCCAGGTGGACCACGAGACCGCGAGCGTCCGGCACCGGCCCGCCCTCGAACCGCGCCACCGGTCCGAAATACTCGAATCGCGTTCCCTGCACGCCCATGCGCAGCCCGCCCCGCATCGACCACGAAACCCGCCACATGCGTGCGTCCGAGAGCGTCTCGGTCGCCTGCTCGAGCGAGCTGAACGAGAAGAACTCCGCGTCCGGCACGAGGCGCGTCACCGGGGCATCCCCCGCCTTCTCAAGCTCGCGCACAACCCCCTGCCCGAACACCTCCGTGCTCCGCACGTTCGCCACGGTGATGTCCGCCACCTCGACCGGCCCCACGGCCGGCCGCACCACCACCATCCGGCCGGGCTGCGTCAGTTTCGTCGTGGCCGCGCCCAGGGCCGGACCGAAATCGCCCGTGTACCGCTCCGGCCAGCGGATGAGTTCCTGCCCCTGCGACGTGTCGACCGCATACGACGCCCGCTCGGGATCGGCCCCCGACTTCCACGCGCAGCCACCCAACCCCCCCACGCCCCCCACCGCCGCCGCCAACGCCGCGCAGACCCGCACAACCCCCAGCACGCCCCCCCGCGTGCGGCTGCCTCGTCCCTCGGATCGCCTAGCGTGGCCTGTTCGCACGATGGTGGTGTCCCCTGGACCGGAGTCGTCCCCTCACCATACCGCACGCCTTCGCGAGAGGTGCGGATGTGAGGCTTTTCAGAGCACGAGATTTCGCATGACCTTCCTCGACCGTTCGATCTCTGAATTCACCGGCGGACGGGTCGCCCTTGACGCCTCGCCCCTCACTCCGGCGATGGTCGAGGCCGTGGCCCGGCGCACCGTCAAGGTCGAGCTCGCCCCCGCCGGCCGCGTGAAGATCGACGCCGGGCGTCGCGCCCTCGAGTCCCTCCTCGCCGACGGCCTCCCCCACTACGGCATCAACACCGGCTTCGGCTCCTTCGCCCGCCAGCGCATCAGCGACGCCAACCTCCGCGACCTGCAGCGCAACCTCATCCGCTCGCACGCAGCCGGCGTCGGCCAGCCGCTCCCGGAGGACGTCGTTCGCGCGATGATGCTCCTGCTCGCCGCGTCGCTCACGCGCGGGCTGTCGGGCGTGCGTCCCGTCGTGGTCGAGTCGATCATCGCCGCCCTCAACGCGGGCTTCACGCCTGAGGTCCCCGAAATCGGTTCCGTTGGCGCTTCGGGCGACCTTGCGCCGCTCGCTCATGTCGTGCTCGCCCTGACGGGCGAAGGGCGTGCCACGCTCGGCTACAGCATGCCCGCGCACGCCGCGGACATCCTCCGTCACCTCAAACTCTCTCCGCTCACGCTCGAAGCCAAAGAAGGCCTCGCCCTCATCAACGGCACGCACCTCATGGCCGCCCGCGCCGCCCTGCTCGTGCGCGACACGCGTCGACTGGCCGACGCGGCCCTCGTCGCCGGCGCGATGACGATCGACGCATGCCGCGCAACCGACGCGTTTCTCGACCCGCGCGTCCACGACGCGCGCCGTCAGCCGGGCCAGAAGGCCGTCGCCACGGCCCTGCGAAAGCTGCTCGATGGCAGCACGATCATCCCCTCTCATCGCGACAACGACCCGCGCGTGCAGGACCCCTACTCGCTCCGCTGCATGCCCCAGGTCCTGGGCGCCGCCCTCGACGCCCTCGACTACGCGGCCGCGAGAGTCGACGACGAACTCGGGGCCGTCACCGACAACCCGCTGGTCTTCTCCTCCGGGGGCGCGTCCTCCGACGCCGTCGACATCGTCTCCGCCGGAAACTTCCACGGCATGCCGATGGCTATCCCCCTCGACCTCGTCACCATCGCCCTGTCCCACATCGCCGGCATCTCCGAACGCCGGGTCTATCACATGCTCTCCGCCTTCGACAAGGAGACGCACCTCACCCCCTACCTCTCCCCCGACCCCGGCCTTCATTCGGGCCTGATGATCGCCCAGTACACGGCCGCGGCGTGCTGCAACGAGATCGTCGGCCTCGCCACGCCCGCGAGCGTCGCGAACATCTCCACCAGCGCCGGCCAGGAGGATTACAACTCCTTCGGCCCGCGCAGCGCCGCCAAGGCCGTCCGCGCCTGCGAACTGGCTACGAACGTCGTCGCGATCGAGCTGCTCTCAAGCGCCGAGGCCGTGGAGCGCCACCGCCCCTTGCGCTCCGGCACGCTCGTCGAGCGAGTCATCGAACGCATCCGCACGCGCGTCCCCCGCCTCGTCGCCGACCGCCCGCCGGCGCCCGACATCGCCGCGATTGCGCAGTACATTTCCAGCGGTGAACTCTCTCGCGACCTCAACTGAAGCCCGGGCGAAAATTCTCATCCCTCAAACCGGGCCTTGTGCCTGACCGATGCAAGGCGTAGGCTGACACAATCTTGGCGGCGCACGTTGTTGCGCGCCGCCAAGGTTCTACCCGCGAGTGAGGAGGAGCGCCATGGCCAGCGTTCTCAAGGGCGGACACACCATCAAATCTCAAACCCCCACCACCCACCCCAAGGGCTCCCGCCCCCGCGATCTCACCGAAGGCGCCCGCGTCGTCCGCGCCCCACGCGGCCCGAGCCGCACGTGCAAGACCTGGCAGGCCGAGGCCGCCATGCGCATGCTCATGAACAACCTCGACCCCGAGGTCGCCGAGAAGCCCGAGGCCCTGGTCGTCTACGGCGGGCGCGGCCAGGCCGCCCGGTCGTGGCCCGCCTTTGACGCCATCGTCGCGTCCCTCAAGAGCCTTGAACCCGATGAGACTCTGCTGGTCCAGTCCGGCAAGCCCGTCGGCATCGTCCGCACCCACGCCGATGCGCCGCGCGTGCTCATCGCCAACTCGAACCTGGTTCCCCACTGGGCCACCCAGGAACACTTCGATCAGCTCGCCGCCAAGGGCCTGATCATGTA
>CAZMCC010000033.1:0-35624 GCA_964564695.1 uncultured Phycisphaeraceae bacterium | reverse complement strand
CGCTGCGCCCTCGCGCCAGAAATGTGTCAGACATATTTGCAGTAGTCAGTAGCGGAGTATTAATTAGAAGCACGCTTTGGGGATCGCCCATTGTGACATTGATCCGTGTTACGTCGCTCCATTCCACAAAATTGTGCATGTGCGAGCGAACTTGGCTGCTCGGCGTCGCTCGGACGCGAGCCTCCGCATCGCGTCACGCACCCTCCATGCACCATCGGATTGGACGTTGTGGTCGAATGGACCGCTCACATCAGCATTTTCGTTCGCGGCCGTGAAATGGGTATTGAGCACGGCGCGTCGACGACGGGCGTGCGCACCGCGCCGCACGAGTCATCCGCGTCCGCTCCCCACTGAATCGGAGCGCAATCGCATTTCAGGCCGTGCGTTATGTCATGGAGCAGCTACCGCCAATGCAGCAACAAAGCAACGACCCCGCGTCGGCGCGGGGTCGCTGGGAAATCTCTGGTTGGTGTCCGGACGCATGTTCGCTCAGGCCTGCCCGGGGTTGACGATCCCGCCCACGTGCTTGAGGCCGCGGCGGCGGTCACGCAGACGACGGCTCTTGCCGCCGCGGTCGCGGAGGTAGTAGAGCTTCGCACGCCGGGCGTCGCCGCGGCGGAGACCCTCGTACTTGGCGATCTTGGGGGAGTTGACCGGGAAGATGCGCTCGACGCCCATGTTCTCGACGATCCGGGCGGACTGTGATCATGGCGCTGGTGCCGCGCCCGGCCCGGGCAATGACCACGCCCTGGAAGACCTGGATGCGGGGGCGTGGCACCGGACTTCTCCCTCTTGCGCACCACATCGTATGACCCTTCGCCGTGCCACCGGGCTTCGGGGCTTTGGCCGGAGCCCGGTGCTTCTTCGCGGGGGCCGTCGCTCATCACGGCGCGTGCCCACCGCCATCGCAAACGGCTGCTTGATCGACGCGAGCACGCCGTCGAGATCGACGCCGTCTGGCGGCGCGATGAGCAGGTGCGCGTGCTCGGGCATGACCACGCAGGCAAAGAGTTGAGCACCGGTCTCCTCGCGCACGAACGCGAGCCGGTCAAGGAACAGCCGCGCGATGCGCACATTGCGCAGCAAGGGCAAGCGGCGCTGGCAACTGAACGTAATGAACCGCACCCCGCCCGGAACCTCGCGGCGGACCAGACGCTTGCGAATGGGACGGCCGGGCGGGCTCACGCACATCACGATACCACACTTCGGGCGTTGCCGGCTCGCAAACGCCGCCCAACACGGGCGCCGTGCCACCGGGCTCCGAGGCTCTGATCGGAGCCCGGTGCTTCTCCGCGGCGGCCGACGCCACACCGTCCCGCCTCGGCCGGCCCACCACGCAAGCGCCGTCCAACGCACCGGGCTCCGCCCAAAGCTGCGAAGCCCGGTGGCACGGCCCAAGCTCGTCCAACGCTGAATGCTGAAACTCGGTGCCACGCCCCCGTCGGCTGACGGTCTACGCCACGAAGACCAGCAGCACCCGAATCGTGCCGATCGTTCCCCGTCTATACCCGATCCTTCAGGAAGCGTTTGAGGCAGCAGAGGAGCGAGCCGAGCGAATCGTGACGCTGAGCGAGTACAACCTCCACCGGGGCCTTCAGGTCATCATCAAGCGGGCGGGGCTCTCGCCTTGGCCTGACCTCTTCCAGACCCTCCGCCGGTCCTGTGAGACGGAACTGGCCATGACGTGCCCCCAGCACGCCGTGAGTGCCTGGATCGGCCACTCCATGCGGGTCTCAGAGCGGCACTACCTCCAAGTCACCGATGAACTCTTTGCCCGCGCAAATGGCGTGGTGGGTCAATCCATCCGAAGCGCAGCGGAAAGCGCAGCAGTAAGCCCGGGCATGCCCTCGCAAGACGTGGAAAGATGGGTTGACGATGAAACAGAAAACCCCGCTCTGGTAGCCGTAAGCGGCTCCGAGCGGGGTTTCTCAAGCGAGGCGGACGGGACTCGAACCCGCAACCACCGGATCGACAGTCCGGTACTCTAACCAATTGAGCTACCGCCCCAAATTGTCGGTCGCTCCCGCTCAGCTCTGGCCTTCAAAGACCACCGGCGACAAGCACCGGTGAATCGTAGCTGGCCTCGAGCCGCTCGGTCGCGAGGAGAGTGAATGTAGCCGCTAGCCGCCGAGCGTCAAGTGTTCGGCCTCGCCGAAACGCACGGCCCGGCCATCGCTCGGCCCCACGCGCGCCCCACGCGCCCCCCAACATGCCGGTTCTCAGACCTGAGAGTTCATCCCTCTCTCGCCGCGTGAGACGGCGAATCAACCCGCAATCAGCCGCCCGTGCCTTCGGCGGGCGTCGGTGTCGGCTTCGGCGCCGGTGTCGAGCGGCCGCCGCTCGGGGCGGGCGCCGGCGGCGGAGCCGCGTCCTTGATCGCGATCTTCCCGGATTCCTGCAGGCCGAACGGCTCGCCGTCCTTGCCCACGTTCGGCATGGCGTACAGGCCCAGGTACACGCACGCCGAGATCAGCGCGACGAGGGCGGCGAACAGCAGCCCCGTGTACACGTTCGGGCCGGCCCGCCTCGACCCCGCGCCCGGCATCTGCATTCCAATCTGGCTCATCGATTCGCTCCGGCCACGGACTCATGCCGCGACGGTGGGGGGTTCGGGCTCGTCCGGCTCTCGAAGGTTCGGCCCTTTGTGCCTCTGTCCCTTCGTGCCTCTGTGCCTTCTTACTTCAACTGGCTGAACACCATGTCGCCCTTGCGGACGTCGACGGACCGCCCGAGCTTGTCGAGGCGACCGACCGACTGGCGGGGATCGACCTTCGTGATGATCACGTTCGCGAGGAACGTGCCACCCTCGCGGGCGATCGTCAGCTTCATGTTCTCGCGCAGCCCCGAGTTCGAGCCCGCGTCGATCAGCACCATCTCCTGCCCCGCCGGGCTGGTGAAGGCGTCCAGGATCCGGGCCCGCACGTCCAGGCCCTTGGGCTCGAACGGCTCGCCCGCGGTGGTGTCCTTCGCGATCACGGCCTGGCCGCCGCCGGCCGCCTGCATCGCGAGCTGCGCCTCGGCCAGCTGCTCACGCAGCGTGCGGGCGGTCGAGTCCAGCACTTCGCGCTGGCTCTCGAGGTCGTTGAGGCGGTCGACAAGCTCGATCTCGCGGCGACCGGACGCAAGCTGCTCGGCCTGCAGAGCGAGCACCTGCTCGCGGTAGCCCTTGATCACGTCGGCCTGCGTCTGGCTCGTCGCGGCGAGCTGGTCGATCCGGTTGCGGATCGCCGAGGCCTGAGACACCGCCTGCTCCTTGTCGGAGCGGAGCGTCGCACGCTCGGACTCGAGCCCGCGAACCTTGGACTCAAGCTCGGTCATCGTGTTCTGAAGTGAAGCGACCCGCTTCTCAAGCTCGGCCTTCTCCTGCGTCGCGGCGGCGACCGCCGAGCGAGCCTCGCTCTCGGCCGCGGCCCGCGCCAGCCGCTCGCTGCGAACGCTGTCGACGATCCGGTCGGCGTTGGCGGCGTACGTGATGGTCATCGCGGCCAGCAGCACGGCCAGCAGAGAGCAAAGAACAATCAGGAATTTCGTCGACGTGTGCACGGTCCGCTCCTGGGGTGATCTATCTGAAGTTTGTCCCCGCCCGCCGCCTCAACAAGCCCCACCCCCGCCCCACCCACCCCGCCCGGCCCGTTTCCGGCCCCGGCGTGAAGGGGCACAGTATTGCGTTGCACAGGGGTGTTCGTCAAACGCCAATTCCCCGTCGCTGCGGGGCTTATCGCCGGACCCGATCCGCCGCAACCCCCCCCGACCCCCGGCAAGCTAGCGCGATCCGGCGCGCTGGTCGGCCAGCCGCTGGGTAATCCGAACCACCGCCGAGGCGGCCGAGACACGAACACGAGCGTCCGAGTCCGCCAGCATGCCCGCCAAGGTCGGCAAATGCTCGGGCCTGCCCGTCTGGCCGAGCACATACGCGGCCTGCGCACGCAGAGTTTCAGCCGAGTTGGCGACATATTCCTCGGCAATGAACCCCCCCTTTGAGTTCCCCAGCTCGGCCGCCGCCCCGGCCGCCGCAAGCCGGACTTCCGCCGGGTAAAACTGCGATTGCTCGTTCCGGCGGGCCGTCAGGAAGATCAATTGGTCCATCGAGCCCCGGTCGCCGGTGGTGCCCAGAATCTGGGCCGCCAGGGCTGTCGATTCGAGATCGTCGGGCCGGGAGGGGTACAGCGCCGCCCGAACCTCGGGGATCGCCGCGTCGTCCCCCAGCTTGATCCGAGCCTCGGCCAGCTGCAGGCGGTACAGGCGCACTTCGGCGGGGTTGGCGCGGGGCATGGGGTCCCGGGCGGCGTCGCGGAGCATGGCGACCGCCGAGCGGTCGCCCAATTCACCCAGGATGTACGCAACGTGCGACCGGATGCGGGGGTTGGGCTCGGTGAACAGCATCCCCGCCAGCGACGAGGGATCGACGCTCCCGCCGCAGCGGCGCAGGGCGAAGATCGCCGACGCCCGCACGGGCGCGATCGGATCACGCAGCAGCGGTTCGACCTGGGGGCTCAACTCGCACAGCCGGGCCTTGGCGACCGCCATCGTCGCGACGATGCGCACCGCGACGTTCGGATCCGCAAGACCCGTGGGCGCCACCTGCTTGAGGCGTGCCGGGGCCCAGCCCAGCGCCTCGATCGCGTTCACCCGTACCTCGGGTGTCCCCGACGTCGCCGCGGTCACGAGCAGCTCGAGGGCCTGCTCGCGCAGCTTCGCGGCCTCAACGTCGCTGAGGACCGGCGGAACCAGGGCGGCCGGTGTTCCGGCCGTGGGGGGGGCAGGGCGGTTGGAGGGGGTGGCGCCGCCCGAGCCGGAGTCCTGGGCGAGGGCGGGGAGCGCGAGGCCCAGGGCGGCCGCGCTCATGAGCATCCAAGCGTTCATTCGTTGCGGGGGGGTCATGGTTTCGGTGTCCTTGCCTGTTCCCGGTTCGCGCTGGCTTTGGGGGGGGATGCCGGCGAGCGCCGGCTCGCCAGAATCAAAGCTCCGGTCGCCACGAGGCAACCGTATCCCGCCGTATTCCCGAACCATCGGGAGAAGGGCGTGGAACTCGTCCGCGCGAGGGGGACGTTGAGGGTGAGTACGCCGGGCGCGTGGCTTTCGATCGTGGTTCCGGTGTTTCCCAGGACGCCGCGGGCGAGGACCCGACCCCGGGCGTCGATCGCGCCCGATATCCCGGTGTTCACCGAGCGGACCATGGGCACGCCCAGCTCGACGCAGCGCCAGCGGGCGATCTGGAAGTGTTGGGCCCGGCCCTCGGGGTAGTCGGTGAACCAGCCGTCGTTGCTGAGGTTGACCAGGAGCACGGGGAGCGCGGGGTCGGTGCCTTCACCCTCGTGCACGAGGCGACGGCACAGGTTGCTGCGCACGACCTCGAAGCAGATCGGCGTGGCGAAGCGGACGCCCGTGGGGGGGCCGGAAGTCGTGCCCGCGCTGTCGAGCGGGACCACGAGCGGGCCTGATCGCTCGCCCCACGCGAGGTCAAAGGACATGCCTCCGGCCCCGAGCGAGAGCACGGCCCGCTGAAGGGCCGGGAATCGCCACGCGTACGGGATGACCTCGCCGAAGGGCGTGAGCGAGTGCTTGTCGTAGCGCGTCGGGTCAATGCGCCCCTCGCTGATGAGCATCGCGCTGTTGAACTTCTTGGCGAACTCGAGAGAGATCTTGCCCTCGTTGCGCACGATGCGCAGGCCGTCGACCGCGATGGCGCCGACGACCATCGGGATGCCCAGCTCCTGCTGCACGCGGATGAGTTCGAGCGCGAAGGCGTCGCACGACAAACCGCTCGTCGCATCGGGGCCGAACATCGAGGCGGGCCAGATCAGCCCCGAGTCGCTGATCGCCTGCACGGCGTCAGGATTCAGCGCCTCGCCCGGGAACATCGTCTCGGGCCACACGATCACGTCGGGGACGCGACCGGAGGCGTCGGGTGCGGCCGCGGCCCGTGTCATCTCGAGCCAGCCGGTGAAGTCGCGGATCCGATCCCGCAACGGCCAGCCCATCTTGTTGCTCTGGGGCAGGTTGGTCTGAATGACCGCGACTCGGAGAGTTCGCTGAAGGGGCTCATCGCCCGTGCGGGCGAGCAGGGCGAGGGTGGCCCAGAGGGCGATGGTGGCGAGGAGGGCGTAGAGCGAGCGCGGGGACCCGCGCCAACCGAGCGAGACCGCACTGGCGACCGCCGTCACCACCAGCAAACTCACGAAATACGCCCCGAACAGCGCCGCCGGGGCCGCGAGCACCGGCAGCTCGACGAGCGGGTGCCCCGCGAGGAACCACGGATACCCGGTGAGCATGAACTCGCCGCGAACGACTTCCAGCCCCACCCACAACGGCCCGGCGACCGCCCACAACGCCCACGCCGGCCGCGTCCGGCGCAGCCGTGCGAGCAGCGCCACGAAGAGCCCGACGTAGATCGACATGTACACCGCGAGGCACGGATACCCCGCGGGCGTGACGTTGATCAGCCAGCGCGTCTGCAGGAACCAGAACGGGAGCGAGCCGAGCGCCGCGATCACCCCCGCCCGCCGCGCCGACGTGCCCTTGCTCGCAACAAATTCGCCCGCAAGCACCAGCGGCGCAGGCGCAAGGAACGCGAGCCACCACACGTCCATCGGCGGCCACGCAAGCGTCAGCAGCGCGCCGTAGGCGAGTCCGGCGACGAGGCACCACCATCCGGATCCCACCGGCTTAGGCATGGAGTGCATTCCGGAAGAACGCGGAGGACGCGGAGATCGCGGAGGAACGTGGAGAAGACGTCATGGATTGAAGAGCCGGATGATCGGGGCGGAGCAACGGGAGCGGATGAGCATCAACGCGCAAGCACAAATCCCTCTCCGCGTTCCTCCGCGCTCTCTGCGTCCTCCGCGTACCGCCTTGACGTCTCACTTGTTCGCGTAGTCGATGATCCGCGCGATCTCGCTGCGCAGCTCGTGACGCGACACGACCCGGTCGACCATCCCCGCGCCCAGCAGGTATTCGCTCCGCTGGAAGCCCTCGGGCAGCTCCTGGCGGATGGTCTGCTGGATGACGCGCGGGCCGGCGAAGCCGATGAGGGCCCGGGGCTCGGCGAGGATGACGTCCCCGAGCATCGCGAAGCTCGCGGTGACGCCGCCCGTGGTCGGATCGGTGAGCACGCTGATGAAGAGCCCGCCGGCGTCGTCGTGGCGGGCGAGGGCCGCCGAGGTCTTCGCCATCTGCATGAGGCTGAGGCCCGCCTCCTGCATGCGGGCGCCGCCCGAGCAGCTGATGATGACCAGCGGCAGGTTGCGGTCGGTGGCGCCCTCGATCGCCCGGGTGATCGTCTCGCCGACGACGCTGCCCATCGACCCCATCATGAAGGTGAGGTCGAGGCAGCAGAGCATCAACTGGCGGCCCTTGACGAAGGCTGTCCCGGCCTTGATGGCGTCCGCCGCCCCGGTCCGGATCTGTTCGGCCAGCACCCGCTCGGGGTAGGCCTTGAGGTCGCGGAACTTGAGGGGGTCGCCCGAGGAGAGGCCGGTGAACATGGCTTCAAACGAGCCGGGGTCGGTGAGCTGCTTGACCCGGTCGGCCGCCCCGACACGGAAGTGATGATCGCACTCCGGGCAGACGTGGAGGTTCACCTCCATCTGCTTGCGGTAGATCATCTTGGCGCAGCTGGGGCACCGGAGCCAGAGACCTTCGGGAACTGAGGTTTTCTTGACTTGGACCACGTCCGTCCATGTCCGTGTGCTGATCTGGGTCATCCGTGGGTTCTCGTCGCCGGGTGGCGGGGGTGCCATCAGTCGTGAATGGCTGGGAACGCCGTGTTCGCGGTTTCGGTCGCATCCCTGCGGCCGGCCGGTGAGGTTCCGGGGGTCAGTGTAGCGGGCGGAGACCAGTTGGCCCAAGACACCTCTTTAGGGGGATGTTGCAGACGACAGTTTCTGCACCATCCGCCACTGGGAATTATCGGTCGCCCCGCAGATCCGCGATGACTTCCGCCCGCTGGTCCCGTGGTACCCCGAACACCGCGGACGCCGCGACCATCACGTCGCACCCCGCGGCCCGGACGCCCGGAGCGGTTACGAGGTTGATCCCGCCGTCCATCTCGACGCGGCAGGTCGCGGCACTGGCCCGGACCTGCTGGGAGACAAGACGCGTCTTCTCGAGCACGGCATCGATGAACCGCTGGCCGCTGAAGCCGGGGTGCACCGACATCACAAGGACGAGGTCGACGCCTTCGGACCCGCCGACCCACGGCAGGACGAGCTCGGCCGGAGTGGGGGGGTTGATCGCGAGGCCCGCGGTCATGCCTTTGGCCCGGATTCGGGCGACGAGGTCGGCGATTTCGCCGCGTCCGACGGCCTCGACGTGGAACGTGAGGTGGTCGGCCCCGGCGTCGGCGAAGGGGTCCACGAACATCGCCGGATCCGTCACCATCAGGTGCACGTCGAGGAACGCGTCCGGGCAGGCACGCCGGACCGCACGGCACATGTCGGGCCCCATCGTGAGATTGGGGACAAAGTGCCCGTCCATGACGTCGAGGTGCAGCAGGTCAGCGCCGCCCCCGCCCTGGACCGGGGGCGCGAGCACAGCGCGGCAGTCGTCGCCCATGACGGCGAAGTCCGCGGAGAGGATCGACGGGGCGATCATGGGCAGACGCGCCGGGTCGAGAAAGATGTTGCGGGGAGCGCGGGGGGCGGGCATCGACGCAGGATAGTGGTCAAGAGGACATTGCGTGCGGCGAGCCCGGGTCGCGATCCGCCTCCGGAGATCCAGTGCGCTCAGGGGATCCCCGAGGTGTAAGCTGGGAGGTCTTAAATGTCGGATGGAGGGGGGGCTGGCCCATTTGACGTCGAGGAGCATCCATGAGGCGGAGTCTGCATTCGCTGTCGGTGATCGTGCTGGCGACGATCGCCCTTTGCGTGACCGGCTGCGGGGCCACGTCGCGTGGGAACGCCGTGCCGAACGAGCTGCAGGACTCCGCGGTGGTGTCGGGCATGGGCCCGGAGATCCGCACGTGGGGGATCGCGATGAACCCCGCGTTCAACGAGCCCGTGATGAAGTCCGTCGGGCGTGAGCGCGAGGACCTGGCGAGGCGCGGGCACACAGGGCCCCTCCCGGCGGCCGAGTACCTCGCGATCTCCGGCGGCGGCTCGAACGGCGCCTACGGGGCCGGGATGCTGTGCGCCTGGACCGACGCGGGGAACCGCCCGGCCTTCAAGGTGGTCACGGGGATCTCGACGGGCGCGCTGACGGCCCCGTTTGTCTTCGCGGGGCCGAAGTACGACCACGTCCTCCGAGACCTCTACACCACGACCAGGACCGGCGACATCCTCATCGAGCGGTCGCTGCTCGAGGGGTTCACCGGTGACGCCCTGGCCGACACGTCCCCCCTGTGGAAGCTGCTCGAGAAGCAGGTGAACCAGGAGCTGATGGACGACATCGCGGCCGAGTACCGCAAGGGCCGACTTCTGGTGATCGGTACGACCAACCTCGACGCCGGCCGGGCCGTGCTCTGGAACATCGGCGAGATCGCCGCCAGCGGCAAGCCCGGGGCCAACGAGCTCATCCGCAAGATCCTGATCGCCTCCGCGGCCATTCCCGGCGCCTTCCCCCCGGTCTTCATCGACGTCGAAGCCAACGCCGAGAAGTACCAGGAGATGCACGTCGACGGCGGGGCCATGACGCAGGTCTTCCTGTACCCGCCCTCGATGAATCTCAAGAAGGACGCCGAGGCCGCCGGGATCTTCCGCGACCGACGCGCGTTCATCATCCGCAACGCCCGCCTCGACCCGCACTGGGCCCAGGTCGACCGCAAGACGATGTCGATCGCCGGCCGGGCGATCAGCTCGCTCATCCAGACCCAGGGCCTGGGCGACCTGTACCGGATCTACCTCAACTGCCAGCGCGACGGCATCGACTACAACCTCGCGTACATCCCGTCGACCTTCACGGTCGAGTCCAAGGAAGCGTTCGACCCCGTGTACATGGAAGCCCTCTTCAAGGCCGGGTACGAGCAGGCGAAGAACGGGTATCCGTGGCTCAAGGCGCCGCCGGCGTATGAGCAGGCGAACCTCGACGGCGTGAAGTAGTCCGGAGTGACTGTGATCGGGTGCCCCGGCGGAGCTTTGTCCGCCGGGCGTGCACTTGAAGACCGGGTGCACAAAGCTGCACCCGTGCGCCCGCGCGCGCCGATCATCTGCGGCCGCGCCACGGACGATCGCGCGGAACCGGAGAAAAACCCATGTCCGAGACCCCCGTGCCCGCGCCCCCCGGCGGGGCGACGGAGCACCGCCTGCGCATCGACGCGGGTCGGGCCGTCGCGATCATCGCCGCGTCGCTCATCCTCAGCATCGTCGCCAGCGTGACGATCGCGTCGCGGGCGTACCAGAAAACCGAGAGAGTGGGCTGGGAATCGAGCCGCACGATCACGGTGAAGGGCTCAAGCCGCCAGCGGGTGAAGTCGGACCTCGCGGTGTGGCAGATCCGCGTCGAGGGCGAGGGGAAGAAGCTCGACGAGGCGTACCTCGGGGTCGAGGCCGCGGCCGCCCAGGTCCGGGCCTTCCTCGACGCTTCCAAGTTCAAGGACGTGAAGATCGAGCTCTCCCCGATCCGCACGGAGGTGCACTACGTGCGTGACAAGAGCGGCGAGGACACGCGCGAAGTCGACGCATACGAGCTCTCGCGGACGTTCACCGTGACGACCCCCGACGTCGACGCCGTCGCCAGCGCTGCGGGGAAAGTCACCGACCTCATCAAGGATGGCGTCCTCGTCTTCGGCTCAACCCCGGAGTACACGTATACCAAGCTGACCGAGATGCGGGTGGCGATCCTGGGCGAGGCGTCGAAGGACGCCCGGACGCGGGCGGAAGAGATCGCCAGGAACGCCGGCAGCCGAGTGGGGGAGGTGCGGTCGGCCCAGACCTCGCCCCTGCAGGTCGTCAAGCCCGACTCGACCGACGTCAGCGGCTACGGCAGTTACGACACGGAGACGATCGAGAAGGACATCTTCGCCGTCGTGACGCTGACGCTGGCGGTGGAGCCGGAGTGAGCGGAATTACGGAGGGCGCCACCTCTTCGCCCGGAGGGCGCACGCCCGTTGCCGGTGGCGCGGCGAGCTGCTTTGAGCGAGCAAGCCACCGGCAACGGGCAGTCTGCACAGCTCGTTTATTTTGGCTCTCCGCCCGGCTGAGGGCGGACCTGGGCCCGGTCGTCGATCGTCCGCCCTCAGACGGGCGGACAAGACCAAAAAACAAGAGAGTGGGGGCGCCCCTCCGGTGGCGTGCTCGCCAAGCCTCGCTGCGCCACCGGCAACGGGCGTGCGCCCTTCGGGCGAAGAGCCGCCGGAAGCGAGAGCGAGGGCGTCACCCCGCCGGCTGCGGGGCCACTTTCTTCTTACGGCGTTCGGCCAACCCGCTCCACTGCAGCGCCACACCGAGCATCGCGATCACACCCCAGATCACAAGCCATTGCCCCGCCGTGAACGACTCCACGCGGGCGGCTCCCGGCAGCCCGGCCGACGTCACCAGCCACGCCCCCGCCGAGAGCCACAACGCCGCCCCCGCCAGCGCGGTGACGGCCCCGGCGGCCCACTTCGGCACACCAACCCCCAGCCACGTCCCCAGGATGAACCCGACGCCCGCGGCCACCAGCATCGACAACCTCTGCGTCGGCGAACGCATGTTCCACGCCGCCTTCGCTTCCTGCCACAGGGCCGACGCGAACGCCGCGGCGTTCTGCTGGGCTTCGGTCACAAACCGGCGGGCCGCGTCGGTGTCGTCGGTGGGAGTGGGGGGCGTCTGCGGCTTCGAGGCGTCGGCGGGGGACGCGAGCTGCAGGTTCGCTTCGCTCAGGCGAAGCCGCAGCCGCTCGCGCAGGGCGAGCCCCTCGGCGCGGAGGCGGTCGATCGGATCGCTCACCTCACTCAGCGCCGCGGCCGTCGGGTCGTTCGGCGGTGTGTTCCCCGGCGGACCCGTGATGATCGCGGCCGTCAGCACCCCGACGCCCGCCAGCGTCAGCCCCAGCCCCAGCCCCATCGCAAATCGGAACAGCAGCGAGCCCACGATGAGCCCGACGGCCGTGAGCCCGAGCGTCCACACCCAGATCGGCGCGATCCCCGCCGCGGCCGGCAGCGGGCCGATGATCACGTAGCCGATCGTGGTCCCGACCAGCCCGAACACGGCGACCGTGATCGGCTTAAGCACCTTCCGCCCCGCGACCCACAGCACGAGCCCCGCGATCAGCACGCCGAGCGGAATGAGGTACGCGCCCCACGGCAGGTCCGGCAGATTCAGGGCGCTGGCGTCAAGCCCCGTCACTTCCTGCAGCTTGGAGGCCAGGTCGGCGAGCTTGCCGTCGGACATCGGCGGGGTCGCCGGCGGCGTGATGGGGGCCGTGGGGGTAGGGGGGGCGGTCTGGAGGGCGAGAACCATGCGGCGAGACCTCCCGGAGTGATGGGCGTGGCGGCGGCGGCCACACCGGTATTGTTGGGCCCGGGCCGGGTCGGGTTTTGCCTGTATCGGCACGGACCGATAGTGAGGATTCGAAGCGAGGAGGCAGTTGTGGCGAAGAAGGTCGGGCGGAAATCCAAAACCGAGCCTCCCGCGCAAGCGGGAGGTGCTGCGGCCGGCCGCGCGAAGGGGAAGTCGGAGCCCCAGACCCCTCGCTCGCGCGAGGGGCTCGGATCAGCCGCCGACCCCCTCGCCCCCCTGCGCGACAAGATCACCGCCCTCGACGCCAAGATCGTCGCCCTGCTCAACGAGCGGGCCGGGGCGGTGGTGGAGGTCGGGAAGGTCAAGCGGGCCAAGGGCCTGCCGGTGTACACCCCCGACCGCGAGTCGGCCGTGCTGTCGCGCGTGCTGGCGCTCAACACCGGCCCGCTGCCGGCCCGGACCGTCGAGGCGATCTACCGCGAGCTGATGTCGGGGAGCTTCCGCCTCGAGCACCCGCCCCGGATCGGATACCTCGGCCCGCCGGGGAGCTACTCGCACGTCGCCGCCACCCGCCACTTCGGCTCGAGCGTCGACTTCGAGGACCTGCACACGATCGACGGGGTCTTCACCGAAGTCTCGCGCGGGCACGTCGACTACGGGCTGGTCCCCATCGAGAACTCCATCGGCGGCGGCATCGTCGAGACGCTCGACGCCTTCGTCGAGCACTACGAGCAGGTCAACGTCTACGCCGAGGTGCAGCTCGAGGTGCACCACGCGCTGCTCGCGGCCTGTGAACCCAGCGAGGTCAAGACCATCTGCTCCAAGCCCGAGGTCTTCGCCCAGTGCCGCAGGTGGCTGGCGACGCAGTACCCGCGTGCGGAGCTCATCCCGACGGTGAGCTCGTCCGCCGCGGTGCAGCGGGTGGCCCAGGAAGTGAAGAGTGGGGGGGGCGGGGGGGTTGGAACCAGCGCCGCGATCGGCAGCCTGCTCGCCGGCGAGCGCTACGGCCTGCCGCCGCTGTTCGAGAACATCGAGGACCGCACCGGCAACGTCACGCGGTTCTTCGTGCTGTGCCGTCACAAGGCCAGGCCCAGCGGCGACGACAAGACCTCGATGATGTTCACGACGCTCGACAAGCCCGGGGCGCTCGTGGGCGTGCTGAGCGTCTTCGACCGGGCCGGCATCAACCTCACGCACATCGACAAGCGCCCCAGCGGGCGGAGCAGCTGGACGTACACGTTCTTCGTGGACGCGTGCGGCCACATCGACGACCCGTGGTTCGCGGCCGCCGTCACGCAGGCCAAGGGGCACTGCCAGGAGCTGTTCGTGCTGGGGAGCTATCCGCGGAGTGCGCGGATTCTGTAGGCCGATCGCGGCGTGATCACGGCGACGCGGGGAACGGCTCGCCCGCCGGGATGACCTTGGCGTCCTGGGCGCGCTTCCAGGCTTCCTTGCAGAGGGCCATGATCTTGGGCTCGTCGGCGAGCTTGCCGGCCGGGTACAGGTTCCACTGTCCCGTGGTGCTGTCCTTCTCGGCGATGATGAGGCGCTCGGTGGCGGAGAACACTTCGGTCCCGAGCACGGAGCCGTTCGCGGCGAGCAGGCTGACGTCGCCGAACTTGCCGCCGACCTCGGTGTATTGGGCGAGGTACATCCACTGCACCGTGGGCATCGCCCACACGATGATCGTCGTGCTCTCACCGCCGCCGGAGATGACGCCCGTGGTCAGGCGTGGGCGCGAGCCGCGGAAGATCCCGAGGCCGATCGGCATGGCGACCTTCACTTCGGACGCCTTCATGCCCACCTCGAACGGCCGGCGGTTGGCCGGGGCGGGCCGGTTCTTGGGATCGGGGTCGGGGGTGGAGATGAGGCCGGTGAAACCGATCGCGTCGTCCATGCCCGAGCCGCTGTCGTCGTTTTCCACCCGCCGGGCGTGAACGACGAGGTCTTCGACGCCACGCACCGTCTTGCCGCTGGGCATTTCGATGAGAACACCGGTGAGCGGAAGAGGCTTGGGCTTCGTGTGATCCGCGGTGGCGTCGATGGCGGGAAGGTGCGGCGCTCCCTGGTCGGGCTGGAGCCTGCGGACCTGCGGGTCGTAGAACGCGCACGGCGCGCAGCCGCCCGCGACGGCGGCGACGATGCTCGCAAGGACGACAAGCAGTGTGGGCTTCATCGGGGGGCTCTCGTGTTGTGATGGGACGGGTCGAAGAGACTTATGGCGGGAAGGGCTCGGTGCCCGGGATGATCCCCGCGACCTGAGCCTTGCCCCACGCGGTGAGGCACGCGGTCCGCTCCGCGGTCGTCAGGGTTCGCGGCCCGTCAACGGTCCACGGCTGAGTCGGGTTGGCGCGCGTGGCGACGACGATGGTCATGTTGTTGACGAAGTCCTTGTTGATGCCGGGGTTGGGGCCGCTGGGCAGGAGCTGGAACCACGCCCGCTTGGTGCCGACGGTCGCGCTTTCGACGAGGCACATCCACTGGGTGTTCTGGTTGGCGTAGGCGATGATCGTCGAACTCTCGGCGCCGCCCGAGATGACGTTCGTGGTCAGGCGGGGACGGGAGCCGCGGAAGATGCCGATACCCATGGACATGGCGACCGAGTTCGTGCTGTCCAGTCCGGCGTTGACCTGGCTGGCCATTCCCAGCGGGGACACAACGCCGCTGAAGCCGACGCGCCGCTCCCCAAGGGTCGCGTCATAGCTGTTGTCGACGGTACGGGAGTGAAGGACGACGTCATTGGATGATGACACGGTCTCTCCTGAGTTCTGGAGTTGAAGCAGCAGCGTTTGCATCGGAACGAGCACGGGCGCAGTGGCGCCTGTCTGCGCGGCGGCCGACGGGCCGCCGGGGGCGGATGGGGTGGCATGGGCCCAGCCGAGGTGAAGTCCTCCGACCAGACTTCCCGTGCACAGGCCAAGTGCGAGCGCGGCGATCACCGACAATCTCATGTGGGCGTCTCCCAAGTAGGACCGGACATTAGTCCGGCGTTCAGGCCGGCGACCCGGCCAGGTACACAGCGGTTCCGCGCGAGGCGAGCCGGCCGAGCCCGGCGGTAAGCGCCATCGCGATGAGCAACGCGGCGACGAGGATGAACGGATTCGCCACGATCCCACCGGCAGCGTACAGCAAAAGTGACCCGCCTGTCAGGCCCGCGACCGAGGCGAGGGCCACCACGACCTGAGTCCTGGGCCTGCCCGCCAAGGTCAAGCCCAGCACCGCCCCGACCATGGCGCCAAACAAGGCCGTCCAGAAGTTCTGTTGGACCGTGGGATATCGCAGCGCGATTTCCCGGGTCAGCGTCTCAATGGCCGTGGCGTGGGCGTAGACGTACGGCGTATCTGTGAACGGGCCGAAATCGCCTCGGTCCACCCCCGTGCGAGCATCGCCGACGAGGATGATCTTGTCCTTGGCCCATGCCCGCAGGGACTCGTCGGACTCGGCAAGGACTTCGGCATAGTCCCGGGACGCGGCGACCAGCGCCTCCCGCGGCGGGAAGGGAACCGTCCACATCGCTCCTTCGTCGCCCTCGGCGTAGCCCAACGACGCATACTCCTCCCAGTCCCCCAGCAGGGAGATCTTGAAGGTTGCTGAGGCCGTCGGCCGGTGTGCCGTGGTCGGCGAGGTGCCCTCGCCGAAGCACCGCACATAAAGCGTTGCCGGCGCGCTATTCAGAAGAGTCTGTTGCGCCGGGTCTTCGAGGGCCTCGAACTCCGGGCGCATCCGCGGCCACCGGGCTGCGGCCAGGGCGCTCATCGCCAGCGACGGGATGTACCCCTGGGTGCCCTGCTTCGTGACGAGAGCCACGGTCAGAGGGCACCCTTGCGTGGAGTTGAATTGGATGTACCCCCAGCGGGCACCCCCGCCGCGGATCGTCTCGGCGATCGCCGGCCCGGACGGAGTGGTGGACATCGCCCGGGCGTCCCCGTGCGCGGGGGTGATCGTCCGGACCACCTTCACGCCGACGACCGCGTCGATGCCGGCCTCGTTGAGGGCCGCCACGCCCCTGTTGAACGCATCGTCGTGGAGTGAGGCCTGCGGGAAGTGCAGGTCAAACACAACGGCCCGCGGCTGTGCGCCGGCGAGGCGCTCCATGAGTCGCCCGTGGAGACGGCGCACGCTCCGCATGTCGCCGGTCGCCACGCCTTCGACGCCGATGAGCTTGGCGAGGACCCCGATGTCAAGGCCGTCCCGCAGCTCGAGGATTCGGACATTTTCGATCGAGGTCACGCTCGGGCCGCCCACGCGGGTGGCCAGTCGCTCGAAGGCGACCCGCATCGGATCCCAAGCGACGTATGTCCAGAGTGCAAACGCGGCGCACGTCGCAGCCACCGCCGCGGTGATTGCGATGAGCGCCCGCGACCGCTTGGTCACCGCCCTGGCCGCCCGCCCCGCCCGCTCAACCACCGGCTCGGCCCGCCATTCCAGCGGCTGGTCATTGAGGATCCGCCGCAGGTCGTCCGCGAGGTCCCCCGCCCGCTGGTGGCGCTTGGCCGGGTCCTTCTCGAGGGCCCGCATGAGCACATCCTCGATCGGGCCCTTGAGGTCCGGTCGGATCGTCGACGGGCGGATCAGCACGCCGTTGCGGATCTCGTTGGTGAGCTCGCCCGTGAGCTTCACCGAGACGTTGTACGGGAGGCGCCCGCACAGCAGCTCATAGATGACCACGCCCAGGGCGTAGACGTCCGAGCGGTGGTCCACCAGCATCGAGTTGCCCGCGAGCTGCTCGGGGGACATGTACTGGAGCGTGCCGGTGACGCGGTCAAACTCGGCACGGCTGCCGACCGGGCCCATGCCGTAGCCGGCCAGAAGCTGGCTGAGGCCGAAGTCGATGACCCGCGGGTGGGGCTTGTTGTCGGCCCCAACGTCGACGAGCACGTTTCCGGGCTTGAGGTCGCGGTGGATGATCCCGCGCCCGTGGGCGTGCTCGACGGCGTCGCACATCTCGGCGCCGATCCGCAGGATCTCGGCGACCCCCGGGGTGTGGGCCCGGTTCCAGACCCCCAGCGTCTGCTCGCTGGGGATGTACTCCATCACGATGAACGGGATGGGGACCGCCGGGGAACTGGGGGACACCCCGGCCTCGGCCCGGGGGACCTCATAAATGGAGAAGTCGTCGACCAGCACGATGCCGGGGTGGCGGAGGGCGGCCAGGGTCTGGGCCTCTCGCCGCATGGCGTCCTGCTGGGGCTGGGCGGCGACGTATCCCTTAAAGAACTTCAGGGCCACGGTCTTGCCAAGCTCGGTGTGGAGGGCGGAGTAGACCTGCCCGTTGCCGCCCGAGCCGAGCCGCTTAAGAATGCGGTACTTCCCGACAGACCGGCCAACACCCAAACCGTAGTCGGTGATCTCGCTGTTCCCCCCTGTGGCGGGGGTATTGGCGGTCTGGGCGTCGTGGGGATCGGGCGACATGCCCGAGGACGTGGCATCGGCCCACGCGGGGGACGTGAGGGAGTCGTCGGGTCCTGGGCTCTGGGTCGAGGCGGCGGGGTCGGGCATCTCGTGCCTCCTGCAGGCGTGCGGGAGAACCGGACGTCGACCGTGGACGTGTGTCCTGGATTTCTACTCCAAGGACTGTACGCACGGCGGGGCATCCGACAGCATTGGGGGCACCGTGAATTTGGGTTGTGGAACCGTTTTGGCGCTCTCGGTCGTATGGGAGTGGGCCCGAGCGGACTCCGCGCAAATGATCCCAAGCGTTGATGGGCGGAGGACTTGCGGGCGGGACGGCGGCGAAGTACCCTGCCGACCCTACGGTGGGTGGCCGACCCCGCCGGACACGCGCGATTCGGCGCTGGTGGTGTGCCGTAGACGTGACGTGACGCCGGGAACGCAGGCAGCAAGCACTGGAATGAGCGAGGTTGAGTGGACGCCCGGGCGGGTAGCGGGGATGGGCTTTCTGGTTTCAAGGAATGCGAAGCATGACTAGCCGAGATGGGTGGAGCCGTAGTTCTGGCCAGATGTCCGATATCGGCGATTCGACCCGGAGCTCGCGGTGCGCATCTGCGCGCCGTTCGCCGTCGGCGCTAGCGCGCGCGGCGGGGCACGGTGCGGACGCCGGCAACCCCTTCGGCGTCGAATCGCTCGAACAGCGAAAGCTGCTGTTCACGATGACCGTCGCGCCGGACACGGTCGACCCGGCGACGGGCCTGGGCATCGCCACGGCCTGGTTCTCCTACTTCGGCCCCACGCTGTTCTTCGAGCAACCCGAGCCCGACGAAGAGACCGTGGTGACCGAGGGCTTCGGCGACGAGGACGGGTTCTGGACCCAGTTCGTCCCGCAGATCCCGCCGCGCGGCACCGTGTTTAACGAGTCGAACTTCCAGATCAACTATTCCTCTGCGGGCGCCACGCCGCGGCGCATCGCCGGCCCCAACCCGGGCGAGGACGGTGACTTCGACATGAGCATTGACCTCACGGGCAATGGGTTCGTGTCGTTCGCCTTCCTGACCGAGCCCGGCGCCGGCGGCCAGCAGCAGCTCCGCCTCGCGACCAAGTCGTCGTTCGTCATCCGCGGCCTGGGCACCGACGGTGTCACCGGCACCGAGATCGAACTCCTGGAACAGGGCCTGGTCGTCGAGACGCTCCGCGGCGCCGAGCTGACCGCGATCGCGGCCGACACCGGCAACGGCTTCTCGTACAACATCGACTTCCCCCAGGGCTTCGACACGGTCCGCTTCTCGAGCGTGCAGGTCCCTCCCGACAACGTCACGTACATCGATCAGTTCACGATCGAGGCGATCAACACCACCTTCCCGCCCCTCACCTTCTCCGACATCCTGACCGGCCGGCGCCTCGGCGTCGAGGTCGTGCTCACCGGACCCGCGGGCGCCTCCGCCCAGTTCCTCGACCTCTACGGACGGGACATGACCGGCACCGTCGTCATCGGCGACGACGGCTCGGGCGAGATCGTCATCGGCGACCGCAACGGCGACGGCGTCCCCGACTTCAACGACGGCCTCGGTCGCATCATCGTCAACGGCACCAACGAGAACAGCAGCTTCGTCATGTGGGGCGGCGAAGTCGAGCCCAGCGACGATCCCGACAACCAGACGCGCTTCGTCGAGAGCGGCTTTGTCTTCCGCCTGCCCGACGAGCTCGTCGGCACCCTCGACGCCATCGAGTCGCGGGTCGGCTTCGGCTACTCCCTGACCGACGACAACCCGCCCGCCGTGGTCGGCCTGCCCCCGGCCGCGGGCTCGATCATCCTCGGCTCCCCGTTCCTGCGCGACATCTCCGACCCCGACCGGTACCTGCAGCACCCCGGCGCGCCCGTTGACGACAAGCCCTCGTTCAACCGCCCCGACCAGGGCGTCTTCGTGAACGGTTCGATCGGCACGCTCATCATCCACGGCGTGGTGCACGGCTCCAGCCGCATCACCGGGGCCGCACGCACCGTGAGCACGGGCCTGCTGCTGGGATCGCTCACCGTCGAAGGCGACGCGCAGCTGATCTCGGTCGCCAGCGACTTCGGCAACTGGGTGCCCGACGACCAGGGCACCAGCCCCGACATCACCCCCGACGAAGACGCGCAGACCGACACCGGCAACACCATCACGGTCGGACGCACGCTCGGCGAGCTCCGCATCGGCGGACGCTCCACCGGCGACGTGCTCGTCCTGGGCGACCTTTCCAATCCCGACCGCGCCGCGCTCTCCAACTACGACTTCAAAGAGAAGGAAGTCATCTACTACCGCCAGACCAACGGCGACCAGCGCAACACCGTCGCCAACGTCCTGTCGAACCCCAACGCGCAGAACGGAGCTGTCGGCCTGTACGGCAACCCGCTCCTCGACCAGTTCGGCCGGGCGGTCATCTTCGGCAGCTCGTATATCCGCAACGACCAGCTGCTGGGCGCCGAGTTCATCGGCGGCGGCGGCACCGCGGCCAAGATCACCGGCTTCCTGTCGAACAACGACCAGGTCCGCAGCCTCGATGCGCAGGACGCATACGCCTTCCCGGCCTCGTTCGACTCGAAGGTCACGGTCGACGTCGAGTTCCGCTTCCAGGGCCTCAACTTCAACCCGGCGTTCGGCTTCGAGGGCACCCGCGCGTACGCACGCATCGTCGACAGCCAGGGCCGCACCGTCGCCGCCCACGAGGTCCCCGAGTTCAGCGACAACCGCCTCCCCGGCGTCAACCCGGCCGTGCGGTTCAGCTTCACGCCCGACGCGACGGACATCTATTACCTCGTGCTCAACATCCCGGTCGACGGGACGTTCGGCGACGGCCCGACGCCGTACCAGGTGTCGATCTCGGGCTACAAGCCCACGGTCTTCGGTTCGTACATGAGCGTGGCCCGCACGGGCCTGACGGGCGACCCGAACTCGATCACGCTCCAGGCCGGCGACATGGGCGCGTTCCGCGTCGGCACCGGCTTCACCGACGCCGGCGGCGCTCTCGCGTCCCCAGGCGACTACATCACCACCGACGAGGACGATGACGACTTGCTCGACTGGCGTCCCTCGACCCTGTCGGTCGCCGGCAACCTCTACGGGGCCATCTTCGGATCTGACGTTTCCGGCACGCGACCCGGTTCACCCGGCCCGCAGATGTTCGTCGGCGGCAACCTCGGCTCGTTCCGGACCGGCCAGTCGCCGATCGCCGGCGGCCCCAACAACGTCGCCGAGGGTGATGTTGAGGATCTCGAGCTCGACGTCGGCGGCGGCATCGGCATCTTCGACGTCGCCGGCGCCGTCCGTTTCAACCAGGACTTCGCCCTCGTCATCGACCCCACCCGCACCGTCACGGTCCGCACCGGCACCTCCGGCGGGCGCGGCGATATCGGCCTGTTCAACGTCGGCCAGTTCATCGACGCCACGGGCTTCAACCTCCGCACCAGCAACAACTCCATCATCGACCGCTTCCTCGTCGGCGCGACCGGCGGCACGGGCCTGATCGACGAGTCCCTGGGCAACTTCCAGCTGGGCACCGGCTCCGACATCCGCTTCGCGAGCTTCAACCAGATCGGCGACCAGACCGATCCTGACGTCGTCTTCATCATGACGCCCACCACCCCGCTCTCGTTCACCGACGACAGCGGCGCCACCGTCCGTCTCTCGCTCACCGGCGGCGGCGGCGCGGGTGACGTGCCCATCGCAGCGGTGCGCGTCCTCCCCATCGGCTCGGGAGGCGTGGTCGTCGCACGCATCGACGCCAACCTCACCGGCGGGGCCAACCTCGTCATCGACGCCCCCAACGGCGGCCTCGTCTCGATCGGTCACATCGCCGTCACCACCGACGCGGGCGCCCGCTCGGGCATCCTCCTGGGCGGCACCGGCGAGATCGACGTCTACCGCATCGAGCAGACCGCCGGCCTGGGCATCAACCTCATCCGCAACTCCACCACCAACGGCGACATCGTCGCCATTGACGTGCTCAGCCTCGACACCCTGCAGATCGGCGGCGGCAACCTCGGGCGCACCCAGGTCAACCGCGTCGGCCCGCGCCTCATCGGCCCGGACCTGGGCATCTCCGTCGGCTTCGGCGGCGGTGGCGGCGGCGGCGGCGAAGGCGGCGTCGGCGGCCCCATGGGCGTCGACCCCGGCGCCTTCAACCAGGATATGAACGGGACGGTCTTCCAACCCATCGATCCGCCCCCGCTCACCAGCAACCACCCCGACGACATGACGCTCGCCGACGTCGGCGGCGTCTTCGATCCCCAGCTCAACGGCGCGATCATCCGCACCGGCAGCGTCGGCACCGTCACCGTCAACCGCGCAATCGGCGACTTCATCATGCAGGGCGGGGACATCACCCAGCTCACCGCCAACGCCGACGGCGTCCGCATCCCCGGCGCCTTCGAGGGCATCGTCGGGTCCATCTACGCTCGCCAGATCAACAACATCGACGTCGGCGACGGGCTCGCCGCCCCCGGCGACGGGCCGATGGTCAAGGCCGGCATCTTTGCCGAGGACGACATCCGCCAGGTCTTCGGCGGACGCGGCCTCAACCCCAAAATCAACGGCATCATCATCGCCGCCAACACGATCATCGAGGACACCCAGGACGGCCTTCTCGATGTCCGCATCGAGAACGGCTCGATCGACGGCGCCTACATGGCCTCGTCGACCCTCGACTCCTACTGGCGCTCGGCCCGCTTCTGGTACACCGTCGCCGACGCGGACGACCCCACCGCGACCGCCACCGTCGGCCGCATCCAGGCCGTCAATACCGACATCTTCCGCAGCGAGATGCTCGGCCTCCTGATCACCAACGTCACCATCTCCGGCGGCGCGTGGGACGCGTCGATGGCGCAGGCCACCCTCGATATCGGCACGATCACGGCCGACGAGTTCCGCAACTCGACCCGCCTGGGCGAGCCGCTCGAGAACCGCCAGAACCTCATCAAGGCCACCCGCAACCTCGACACCGTGACCACCAACGGCCAGTCGGGCGACATCAGCGACCTCACCATCGACATCGAAAACGACGTCACCGGGTCGATCAGCGCCCGCAACATCACGCGGGCGACCATCGAAGTCGCCGACGACCTCGTCAACGTCTTCACCGGCAACGACATCCGTTCCTCCACGTTCACCGTCGGCCAGCTCACGCAGCTCAACACCGGCGGCGACCTGCGGTCGAGCCGCATCTCCGCCAGCGGCGCCATCGTCAGCATCATCGCCGGCGACAACATCACCTCGAGCGTCATCGAGTCGACCGGCCCCTCCGGCCGCATCGATAACGTCCGCGCCCGACTCTTCCTCACCGGCGACATCTCCTCCTCCGGCCCGATCAACTCCATCGTCTCCACCAACGGCGACATCATCGGCACCGTGACGACCACCGACGCCTCCGACGGCACGCTCGCCCTGCTCGACGCCGGCGGAAACCTCTTCACCAAGCTCTCCATCCAGTCCCACGTCACCCGCATCCGCGCCGGCCTCAACGTCGGCGCCGTCGGCGACGAGGGAAGCGACCGCGCCATCAACATCCGCGGCAACCTCGACACCATCGAGGCCACCGCCGGCCAGGTCTACACCGACCTGCGCGTCGGCGGCGCCATCAACAGCTACCGCAACGCCCGCGTCGTCGCCCTCCCCGGCAACGACCTCGCCAGCCACGCTTCCATCGTCGCCTACGGACGCATCAACGTCCTCAACCTCTTCGGCGACTTCGACGGGTCCATCACCAGCTACTCCGGCGGCATCGGCGCCATCAACCTCACCGACGGCTCCTACCGCCCCGGCAACAGCATCCAGGCCTTCGACGGCGGCATCGACAACTTCACCATCATCGGCGGCCACCTCCAGGGCAACGTCTACGCCGACGAGACCATCGGGGCCATCCGCGTCCTGCCCAACGCGCTGGGCTTCGCCGGCGACATCGGCGTCAACCCCAACCTGTCGCAGTCCGTCGGCTTCGACTCCCAGCGCAACCAGCTCCCCCCGGGCGTCCAGCAGGTCGACACCTTCCAGGGCTCGCGCATCCAGTCCGGAACCAACATCGGCCTCGTCGAGGTCGCCCAGGCCGGCATGTGGGAGTCGGCCATCATCGCCGGCCACTCCATCGGACGTGTCTTCATCTACGGCGTCATCATGAACGACTTCGTCACGCCCGGCCTGGGCGGGTCGTTCATCACCGCCGGCGACACCCTCGCCAGCGTCGAGGTCAACCAGTTCGTCGGCGGCGCCATCATCGCCGCGGGCGTGCTCGGCCTCGGCCAGGACGGTCGCCCCGGCGGCACCGGCGCCAACGCCGACACCGTCCAGTTCGGTCGCATCGGCGATCTCACCTTCCACGGCGGCACCGGTGCCGTCACCATCTCGGCCGGCATGAACGCCGGTCCCGACGGCGTCTACAACACCGGCGACGACGAGGTCGCCGACGGCATCAGCACCATCAACTCCGTCACCGTCGAAGGCGCCGCCCTGGCCACCAGCGCCTTCGCCGACAACGGCATCGGCCCCACCAGCCCCGGCATCGTCCGCGGCGGCCCCGGCCTCAACCAGGCCAACCCCGGCCGCATCATCGAGTTCGTCCCCGTCGCGGGCCTCGTGACCAACGGCGTCCCCACCCCGTTCGTCCTCCCCTCGGGCGAGACCGGACGCATCACCTTCAGCGGCCCGGGCAACGCGTTCTACGAGCAGGTCTTCGACGCGACCCTCAACCGCAACGTCGGGCGCCTGGCGATCATCAACTCGACCCTCGCCAGCACCCTGATCGTCGATTCCGACCAGGGCACCTTCAGCGACCTGCAGATCACCTCCAACGACAGCTCGTCGCTGGGCTTCGCCTCGGTCCGCGCCAGCCTCTTCGGCGCCAGCCAGTTCTACTTCGACGGCTACGTCCAGGCCGCCGAGTTCGGCTATGTCGACATCACCGGCGTCATCGGCGCCGGCAACGACGTCGGCCTGCTCACCGTCGGCCCCACCATCGGCGGCACGATCTTCGGCAACTTCATCAACCAGCTCATCATCGGCGGCGACCTCGGCCTCAACGCCGGCATCGACTTCCTCGCCGCCAACTCCATCCTCATCGGCAGCAACCAGGCCGGACGCATCACGCTCGACCGCGACGTGGGGACCGTCAACGTCCTGGGTCGCTCGGGCGGCGGCGTCCGCGCCGGGCGTTCCATCGGCTCCTTCACCGCCGGTGACACCAAGAACGCCCGCATCGCCGCCGGCAACGACATCGGCTCGGTCAACATCCGCGGCAGCGCCGACTTCACGCAGGTCCTCGCCGGTGTCGACCTCGGCAAGGACACCAGCTTCGGCGGAACCGGCCTCAACGCCGACCGCGTCAGCAACGGCAACATCGGTCCCGTCAACATCGGCGGCAACTTCCGCTCCGCCGACGTCGCCGCCGGCATCGCCCGCGGCGCCGACGGCTTCCTCGGCACGTCCGACGACCTCGTCGCCGACGGCCGCTCTTCCATCAACACCGTCTCCATCGGCGGCGGCCAGGTCGGATCGGACTTCAACGGCCAGTCCTACCGCGTCACCTCCAACGGCTCCATCGGCGCTGTCACCGTCGCCGGCCTCCCGGCCGAAGAAATCGGCAACTTCGACGTCGAGCGCCTCCGCCCCAGCAACTTCCCGCTCCAGGTCTCCGACCTCCGCGTCATCGAGGAGTCGGGCCTCTACACCGCCTCCATCGAGTTCAACCAGGACATCAACCAGTCCACGCTCTCGCCCGCCCTGCGAATCAGCGAGATCCGCGCCGACGGCGTCTTCGTCCAGCTCGCCGAGGGCACCGACTACTTCGTCGAGTACTTCTCCGACTCCAACACCGCGGTCGTCACCTTCAGCCGCGACGTCACCAACCGCTCCCTCCCGCAGCAGGGCGGCGTCCCCGGCCCCGGCGTCTTCCGCTTCGAGCTCGACGCCACCGTCTTCCGCGGCCAGACCCAGAACCAGACGCTCGACGGCAACGCCGACGGCTTCGCCTCCGGCAGCGCCGACAGCTGGTCCCAGGACGACGTCGTCGGTGACGCCGGCGACAAGCTCGTCGACAACACCGCCAGCGACACCTTCGGCGGCATCACCCACGAGGTCGACTTCTACGAGGCCACCGACCTCGACGAGATCCTCGACAACAACTACGCCCCCGACTTCCTCCCCGATACGAACTCCGAGTACGTCCTGCGTGGCACCCTCGGCGATCACCCCGACGAGGACGTCGACTTCTTCCGCGCCGCCGGCGACGCCGACCTCTACCGCATCACCCTCCGCGCCGGCCAGATCCTCAAGCTCGGACGCATGCTCGGCGCCGCCGCCGAAGCCGGTCGCGCCCTGCTCGACTCCAACGGCAACCAGCTGCTCGCCTCGACGAGCGTCTTCCCGACCGGCATCATCACGGCACAGGCCCTCCGCGTCGCCAGCGCCGTCCCCGATCAGGACGACCTCAGCCTCGCCGACAACTACCTCATCACCCAGACCGGCACCTACTTCATCCTCGTGACCGCCGGCCTCGGCCAGGTCGATGTCGCCGACCCCGACGACATCGCCAACATCGAGTCCATCGCCAGCGCCCTCGGCCGGTACAACTTCTCCGTTGAGGTCTTCGACGATGCCGACACCGGCTTCGCCGGCGACACCGACTCCGGCGACGGCGTCGGCGTCGTCAACGCCCCGGCCCCGATCGCCTTCACCGGGCCCGACGGGCAGCTCAACACCGTCGACGACCTCGGCCAGGTCGTCATCGGCCAGTTCACCTTCACCCTCAATGCCGGCGAAGACGCCCTCAAGGGAACCAAGGACGACTTCGTCAGCGGTGTCAACGGCTCGGGCATCACCTCCCAGCGCTTCGCCGGCGACGACAACACCTTCGGAACCAGCGACGACCACATCGTCTCCTTCGTCGGCGCCTCCATCGGCGAGGCCGGCTTCTCCGGCACACCCGTCGAAGTCGCTCCCGACGCCGACGTCTACCGCCTCAACAACGGCACCCCGATCGTCCCAGGCACCCGCGTCCGCGTCACCCTCCAGCTCACCGAGTTCGGCTCCAACATCGGCCTTACCCCCGACCCGCGCCAGCAGGACCTCCGCGGCGACGTCCAGCTCGCCGTCTTCGAGACCTCCGGCGCTTCCAGCGTCTCCAACGCCAACCTCATCGCCGCCCCCACCGAGCTCAAGCCCATCGGGCAGAACCCCAACCAGATCGTCTCCAACGGCAACACCAGCTACGGCTACAACGACAACGGCGACTTCTTCATGGAGTTCATCGCCCCCGGCCGCCTCGGCGTCCAGGGCGTCAGCCCCGCTTCATACGCCGTCTACGTCCAGGGCGCCATCCGCAGCGACTACACCCTCGAGATCCTCACCAAGGGCACTGGCTCCATCGCCCCGTCGGCCCAGAACGTCTACATCGAGCTCCGCGGCGGCAGCCTCGACTGGCTCGAGGCCGGCGAGGACGTCCGCACCACGGCCACGCCGTTCACCGTCTCGGGCCTCGGCTTCACAGGCTTCGTCGGTGCCACCCCGATCGACAGCTACGTCAGCCAGCGGGTCATCTCCCGCCTCCAGGGCATCTTCGACAGCGCCGGTCTCAACGTGAATGTTTCCACCAGCACCGCCGGCTTCGAGGGCTCGGACTACTCCACCGTCTTCCTCTCCGGCTCCCCCGAGCCCACGCCGTTCTTCTTCGACGGGCGCTTCGGCTACGCCCAGCGGTCCGACCCCTTCAACACCGACCGCAACGACCAGGGCATCGTCTTCCTCCCCCAGCTCAACACCCTGGCCAACCCCCAGAGCCCCGGCGGCATCGACGCCCTCATCAACCAGATCGTCAACGCCACCGCTCGCCGCATCGGCGAGCTCATGGGCGTCCGCTCGGTGAACTCCGCCGCCCTCAGCGGCCAGATCTTCGACGTCCACGACGTCAACTCGGTCAACACCAACATCGACGTCACCATCCCGATCACCGGCACCGCGGCCCAGCTCTCCATCCCCGCGGACCAGGCCACGACGACCAACTTCTACCTCGGTCAGCAGATGGCCCTGCCGCTCCTCCAGAAGTTCATCTCCTGAGCCTCGTGACCTTCCCCGGGGCCTGACGCCCCCACGAGCCCGGACATCTGAAGAGACTCGCGACGCACGCCCGAGCGCATACGCTCGGGCGTGCGTACGCGCGTCAAGATCTGTGGCGTCCGAACCCCCGACGACGCGCTGGCCGCCGTCGACGCTGGCGCCGACGCCGTCGGCCTCGTCTTCCACCAGCACAGCCCCCGCGCGATCGACCCCAGCGATGCGTGGTCGATCCTCGCCGCGCTGCCGCCCCTGGTCAGCAGCGTCGGTCTCTTCGTCGACGCCTCGCTCGACGAGTTCTGCGCGATCGAAGAAGTCTGCCCGACCGACTACAGCCAGCTGCACGGCTCGGAGGACGTCGAGATCGTCCGCCAGTGCGGCCCCCGCGTGATCAAGGCCGTCAAGTTCGACCCCGCCACCATCCGCACCGATCTCATGCTCTGGGACGACGTCGAGGAGGTCGACGCGGTGCTCGTCGACGCCTCGGCCGGGGGCCTGGGCGTCGCGCTCGACTGGTCAGCGCTCGCGGCAGCGGTGGGGGGGCCGGGCGCCCCGGACCTCTCCAAGCCGCTCATCCTCGCGGGCGGCCTGAACCCCTCGAACGTCGCCGCGGCCATCCGGGCCGTCCGCCCGTTCGGCGTCGACGTCTCCAGCGGCGTGGAGCGGGAGCGCGGCGTGAAGGACCACGCGCTGATCCGTGAGTTCTGCGCCGCCGTGCGTCAGGCCGACCTGGGCTGAGACTTGGGTGGCATGCTCAAGTGGCTTTGCACTTGAGCATGTCCGGGGTGCCCCGGCGGAGCCTTGTCCGCCGGGCCACGGTTACGCGATTGCACAACGCATGCTCAAGCCCCAGGCGGCTTGAGCATGCCACCCAGTTTCTGCGCCGCCCGCTCAGGCGTGAGCGAGTCCACGTCGATCACCGCGTCCGCGGCACTCTCATACAGCGGCGCCCGCCGGGGCAGCACCGTCCCGACCTCGTCCGCGGGGTGGCCGGCGCCCGTGAGGGCCGGGCGGTGGGCGTTGTCGGCGTCGCGCAGGCGAGACTCCAGCGTCGCCGCGGTGGCCCGAAGGTACACAGTCTTGACGCGCCCGGCGGCCCGGGCCGTTCGCAGCAGCTCGGCCGACGCCGCCGCGCACGGGGTGCCGCCGCCGAGGGCGATCACCGCCCATGGCTCGGCGAGGACGCGCTGCAGCTCGACGGCCTCAGCCGCCCGGAACCACGACTCGCCGTAGCGCTTGAACGCTTCGGCGATGGACATCTTGAGCCCGGCCGCGAGCCGCTCGTCGAGGTCGACGAACGGCATCGCCAGCGCGCGGGCGAGCGCCCGGCCGGTCGTGGTCTTTCCGCTCGCGCGATAGCCGAGGAGGACGATGTGCATGGAGAAAGGTGGCGAGGTGGCGCCTCGTCACCCCGCCGAGGGCTTCAGGCCCGCGACAGGTACGATCCGTCGGTGGTCGAGATCTTGAGCGACTCGCCGATGTTGATGAAGCTGGGGACGCGGGTCTTGAGGCCCGTCTCCATGGTGGCTTCCTTCTGGACGTTGGTCGCGGTGGCGTTGCGGACGCCGGGCTCGCAGTCCTTGACGATGAGCTCGACCGACGCGGGAAGCTCGACGGAGATCGGGTTGCCGTCGTAGAGCAGGACGATGGTCGACCCGTTCGGGCGGATGTACTTGAGCGCATCGCCCAGCACGCCCGCGGGGATGACCATCTGCTCGAAGTTCTCGGCGTCCATGAACGTGGCGCCCATGTTGTCGGAGTAGAGATACTCCATGGGGCGCCGGTCGAGGTCGATCACCTCGACGTCGTCGGCCGAGGCGAGGCGCTTCTCGATGATCGCGCCGTTGATGACGTTGCGGATCTTGACCTGGATGAACGCGCGGAGGTTGCCGGGCGTGCGGTGCTCGAAGTTGGTGATCACCCAGAGCTTGCCGTCCATCTTCACGCCGTAGCCGGGTCGCAGTTCGGTCGCCTTCATGGATTCAAATCCTCGTGCATCAAAGGTCGAACCGGAACTCGGCGCCGACCGGACAACGAACGGTATCTGTTCGCCTCGCCTATCGCGGGCCGGAATTCGGGCCGCCGCAGGGGGGGACGAAGGATAGAACGCCTGACCCGCACCGGCCATTCGCCCTACTTCGCCGGGGCGGACGCAGGGGCCGACGCCGGCGGCGTCCCCGCGGGCTGCGTCACCGACCAGATCAGTGCGAACGCCGCCTCGTCCGCCGCCTTGCCCGCGTTCTGGGCCCCCGTGTTCGTCGTCACCAGCACCGCCAGCCGCCGGTCGGGGCTGAACCACGTCACGCAGTACCACATCGTGTTGCTGCCGTTGTGCCACAGGGCGGCGTCGTTGGGCGGATTGTCCGGGGTCGCGGGCACGGGTTTGTCCACCGCCCACGGGCGATGGGTCGTGACCCAGCCCATCGCGTAGCCGTCGGGCCCGGGGGCGCACTGGGTGTGGAGCATGTCCCACGTCTCGGCCTTGAGCAGCGGGCCGCGCTTCGCGTGCTCGCCGACGAACTTGGCCCAGTCTTCGAGCGTGATGTGCACCCGCCCCGCGGGCGTGATCGCCGGCGGGTTGTCGGCCGGCGGGCCGGGCTCGACGGGGGTGTTGTCGGCCCGGTGAGCCCGCGGCTGGCTGGGATTGTCGGCCGCCCCGGTCGCGCTCTCGCGGAGCCCCGGCGGGCCGAAGCCGAAGTGGGGGGGGGTAATCCCCAGCGGCTTGAACACGAGCTCCGCCAGCAGCTCCTCATAGGGCTTGCCCCCGGCCCGCTCGGCCATCATCCCCGCGACGGTGAACCCGACGTTCGAGTAGCGGTCGCGCTCCCCGGGCTTGAACTCGGGCGCGAGCGCGAGCTGCTTCTTCACCAGCATCATCCCGCCCGCGCTCGAGCCCTCGGGGCCTATCCGCCACGCCTCGCCCCAGACGTCCGGCGGCGGCCCCCCCGGCAGGCCGGAGCGGTTGTTGAGCAGCTGCTTGAGCGTGATGCCCTTGCAGTCGGGGTGGAAGCCCTCGGCAAGCTCAGGGAACACCTCCGAGACCGTCGACTCCCACTTGAGCTTGCCCTGCTCGACGAGCACGGCGCACAGCGTCGCGGTCATCGCCTTCGTGCACGAGCCGATGTGCCAGAGGTCGTCGGGAGTGACGGGCGTGGGGGCGGCGCTGCTGCGCTTGCCCGCGGCGCCCAGCGCTACGAGCTTGCCGTCGAGCACGACGGCGGCGCCCATCGCCGGAATGTTGTGCTTGGCGCGGATGGCCTCGAGATCGGCGGCGAGGTCGCGGACGCCGGGGCGGAGTTCGGCGGCCTTCGCCGCAGGTGCCGCGGGCGGCTGCATCGCGATCAGTGGCGAGCCGAGCGAGAGCGAAACGACGAGGGCAGCAAGTGTTCGCATGGGCGGATTGTTGCCCGGAAACGAGCCGTGAGCGCAAGCTCACGGTAAACGGTCGCTTTCGAAGGGTGTTCGTTGCCACGGCCCCGCCCCGCCGGCGTGCGTCCACCGTGAGCTCGCGCTCACGGCTCGTTCAGAGCGCCACCGCCCCCACCAGCTCCCCGATATTCGCCACCCGCTGCGACCGGGCCCATTTCGCGAGGCCCTTGGCGATCTTCACCGGCGCACGCGGATCGGCGAACAGAACCGTCCCGAGCTCGACCGCCGTCGCCCCCGCGAGGATGAACTCGGCCGCGTCCTCCCACGTGCACACCCCGCCGACGCCGACGATCGGAATGCCCGCGGGCTTCGCGGCCTTGCGATACACCTCGTGGATGATCTTGACGACCGCCGCGTGCACACCCGGGCCGCTGAACCCGCCGGTGACATTCGCCAATCGCGGCCTGCGGCTGCGCACATCAATCGCCATCGCCGGCATCGTGTTGCACAGCGTGAGCGCATCGGCCCCGTTGTCGATGGCCGCCTTCGCCACGCTCACGATATCCGGCGTCGCCGGCGAGAGCTTGATGAGCAGCTTCGCCCGCGGGGCCGCGGGGCGGACGCCCTTGAGCAATTCAGTGAGCAACGTGGGGGTCGAGCCGAACTCCGTCCCCGTGTGCACGTTCGGGCACGACACGTTGAGCTCCACGGCCGGGATCCCCCGGTCGGCCCACGCATCGAGCGTCGCGACGACACGCACGTAGTCCTGCACGCTGAACCCCGCGGCCGAGCCGATCACGACCGTGGGCAGCTTGGCCGCCCGCTCCGCGAGGTTCTGCTCGAAACGGTCCACGCCCGGATTCGCCAGCCCGATCGCGTTCATCATCCCGCCGCGGCACGGGATGATCCGCCACGTCTCGTTCCCCTCACGCGCCAGCGGCGTGAGCGACTTCGTGACCACCGCCCCGATCTGATCGAACGGGCACACCTCGGTGAATTCATCGAGCGTGCCGTGCGTCCCCGCGGCGAGCATCACGGGATTGCGCAACTTCATGCCGGCGAGCGTGGTGGCGAGGATGGGGTCGTGTGGGGGGGCGGCGCGGGGCACTTGGCGATGATATCGAGGAGGGGGGGGACGGGCACGCCCCGCATACGCTTGAATCGAACACACTTTGGCCGCACGCCCAGGAGCCCCGACGACATGGATATCGCCCAGAGGATCGCCCAATTCGAGAACATGACCAAGGCCGATCCCGAGAACGAAATGGCCCACTTTTCGCTCGGCGGGGCCTATGCCCAGGCCGGGCGACTCACCGAGGCCGCGGCCAGCTACATGCGGTGCGTCGAACTCGCCCCCGGCATGAGCAAGGCCTACCAGCTCGCCGGCGAGGCCCTCGTCAAGAGCGGCGACAAGGACAAGGCCGCCCAGGTCCTCGCCCGCGGGTACGTCGTCGCGTCCGAGGCCGGGGACTTCCTCCCCAAGAAGGCGATCGCGGCCCAGCTCGAGGCGATCGGACGGCCGGTGCCGGAGGTGGCGGGAGCCAAGTCCGCGCCCGCCGCGGCGAGTGGGGGGGCGACCGGCGGGGGAAGGTTCATGTGCCGCACCGGGAAGCCGGGCACGAAGATGGAGCGTCCACCGTTCAAAGGCCGCGTCGGCGCGTGGATCGGCGAGAACATTTCCAAGGAAACCTGGGCCACGTGGATCGGCCAGGGCACGAAGGTCATCAACGAGCTGCGCCTCGACCTGTCCAAGGAGCAGGACGCGATCACGTACGACAAGGCGATGTACGACTACCTCGGGATGGACGAGGAAGTGCTGGCGGAGCTGGGGATCAAGGGGTGACGCGCTCGTCCGACGTTTTCAGCCCGAAGGGCTGGTCGTGAGCAGCCGGGGTGAGCGAGTCTTCGAGCGTAACCCCCGGTTACGCCGCAATAATTCACTTGTCTTCCCTGCGTGCGACGCCGAAGGCGTCGTCGTGCGCCACGAGCCCACCGCCGCAAGCAGTCGCTCAATCATGCGACTGTTTGCCAACTCGCGCCTACTCCGTGCACCCGCTGTCGACGAGGATCTGTCGAGCAAGGCGATCCTCCAACCCGAGGCGATTCACCAGAGCGCGAGCCACGTCATCCTCTCCCGTACTACAGAGCACGCGGACGACTCGCCGGAGCGACGGGAGATCATCGGCGACCATCAACTTCGCCGCATCTTCGGCCGCCGTTCGCGCCGCGTCACGGTCGCCTGAGTCCAGCAAGGCCTCTGCGAGCAGGATCGCGGCCTCAGAATCGTCAGGACTCGCCGCCTTCAGGTCAGCGAACTCCTGCACAGCCGCCTGATAGTCCTTGGCGGCCATGAGCATTTTCGCATATTTGCGACGTACCGGGAGGTCGCTCGCGTCGATGCTTACCGCTTTCAGGAAATGGGCCTTTGCCTCATCCGTCCGGCCTTGGCGCAACGCACTCCGGCTCAGGATCTCCCACGAACGCGCAAACCGATCATCCTTCTCAATGGCCGCGCGTGCCTGTGCATCCGCGCGATCATACAGACCGGCCTCGACCAACTGCTGAGCCAGATTGAGGCGGGCATCGATATCACCGCCGCTCAGCGACACCGCAGACTCCGCGTGCGCAATCGCCGCCTCAAGCCGGCCATTCTCGGCTTCGACGCGTGCGAGTTGCCCCTGTGACGGCCAGAAGCCGGGAGCAAGTTCGAGGGCCGCATTGAAACTCAAGAGGGCGCCGTCATTGTCGCCGGCGAGTCTCTGGATTTCACCACGCAGGTGAGCCGCCTCGGGCGATGACCAAGGCGGCCCCATTACCTCTGACAGACGTGCGCACATGGCCGGCGCAACGTCGATCGCGGCCACTTCCTGGGCCAGCCGGTATGCGCGCGAGGAAACGCGGGTCAGCGGCTGCAAGAACTCCTGAACCGACCCAACACCCTCGCCCCCGTGGCCGATGACTGCGGCGATGACCTGGAGGAACTTTGCTCGCGGCAGGTCGAGATTGTGCTTCTTGAGCAGATCGAGGGCCGCGACCGCGTCGCCGCTTCGGATCAGCGCTTCCGCGACCAGCAGAACTCCTAGATCGGAAGGATCGGGTGCTTGCCGGAGGGGCTGCAACACGGAGATCGCTTCGTCGACACAACCACACTTCAACGCGCTCTGCGCGTACATCAGCGACATCTCGCTCCGATCTGGAAAGATGCTCTGAAGATGGCGAAACGAATCCGTGAGCGTATCGCAATCCCGCATTTCTCCGGCAACCACCATGCGTCGCAGATGCAGTTCTGGGTCCTGGGCCCCTGTGGTCAGCGCCTCCGTGAGCTCCGCCGCGGCATCGGCGAACCTGTGTAGCTCGGTAAAAATGCCGGCGCGTCGGATCTTCGCCCATGCATAGCCGTCTTCGAGCGAGATCGCCTCCGCGTATCCAGCAAGAGCCGCGTCCATGTCGCCATCCCTTTCGGCGTTCGCAGCACGCGCGAATGCCGTGCGCGCCATGACTGGTCGCGGTTGGGGCCGTCGACTCCACTCATCAATAGAACCCGCCGCCGAACCTTCCCCGAATGCACTTTTGATCGGGGACGCATAAAGACCGTCTCCGCGCAATTCCCTGATGACCGCAATCACCTCCCCGGATTCCGTCAGGACGGGGCTTCCACTCCAACCGGGCTCGCCAGCGGCGCTGAGGACGAGCATCAGGCCATACGGCGGGATCACTTGGATGCGCTCAAGCGAGACTTCGACGCTCTTCATTTGCGGACGAGCGATTCGCATCGGCGATCCGACGTGCGGAGCCGCGGCGTTGTCGCTCGCAACCGGGAATGCGTGAGCTGTGCCGCTCGACGATCCTTCGATCTCGAACACCACGACGTCGTGGAGCGGGTCATCCGCCAGAATGGTCGTGACATATGCTCCATCTCCACTCGGCTGATCGAGACTCGCGAGCAGCGCTCCCTCCAAAACATGCCGCGCTGTGACCCAGCCAGCGTCCACCCTGAACGCAGTGCCTTCGTGGAAGCCATCCTCCTTAATAACCTTCAGGACAGTTACAGGTGGTTGTGGCGCCACGCCCAGAAAGCCGCTGCGCGCGACGAGAGCAACACACACGCAGCCCGCGGCCGCCACAACCACACCACAAAGAATCAGCCGGTGTCTCGGCCGTAAGCGTGCGCGCATCGCCCCTTCTCCAGCTTCGGGTTTCCAGCCGAATCATTGGCCCGCGGGCCCGGATCTCACGCCCCAAAAGGGCGACCCGGCGGACACAAGCTCCGCCGGGGCACCCCACGAGATGTTCTGTTGAAGCTCCCCGTCCGAGGCAGCATGCCCAAGCTCGTCAAGAGCCCGGGCACGCTACCCAGCCGGGTGCCCGGGATCGGGCGCTTCGCCAGATCCCGGCCGTGGGTCAATGGGCG
>CAZMCC010000032.1:7407-36346 GCA_964564695.1 uncultured Phycisphaeraceae bacterium | reverse complement strand
CGAGGACCGCTTCTGGGACATCATCGAGCGCCACAAGGTCACCCATTTCTACACCGCCCCCACCGCCATCCGCGCCTTCATGAAGTGGGGCGACGAGCACCCGAAGAAGCACGACCTCTCGAGCCTGCGCCTCCTCGGGTCCGTCGGCGAGCCGATCAATCCCGAAGCGTGGACGTGGTACAACCGCCTCATCGGCGGCGGCACCGACACCAGGGCCCGCGTACCTATCGTCGACACGTGGTGGCAGACCGAGACCGGCGGCCACATGATCACGCCCCTGCCCGGCGTCACCGCCACCAAGCCCGGCTCGTGCACGCTCCCGTTCTTCGGAGTCGACGCCGCGATCGTCAACGACCGGGGTGAGGAGCTCGGCCCCAACCAGGGCGGCATGCTCGTGATCCGCAGGCCCTGGCCGAGCATCCTCCGCGGGATCCACGGCGACCGGACCCGCTTCATCGACACGTACTTCAGCAAGGTCAAGGACCCCAGGACCGGCGAACCGTACTACTTCACCGGCGACGGCGCCCGGCGCGATGAGAACGGATACTTCTGGGTCATGGGGCGGATCGACGACGTGATCAATGTCGCCGGGCACCGACTGGGCCCGATGGAGGTCGAGAGCGCCCTGGTGAGCCACGAGGCGGTGGTCGAGGCGGCGTGCGTGGGCATGCCGCACGAGATCAAGGGCACGGGGATCGCGGCGTTCGTGACGCTCTCGCCCGCGTTCACCGCGAGCGAGGACCTCAAGAATCGGCTCGCGGAGCACGTCTCGAAGGAGATCGGCGCCATCGCCCGCCCGGACCAGATCCGCTTCACGCCCGCGCTGCCCAAGACGCGCTCGGGCAAGATCATGCGCCGGCTCCTGCGCGACATCGCCGCGGGCGTCGAGAACACCCGCCAGGACACGACCACGCTCGAGGACTACTCGGTGCTGGCGAAGCTGCGAGAGCACGATGAGGGGTGAGATGGGTCTGACGGGATGGGGAGGCCGGGGCCTGGTCGCCGCGGTCGTGGTGGGCGCCGGGCTCGGCGGGTGCGCCGCGCCGGTGATCGTCGCCAGCGCCGGGCTTTCGGTCGCGCAGTACGGGGCGTCGTCGTTCATCAGCGGGCGGCTCGACGCCGCACGGCGCGTCTCGCTCGAGCAGGCGTTCGCGGCGACCAGGGCCGCCATGACCCCGTTGGGGTTTGAGCCCACGGGAATCACCGAGCCGGGCGAGAAGTCGGCCTACCTCGCGACCCGCGAGAGCGACGGCACATCGATTACGATCCGGCTGACCCGGGTCTCGCCGGCGGTATCCAGGATTGAGATCCGCGTCGGGCTCTTCGGCGACCAGACGCTCTCGCGTCTCATCCTCGCGAACATCGACGAACAACTGCGGGCCGAGGGCCACAAGGACGCCGGGGACCAGGATCCCGACGCACCGTGAACGCCGGCCGAAGACTGGAAGGAGCGCCCATGCGTCGATGGTCCCTCGTGTTCGCCTGCGTCGCGATGCTCGCGTGCCATGCCTTCGCGTCGCCCCCCGAGGCCCGCGTCAAGCGCCTCGCCCGCGGCGTCAACATCCCGCACTGGTTCTGATATCCCACGGACGACAGCAACGAAGGCCGGGCCACGTACATCTCCCCCGCCGATGTCACGGCCCTCAAATCCGCCGGCTTCACCCACGTCCGCATCCCCGTCGAGCCGGGCTGGCTCTGGCACGACGCCACCGGCACTCTCCGTCCCACGCGAATCGCCCAGTGCCGCAGCGGGCTCGAGCTCTTTACCTCGCAGGGGCTCGCGGTCATCATCGATGTGCACCCGGCACAAACCCCGTGGCTCGCGAAGATCGATGACAACGCGAAGGCCCAGTTCGAGCGCTTCTGGGCGGCCCTGGCCATTGCACTCACCAACACCGATCCCGAGCTCGTGTTCCTCGAGCTCATGAACGAGCCGCACGACCTGCCCGACGCGGCGGTCTGGAACGACCTGCAGGCCCGTCTTGTTCGCGCGGTGCGGGATTCGGCCCCGCGCCACACGCTCATCTGCACGGGCGATTCGTGGGGCGGGATCGACGGGCTGAAGCGATGCCGTCCGGTCGCGGACGACAACGTTGTGTACTCGTTCCACTTCTACGAGCCCCACAATTTCACTCACCAGGGGGCGACGTGGGGCTTCGACGCATGGCGCGACATGGCGAACGTGCCCTACCCGGCCACGCCCGAGTCGCTCAAGGCCGCGGGCGAAGCGCTCGAGAGCAAGCGGGCCCGCGAGGTGCTCGCGTGGTCGGCCAAGAACGACCCGTGGACCGCGGAGGCGATCCGGGCCCGGATCGACGGCGCGTCGGCGTGGGCCCGCGAGCACAAGGCGGTGCTCTATTGCGGCGAGTTCGGCGTGTACCGCCTCAAGGCGCCCGGCGAGGCGCGGCGCCAATGGCTCCGCGACGTGGTCGGCTCGCTCGATGCGAACTCAATCGGCTGGGCGATGTGGGATTACGCCGGCGGCTTCGCCCTTGTCGAAGGCGGACCCGGCCGGCGCGTGATCGACCCGGGCACGCTGGACGCGCTCATTAAGACCCCGAAGTGATCGGTGATCAGGCCGCCGCCGCGGTCGGCACGGCGAGCCTGAGCGTGCCCGCCCCGGAGTTGCGGGCGGCCGCGAGGCACGCCTCGGCGAGCTGCACGAGCTTCTCTGAGCCCGGCACGAGCTTGGCGCTCGAGGGCTCCATGACGCCGGCCCCGACGCTCACGGTCGTGGTGAACTCGCGCACCGCGCCAGCCTCGGGTCCCAGCAGCAGCGGACCGGCGCTGAAGGCCTTGCGGATCGCGTCGGCCGCCTTCGCGGCGCCGAGGCGGTCGCACTTGAGAAGCAGCGCAAAAAACCGGCCTTCGCCGGCGTCGAACACCATCGCGCCCGTCGGCCGGAGGGCTTCCTGCATCGTCCCGACCGCGGCCGCGACGAGGTTCTCCGCCACGTTCGCCGAGTATCGCTGCTTGCACGCTTCGTACTGATCGATGCTGACGATCGCGACGCACAGGGGGAACGGGCCGGCCTTGGCCTGCTCGAACCCGGCGATGAGCACGCGGTTGAACGCGGCGGCGTCGGGGAGCCCGGCCTTGGTCTTCGAGAGCGGCTCGTCGTCCGCCATCGGCGACATTCCCAGCAGCTGCTCGCGGGCCTTGCCGAGGATCACCTCGGGGTTGGCGGTGACGGCCGCGTCGAGCTGGAGCAGCCGCGCGAGTTCCTTGGCCGCGCTCGCCGCGGCGGTCACCACGGCGTCGGCCTCCGCGTTCGACATGTTCGCCCACGACTGGACGCGCTCGTAGAACCGCGAGAGCGGCCCGGCGGGCTCGGCGGCGGTGAGGACGTCGCACGCGAAGTTGCCAAGGGCCACGGCCTTGCACACGCCGATCACCGTCTGCGGCGCCGTCGTCGGCTTCTCGTGGAACTTGATCGGCAGGACAAGCTCGTCGGGCAGCTTCCACTTGCGGGCCAGCAGCGCACCGATGTCCGCGTGCGTCGTCTCGAGCTCGGAGAACTCGAACTTGCCGAGCTTGCGGTGGTCCTCGCCGGCGACGGCCATGAGTCGCAGGTAGTCGTCGCCCAGCGCCTGGTGCAGCGCCACCATGCCCACGTCCTGCAGCAGCCCGCCCAGAAAGGCTTCTTCCTGGTTGTCCAGGTCCATGTGCTTGGCAATGAGCTTCGCGGAGACACCGGTGTACAGGCCGCGGCGCCAGTAGGTGGGGAAGTCGAAGCCCCGGCCCTTGGCCGCGTCGATCGCCGACACGAGGCTGAACCCGAGCGCGAGCGTCTTGATCGCGCTCATGCCCAGCAGCACGATCGCCTGGTTGATGCTCGAGCACCGCTGGCGCAGGCCGTAGAACGACGAATTGACCGTCTTGAGCAGCTTGGCCGAGAGCCCCTGGTCGTTCTGGATGGCGTCGGTGAGGTCCTTGACCGACACGGCGTCGGAGTTGGTGAGCTCAATGACGCGAAGCGCCACCGCCGGCAGCGTGGGCAGCGTTTGGCACCCGAGGACTTTTTCCAGGACATCAGGGTTCATGGTTGTGAATCGCTTCGGGCCGGCGCGGCATTCAGGGACGCATCGGACGCTCGCACGAATATCGGCCTGTCCGCGTGCGCACTTCATCAACCGTCAGGGTTACCCCGGCTTGCCGTGGCGTGCGCCCCACGGGATACGTCCGAAAACCAGCGGCATGGTCGGAGGCTCCCGCCCGATCAGGTGGCGCAAATACGCCGCAAGCAGACGGGCACACCGGTCAACGGATTCCCCGGGCACGTCGTCGATCGAATGGCCGGATTCGAGCGCCCCGAGCACCCGCGCGGTCCCGGATCGGACGGGCCAGGTGTTCGTGCCCGCGCCGGCGACACCGTCGTGATCGGGGAGGAGCGTGCCCTCTTCGGGGTCGAACGCGAAGGCGGTTCCGGGGTCCGGGTCCTCGACGCCGCGCAATTGCGGCCGATACCCCGTCTGCACGAGCAGGGCCCACAGGAAGCTCGCGAGCGCGGGCGACGTTGAAGCCTCGGCGTTCAGGCCCCCGAGGTCGCGGAGCGTGAACACGGCCGCGTCGAACAGCCCCGGGTGCGGATCGTGGTCGGTCACGGCGTGGAGCAGGGCGTCGGCCACGAACATGCCGGCGTGGTGCGCATCCAGGCGCGTCCGCAGAGCCGGAAAGGTCTCGAGCAGGTCCCAGCTCGTCGCCATCGCGAGGTCGTCGCCCCCGCTCCGCGACGCCCCCACGCCACCCTCCCCACCGCCCGACTTCAGGATCAAGCCCAGGTCGCCCCGGGTGAGCAGCTCCAAACCGCCGGAAAACGGGGCCTTGGGCCGCCGAGAGCCCTTCGCCAGGGCCCGGACCAGCCCGTGCTCGCGCGTGAGGGCGGCCAGCGTCTGGCTGGTCTCCGACCACTCCCAGATCCGCAGGCACAGCGCTTGGTCGTGGATAGGGGGCACGCGATTCGAGGGTAGGTGAACGCCGGTCGGCACAATTTGCGGCCGCCGCCCGGTCGCGTGCCGGCCCGCGCGAACGGTCCGATGATGACCCCGGGGCGGCGCACGACGGAGCACACTGATGATCGCGGTGCAGAGCGAAGACTGGCGTGACGCCTGCCGGGCCTCCGGCGTCGCGCATGCGTACCTCAACAGCACCGCGATCAACCACGACGCCCCGGCCGAGTCGGTGGCGGCACGCCTCGCCGACGGCAACCGCCACTGCTCGGTCCTGGAACGGATCCGCCCCGAGTTCATCCTCGACATCAACGCCGGCGGGCTGCAGTTCGTCGGCGATGCCGCAACCCCGCCCGCACTGGGTGGGCTGCCCCCGACGCTGCATGGCCGCCTCGGCGTGCCGCTGGTGTCGCAGTTCGTCGACCCGCTCGTGACCTGCTTCCGCGGCATCGCGCCCGTGCAGTATGTGCCTCTGCTGCGGTCGCGCTCGTGGATCAAGCTCGCGTTCGACAAAGCCATGGTCCGTGAGCTCGATCGCTTCGGAATCCCCGGGGTGCTGCACATGCCGATGGCGGCTCGCGACCGCGAGTACGACACGCGACCGCTCAACCTGACGGGCATCACCCACGCCGTGGGGTTCGTGGGTGGTCAGACTTCCAACGTGTTCAACTCGGCAAGCGCGTTCCGGGCCGCGGCGTGCGCTGCCGGCGTGCTCTCGCTGGCCGCGCGTGCCCGAGACGAGCGGGCGTGCTTCCTCGACGTCTTCTACGACATGTACGCGCTGACCCCACCGCCCTCGGCGAGCGACGACGACACGACGCTCGCCGCGAAGCTGCAAATCTACACGAACGCCAAGCTGTTCGCGAGCGCGGCGCTGTGGCTGGCCCAGCGGAACGCATACGTGATGTTCCTCAGCAAGCACCTGGGCAAGTCGTTCCGCGTCATCGGCCGGAACTGGGACACCGTGGGTGTGAAGGCCGAGGAGGCCGTGGGCGGCTACGACGCATACCTGAACGTCTTCCGCACGACGCTCATCAACATCAACATCAACCTGCAGAACGGGAACACCGAAACCGGGCTCAATCTACGGACCTTCGAGATCACCGCCGCCGGCGGGCTCCTGCTTGCCGGTTACACGCCGGAACTGGGCGAGTGCTTCGAGATCGGGGCCGAGTGCGACACCTTCCGCAGCGAGCGCGAGCTCGTCGAGAAGATCGAGTTCTACACGTCCCACCCCGACCGGGCGGCCGAGATCGCCCGGCGCGGCCAGGCCCGGACCCTGCGCGACCACCTGTACGCCCACCGCCTCGCCAGCGTCCGAGCGATCGTGGCGGCCGAAGTTCGTCAAACGGAAAGACCGGTCGCCGCAGCCGCCGCCTGACCGGGTGATGACCCGGGGGGTGAGCCCGGCATCGCCCCGGTATACTCGGCGTGATGCCCGACGTTCCCGCAACCGCATCCGTCGCGGCCCCTTCTCTTGCGAGACCCGTGGTCGTGACCGTTCCCCCCCAAACGAGCAAGCCCGATTCCGCCGCCCCTCCTCACGAGCTGACCGACCCGATCCCCGAGATCGAGTCGCACCTGTCGCTGTGCGTGGACCGGGCCGGCCTGCCGACGACGCTGGCGGACGCCGTGCGGTATTCGCTGCTGGGGCCGGGCAAGCGCCTGCGTCCCCTGCTGGCGTGGCACGCGTGCGCCGCGGTCGGGGCCGATCCCCGGGCGGCCCTGCCGGCGGTCGCGGCGGTCGAGCTCGTGCACTGCTTCAGCCTCGTCCACGACGACCTGCCCGGGCTCGATAACGACGACCTGCGCCGCGGCCGCCCCACGCTGCACAAGGCCACGAGCGAGGCGATGGCCATCCTAGCGGGCGACGCCATGCTCACCCTCGCGTTCAGCGAGCTCACCCGCTCGATCACGGCCCCCGGCCTCGCGTCCGCGCTGGTCAACGAGCTCTCCGCGGCGACCAGCGCGATGATCGCCGGCCAGGTCTACGACACGCTCGGCGGCTTCCCCGACGGGCTCGACGAGCACGCCAAGCTCCGCCTCATCCACACGAACAAGACCGGCGCCCTCATCCGGGCGTCGATCCGTATGGGCGCCCTGTGCGCCCACCCACTGCCCTCGGCGCTCAGCGCCCTGTCGCGGTACGCCGATGCCGTCGGCCTCATGTTCCAGATCGTCGACGACCTGCTCGACGTGACGCAGACCACCGAGCACTTGGGCAAGAAGGCCGGCAAGGACATCGACGCCGGCAAATTGACCTATCCGGGCGTGCTCGGGGTCGACCGCTCGCGGGCCGAGGTCACCCGGCTGCGGGGCGAATCGCTGACGGCCCTGGCCCCCCTGGGTCCGCAGGCCAAGGCCCTTCGGGACCTCGCGGATTATCTGGCCGTTCGGTCGCGGTGATGGTCTCGGCGGGTCGCGGGCGTGTTGTACAATTCAGGCGTGGACCATCGCTACCACGACCGCGTGAGCCTGGAGATGGCGACGATTGTCGCCAAGGGGCTCGCTGTGCACCCGGAATGGCTCACGCTGGCCCGCGACAACCTTCGGCGCTGGAGCGAACGGAACGCCGATGCTCCCGGACTGCTGCGGTGCTATGCGGAATGGCAGGCCATTCTGGACCGGCCGGTCCCCGAAATCGTCGCCACGCTGCTGGACAAGTCTGACAACGGCCGGCGGCTGCGCACGAATTCGCCCTTCGCCGGCGTGCTCGGTCCCAGAGAAGTGTGGGCGCTCAAGCGTCGCATCCGCGATGAACTGACCGCCGGCGATGCCGATGGACATACGCATGAACAGAGCGCAGCTTGAGCACATCCTTCGGGCGTCCGCCGCGATCACCGGCGCGACGGAGTTCGTCGTCATCGGCTCCCAGTCGATCCTCGGTCAGTTTCCCGATGCGCCCAAGGAACTGCTGGGTTCCATCGAGGCCGATGTCTTCACGTTCAGATCACCCGAGGACGCGAACCTCATCGACGGCTCGATCGGTGAAGGTTCGCCCTTTCATATCACCTTTGGCTATCACGCCCATGGCGTTGCCATCGAAACGGCGATCCTGCCCGCCGGATGGCGCGATCGACTCGTCCGCGTTGCTTCAGCCTCCACCGGCGGCGCGACGGGCAAGTGCCTTGAGGTGCACGACCTGGCGATCTCCAAGCTCATCGCAGGCCGAGACAACGATCGCAAGTTCCTTGCTGGCCTCGTGCGCCACGGGATGGTCCGCGAGCAGACCCTGCGGGAGCGCCTGCCCCAGGTCACGGCAGATCCCCGCCTTCTCCAGGCCGCGATCGGCCGCCTGGACCGGCTTTTCTCACGCCCGGCGTGAAAGTATCGGACGGCCGTTCGCATCCGCAATCGCGCGAACCCGGCGGCGTCGGAACCACTATGCTTGCCGAAGGCCCCGGACGCCCGCCCAGCGTTCCGGAGCCCGAACAACCACGGCGAGCGGCATGCCCCGCGTCTCGCCGCGAAAGGTCTCCCGCGAATGGCCCTGCTGGACAAGATCACCTCACCGGCTGACCTGCGCAAGCTCAGCGTCGACCAACTCACCGAACTCGCCGGCGACATCCGCCGCGCCATCTGCGAGCAGGTCCGGCGCAGCGGCGGGCACCTCGCCCCCAACCTCGGCGTCGTCGAACTGACGATCGCGATGCACTATGTCTTCGACTTCGGGACCGACCGCCTGCTCTTCGACGTCGGGCACCAGTGCTACCCCCACAAGCTGCTCACCGGCCGCCAGCACCTGCTGAGCAACCTCCGAACCCGCAAGGGCATGGCCGGCTTCCCCGAGCCGCTCGAATCCCCGTACGACCTCTTCCGCGTCGGGCACGCCGGCACCGGCATCTCCACCGGCGTCGGCATGGCCCGCGGCGACTCGCTCAACAACGAGGGCTATGACCCCAGGACCAAGCCCGACGGGCGCCGAGTCGCGGTCGTCATCGGCGACGCCTCGGTCGTCAACGGCGTCGCGATGGAAGGCCTCAACGGCGCCGGTGTCCTCAAGCGCCAGTTCCTCGTCGTCCTCAACGACAACGGGATGAGCATCTCCAAGCCCCAAGGCGCCGTCTCGCAGTACTTCGACCGTCTCCGCCTCAGCCACCTCTACGGCGACTTCAAGAAGCAGGCCAAGGAAGTCCTCAAGCGCGTCCCCGGCGGGGCGGCCTTGCAAGATGCCTACCACCGCCTTGGCGAGGCCACCAAGGCCTTCGTCAACGAGAACGGCGGCGGCGGCGGCTGGTTCGAGCACTTCGGCCTGCTCACCGTCGGCCCCATCGACGGGCACAGCCTGCCCCAGCTCATCGAATTCCTCGCCGAGGCCCGCGACTTCGACCGCCCCATGGTCCTGCACGTCAAGACCGTCAAGGGCAAGGGCTACGAGTTCGCCGAGCGCGACTCGAGCAAGTTCCACTCGCCCCCCGCGTTCGACATCGACGGCGAGCTCGCGAGCGAAGGCTGCAAGGTCGAACTCAAGCGCGAGGGCCGCAGCTTCACCGCCGCCGTCGGCGACATCATGCTCGACGTGATGGCCAAGGACCCCAAGGTCCTCGCCTGCACCGCCGCGATGCCCGACGGCACGGGCGTGAACAAGCTGCTCGCGGCGTACCCCGAGCGTTCCTTCGACACCGGCATCTGCGAGAGCCACGCCCTCGACATGATGGCCGGCCTCGCCAAGACCGGCTGGAAGCCGTTCTTCGCGGTCTACGCCACGTTCCTGCAGCGGGCCTTCGACCAGGCGTTCCAGGAGGCGAGCCTGCAGGGCCTGCCCGTGCGCCTGCTCCTCGACCGCGCCGGGCTCGTCGGCGGCGACGGGGCCGTGCACCATGGCTTCTGCGACACCGCCCTGCTCCGCGTTCTCCCGGGCGCCGCGATCATGGGCGCGATCGACGAGCCGAGCCTCAAGGGCGCGATCGAGTTCATGCGGACCTACGACGAGGGGCTCTCGAGCGTCCGCTACCCGCGCGACAACGTCTCGCCCCGCCTCATCGAGCGCGACTGCCCCGCCTTCGAGCTCGGCAAAGCCCGGTATATTGGTGGCACAGGCGTCCCGCCCGTGGGTCCTGGTGGCACAGGCGTCCCGCCTGTGATCGGGCGCCAGCCCGATGCCTCCGCGACGGCCCCCGACTGCGACGTGGCCGTGCTCGCCTTCGGCACGCCCGCGATCGACTCGCTCACCGCCGCCGACTCGCTCGCCGGCGAATACCGCGTCGCGGTCTACGACGCCCGCTTCGCCAAGCCGGTCGACACGGCCCTGATCCGCACCCTGCTCGAACGCGCCACGCCCATCGTCACGGTCGAGGACCACAGCGTTATCGGCGGCTTCGGCTCCGCGGTGCTCGAGGCCGCCCAGGCGATGAATCTCGATTCGTCCCGCATCGTGCGCCTCGGCCTGCCCGACTCGTGGATCCTCCAGGACGGGCGGAACGCCCAGCTCGCCGAGGCCGGGATCGACGCCGCGGGGATCGCCCGCGGGATCCGGCAGGCGGCGTCGCTGGCTGGACGTGGATCGACCGGTTCCTCTCGCGAAATCGCCGTCAAGCGTCCGTCGCCGGCTCGGGTCTGAAGTGGATCCGGAGGTATACTTTGCCTATGGGTCAGACGCCGGTCAGCGAGGACGATCTGCTAAAGCGGATCGTGGTGAACCCCGAGATTTTCGGTGGTAAGCCGATCATCCGCGGCATGCGGATCGCGGTCGAGCACATCATCGGGATGCTCGCCGCTGGCGACACCATCGAGGATCTTGTCGATGGCTATCCGGAACTTGAGCGGGAAGACATCGTCGCCTGCCTGATCTACGCACGCCGGACGATCGCCAACGAGCGGATCGAAACCGCGTTCGTCAGCAAGCCCGAAGCAGCTTGAACAGCCATCCAGAACGCCGCCACTCGGGTAGAGCGGCAGCACAACCACGTCTACCCGATGGTTTACCCCATCCCGCGTGGGTAACATCTCACGACCGCCACGGGCAGTACGCGCTCGGGCCAACGGGGAACCCCGTCCATGCCCGAAGCACCTGGCGCAAGTCAACCTCATCCGAACGATCCCGACATAGCCGGCAATGCCGCACAGCCTTCCTCACCAAGCGCAACGGTGCGCCTGCTGTTGGACCGGTGCGTCAGCCGTCGGTGCGTCGAACCACTCGTCGCCGCCGGATTCGACGTGGTGCATTCGAGCGCGTTGGGACGCGACCCCGGCGACGCCGTGCTGCTGAAGATCGCCCACGAGCAGGGGCGATTCCTCATCACACAAGACAAGGACTTCGGTGAGTTGTGGCTGAGGAGCCCGCCAGCCAGCCCCGGGGTTGTCCGCTTGGTGATGTTGCCCGTCAAGCAGCAATCATCTGCCATCCTCAAGGTTCTCACGGATCACGCCGTGGAACTTGGGCACGGTGCACTGGTAACACATGACGGCGTTCGCATACGCGTGCGTCCAAGGCCCACCTAAACTCCCCGCGACCCATGCCCCGCCGCGTCCTCCTCCTCATCAACCGCGCCAAGCCCGACGCCGTCGCCGCCGGACCACGCATCCGCGCGCTCATCAACGCCCACGGCCGCGTCATCGCCGAGTACGGCATCGGCGATGAGCTCCCCGCCGACCTGCGCACGCAGGCCGACCTCGTCGTCGTCCTCGGGGGCGACGGCTCGCTCCTGGGCGCGGCCCGACGCGGCGTCTCGCTCGACATCCCCCTGCTGGGCGTCAACCTCGGCAAGGTCGGCTTCATGGCTGAGTTCGACCTCGCCGCGCTCGAGGAGCAGGCCCCCTCGCTCTTCGGCGACGACCCCCTCGAGCTCCAGAAGCGCCCCCTGCTCCGCGCCGAGGTCTTCGGCGCCGGCGCCGCGCCCGGCGGCGTCGCCGGAACCCCGCGCTACGCCGCCCTGGGCCTCAACGACTGCGTCATCACCGCCGGCCCGCCCTTCCGCCTCATCGAGCTGCGCGTGAGCATCGACGGCGGCGTCGGCCCCGTCGTCGCGGGCGACGGCCTCATCGTCGCCACGCCCATCGGCTCCACCGCGTACAACCTCGCCGCCGGCGGCTCCATCGTCTCGCCCGACGTCCAGGCGTTCACCATCACGCCCATCGCGGCCCACTCGCTCAGCTTTCGGCCGGTGATCGTCAGCGCGTTCTCGACCATCGAGCTCGACGTGCTCCGCGTCAACGACGAGGCCGGGCCCGAGGCCGCCGGCGCCGGCACGACGCTCGTGATCGACGGCCAGCTGCACCACCGCCTGCACAAGGGCGACCGGGTGCTCATCCGCCAGCACGAGCTCCCCGTGCGCTTCGTGCGCAACCGGCGCGTGAGCTACTGGGACACGCTCACCCGAAAGCTCCACTGGGCGTCGCAGCCGCGGGCATGACGGCCACGAACTTCGGGCGACGGGTGCCCGGGCGGAGCTTTGTCCGCCCGGTGTGATACGGATCTCCGCAGAAAGTCGGGTAGGCAGCGTAAAGGCCGTACGCCGAGAACGCGGAGCACGGCAGAGTGACGCGGAGCGAAGCGGGAACGCTGCCGGAAGTCATGGGTGACGCGATTCGACGGCGGTGAGGCCGGGCGCCAGGCGCTCGTCCATCTCCGCATCTTCTTCTCTGCGTTCCTCCGCCCTTCTCCGCGTACTCCGCGTACCTGCCTTCTCGTGTTCAGCCGGCGGACAGAGCTCCGCCGGGGCACCCGCCTCGCCGCAGCCCATCGAAAGAGCAACGCCCGGTGAAGGCCGGGCGTTGCGGGAGAGATGGGTTGTGGGCCACCCTGAAGACCAGGAGTGGTTGTGCTTGGGCCTTGCTTAGCCGAGGCACTCGGGGGGAGCGGCGAAGTAGTCGTTGATGAACTCGCCCACGTCGGTGGAGTTCACGATCCCGTTGCCGTCCCAGTCGGCGATCAGCGTGCCGTTGGCCTGGTCCGCGAACCAGGCGTTGATGAACTCACCGACGTCGGTGGAGTTCACGATCCCGTTGCCGTCCCAGTCGGCGATGCACACCGGGCCCTTGGGGGTTGCGGTGATGTTCAGGTCGTCGATGAACCAGTTGTCGGTCGTGTTGTTGCACGCCGACTTCCAGCGGAAGCGGAGCCCGTCGTAGAGGTACTCGGCGGTGTTGAGGACGTGCGTGAACTGGGTGAACACGGTCTGGTCGGCCCCGCCGGGGGAGACAAGCGTGTTGATCGCGTTCCACGCGCCGAGGGTATTGCGGGCCTCCAGGGTCAAGCTCTCTCCCGCCTCGACGCCGCGGCGCTCGACCCAGTAGCTGATGTTGACGTCGAGCACGTCGGCCGCCAGAAGCGGCTTGGTCATGATCTGCTCGCCCGCGCCCGAGCTGCCGTCCAGTTCGGCGGAGTTCGGGGAGCTGGGCTCGGCCAGCGCCGCGGAGTTGATCTCACCCTGGAACGCCGTCCACAGGGCCGGGTCGAAGACGATGCTGGGGAACTGGTCGGCCACGGGCAGGGGGATGGCATCCTCGATGGGCTCGCCGACGTAGACGTTGTCGATGAGCCACTCATCGTCGGTCTGGTCGCCGTCGACGCGGAAGCGGATGCGCAGCTCGTCGTGGTCGCCGTCCGTGGTCGGGATCGGGAACGCCACCTCGGTGAACCCGGTGGAGGTCACGCCGTCGCTGACGATCGTGGTGATGTTGTTCCAGCGGAGGGTGCTGGCCCAGTACTCGACGATGAGCGTCTCGCCGACCTCGACGTTGCGCTTGGCGTAGAAGAACCGCAGCTGCAGCGCGGGCTGGCCCGCGGCGAGGATGAAGTTGGAGCGGATATCGTCGTCGTGGAAGTCGCCCGAGCCGGCGCTGTTCATCCGCATGATGCGCGGCGCGGTCGGAGCGCCGGGGATGGGGCTGTCGGCGGTCAGGACGCCGAAATTGTACAGCCACCTGGCGCCCGTGATCGCGGTGGTGAAGTCGTCGGTGAACGGAAGGGTGATCGGGTCGAGCACGTCGTTCAGGCATGTGCGGCTGTTGCGGTAGGCGACGATCCCGGCCACGCTGACGCCGAAGCTCGTGCAGTTGCCCGTGCACCCGCCCAGGGCGGAGCACATGATGTTGCAGGGGCTGCTCGAGTCGCAGTGCTGGGCGCTCCAGTTGTGCCCGAGCTCGTGGGCGCTGAGGCACGCACGCGTGACCGCGTTGGCGCTCCAGCGCGTCTGCACCAGGCCGTAGGCGTTGCTCACGTTGCACAGCACGCTGAGGTTCGCGATGCCCAGCACCGGATCGTCAAGGTTCGTGCCGGTGAACATGTGGGCGACGTCGCGACGGATGCCCGTGAAGTTCGAGTTCCAGTACGCCTCGAACTGGTTGAGAATCGTGGGCGCCGAGGACCCCGAGTACGGGTCCGCGGCCACCGTCCAGATGTGGATGGTCGTGATCTCGTACGTGATGTCGACGTCGTTCTCGTAGATGTTCTCGACGTTGTTCATGGTCAGCTCAACGTCGTTCACCACGTTCGGCACGCTGCTGCCCAGCAGGACGTAGTACGGGTTGTCGACCTCCATCGCGAGCTCGGCCATCTTGAGGCCCGTGCCGCGAACCTCGCCCTCGCCACCTTCCTCCTCGTGGGCGTTGGGGTCGACGCCGACGGGGCAGCGCTTGTTGGTGGGGTAGATGTCGGCCTGCTGGTAGACCACGTGCGTGCGCGGGTTGGCGCCCGGCACGATCTCCGCCAGCGACTGGATACCCCACTTGGTCCCGTTCGTGAGCGTGACGGTGCCCTCGACGCGACCGTCAAGGATACCGACGCGAACGGTGGCGTCCCGGTCCTGCGCCGATGAGCCGCGGAACGTGATCGAAGGCCCGACGGGCACTTCGACGAGCCGCCCGTCCGCACCGGTCGTCAGCACGCGGAAGTCGCTCGAGCGCATCGAGTAGCGCGTCAACACCAGGTCGTGATCAACGCCCCCCAGGCGGACCTTCAGCACGGCCTCGTCGGGCGTGCCGAACGCCGGGAGGTCCAGGTCGACGAGCGAGAACGCGCTGATCCGCAGCGCGCCGCGCACGGCCTGCACGTCCCCCTTCGCCATCCCGGCCGGAACATTCGGGTCCGCGGGAGCTTCCTGCTTCACCACCGGATTGGCCGGCTTCGCCGGCCCGCGATTGACGCCGCCCTTGCCCGCCGTCTGCGCCGAGGCGCCCGCCGCAAGGCCCAGCGCCGCGATCAAACACCCTGCAACCATCCGCCGAAGGCGGGACGGAGTACCCATGCTTATCTCCCGATGTTGACTGATTCAAAACGAACCAACTGCAACCGCTACTGCAACCGACGAATAAACGATGGCCATCGGCCCGCGCCGGGTGGCTCTCCAAGCAACACGTTGGAAACCCGTCGGACGGGACGGACGTCCCGCCGTTTGAACCGGGCCGATAGTCGAGCGGCACCGCATGTGCGCCCCGGGGGGACGGTCGGTTCCGGTCCGTTCCGGGTGTGGACTACCCAAATATACCTCTTCGGACGTCGCGAGCCATGTTCGCGCGCCCTGATCCGTCCGAGAACAAACGACGGACCCCAACCCCTATTTCGTGGCAGCCGCCGCGGCCCGCTCCGCGGCCTGGCGCAGCAATTCCGTTATCCGGGCACCGCGGTACTTCTCATCGCCCAGGATCCCAGTACCAGCCGCCCGTTGAACTTGCGCACGCTCGCGGGACGCCGCGTCCTGCGGCCACTGGTTGGCGACCTGCTCCGCCGCCGATGTCGCTTCCGGGGTCGACCCCGTGCTCTCCACCGGCCTGGGAAGGACTTTGTTCGTATTTGCCGACGTGTCGACGCTCACCGGCGCCCGCATGTCGACCGCGGTGGAGATGAGCGTGCCGCCCTCGGCGGCCGTCCGGGCGGTCGGGCGGGGCGCGGGAAGACCGCCGATGTAGAACACCGTCCCGGCCGGGATGCCCGGCGTCGGGCCGGTCGCGGTCGGGATGTACGTCGACTGGTCAAACACGGCCGCGGTGGCCCCGGACATCCGCACAAAGGCTTCGCGCCCGGTCGGCGAGCGCCCCGAGGAAACCCGGTAAACCCCGCTGAATCCGACGGGCTGGCGCAGGTCAACCGAGAGCTGACGCAGGCTCGTGCCGAGAGGATCGACGTCGGCGACGCCGCCCTCGACGCGCTTAAGCCCGGACTGCTTGGGGTCGGCGGTCGCGTTCTGCTGCGCCGCCGCCGCCGACAGTCCGAGCGCCCCCGCGATCACGATCGCACGCCAGAAAACCATTGCACAACACTAGGGCGAGGGGACTCATCCCGACTTCCCGCCGGTCCACTACCATCCACCCTGCGGTCAGGGACGGGGGGCCACCGGGAGCAGGCATGCCGGGAGCGATACATCGGCGGGGAGTGGTGCTGGCAATGGCAGCGGCGATCGCGGCTCCTCAGGCGGGCGTCGCGTGGGCTCACCAGCAGGCCTCGCCCGGCGTGCCCCCTTCCGCGGCGACCGAACCCGTCAAAGCCACCCTCACCGTCGGCTCCAAAGCGCCGGCGCTGGCGATCGCCATGTGGATCAAGGGCGACGCGGTCACGGCCCTCGATCCCGGCCAGGTCTGGGCCGTCGAGTTCTTCGCCACCTGGTGCGTCCCGTGCAAACGGAGCATCCCCAAGCTCTCCGCGCTGCAGACCCGCCTCGCGGCGTCCGGCCTGCGCGTGATCGCGATCGCGAGCAACGAGCCCCGCGGCGAGGCCGACGTGCGTGACTTTGTCGGCGCTAACGCCGACCGCCTCGCCTACTCGATCGCCCTCGACGCCGACGGACGCACCAGCGACGCATGGATGGTCGCGAGCGGCAACACGTCGATCCCGACCACCTTCATCATCGATCGCACCGGCACGATCGCGTGGATCGGGAACCCGCTGTACCCGGCCGGCGAGTTCGAGCGGGCCGCCGAGCAGGTCGTCGCCGGCACCTACGACCTCGAGGCGGCCAAGACCGTGGCCGCCAAACGCGCCGTCGACCGCAGAGCCGCCGACGAGGTGCTCGTGAAGGTCGACGAGAACTGGCAGCTCGGCAAGCAGCGCGAGGCGATGGAGCTCGTCGACAAGGCGATGGCCCTCGACCCGAGCCGCCTCGCCCCGATGGGACTCGACAAGTTCGTCACGCTCGCCATCCGCCTCAACGACCCCGACGCGGCGTACGCCTACGCCCGCTCGCTCGTCGACAAGGCGTACAAGGACGACCCCGCCCTCCTCGCCGCCCTCGCGGGCAAGATCCTCGAGCACCCCGGGCTCCCGCGCCGCGACGTTGACCTCGCGTTCGCGGCCGCCACGCGGGCCCAGGAACTGAGCAAGTCCGACGACGCCGGCGTGCTCGACGCGCTGGCGCGGGCGACCTTCGACAAGGGCGACGTGACCAAGGCGATCGACCTCCAGCAGCGCGCGGTCGCCGCGGCCGAGGACGAGCCGACTCGCGTGCTCCTCCGCAAGCGGCTCGAGCGGTACACGGCAGCCAAGTAGTCGCTGGGTACCCCGACGGAGCTCTGTCCGTCGGGTCCTCATCCGCGCCGACAAGCAACCGGGCGGACAAAGCTCCGCCCGGGCACCCCACATACGCCGCCTAAAACCCGGCCTTCGCCATCCACTCGCTCGGCTGATGCCCAAGCGCCTCGGACACCAGCAGCAGGCTCTCAAGGCTCGGCAGGTGGTTCCCGCGCTCGATCGACGAGAGCTGGCTTACGCTCACGCCGCTCGCCTCCGAGAGGTCCTTGAGCGTCCAGTCCTTCTCCGCCCGCGCGAGCCGGATCTGGCGGCCAAGCTCGGCCCGCAGCCGGTCCTGCGGCCGCATCCCCAGCCCCATCGACGCCGCGGCCTGCGCGAGCGTCGCCCGCAGCTCGTCCACCGAAAACGGCTTGGCGAGATAGTCGAACACGTCCTGCTTGAACGTCTGGCGCATCGTGTCGAGTGACGGATACCCCGTCACGACGATCACGCACAGCTTCTGCCAGCGCCGGCGCACCTCCGCCAGCACCTGCTCACCGCTCGCCGGCCCCATCTTGATGTCCAGCAGCAGCACATCGGGCATCCGGTGCTCGATCGCCTCGTACAACTCGGCCGGAGTCGCGAGCACCCGCGCCTCGTGGCCCTCATCCTCGAGCACGGCCGTGATGTACTGGCGAAAGTCCTCGTCGTCGTCCAACGCGACGATGTCGAGGGTCGGCGCAGCCGGCGCCTCGCTCGACGCCGGGGTTGCCTTCGTGGGAGGGGTGGGGTCGCTCATCGTTCTCCGCTCCTTGAGGCCCCGGTGCTCCCGGCCGCCGCCGCGTCCATGCCGTCGATCCCGCCCGATTCCATCGCCCGCTCGGGGAGCATCACTTCAAACACGGCCCCCGAGCCCGAACCCTCGTGTCCTACCCCATCAACCGGCCCCGCCCCGTCGCGGTTGCGGGCCGTGAGCAGCCCCCCGTGCTCGCGCACGATCCCCTGGCTCACGGCCAGTCCCAGCCCCGTCCCCCGCGAATCGAGCCGCGTCGTCGCGAAGGGCTCGAACAGGCGCGACAGCACCGCCGCATCGATGCCGGGCCCGTTGTCACTGATCGACAGCGTGACCCACCGCGCGCCCCCACCGCCGTCGCGCACCGACCACTCGGCGTCCACCTCGACCAGCCCTTGCCCCGGCCCTTCGGCCCGCGGCGAGCCCGCCGCCTCCGCGCCGTTGCGAAGCAGGTTCACCAGCACCTGCGTCACGCGATCCGGGTCGCACTCGACGGTCGTCCCCGACGCCACGCGCGTGACGAACTCCACCGGGCGAGCCCCCGGCACGTTCATCCCCCGCCCGTTGCTGCGGTCGAGGCGCACGAGCGTGAGCGCCTCCTCGACGAGCACCGCAAGGTCCGCCGGCCGCACGCTCGCCGGGCGCGCCCGCGCGAAGTCGAGCAGGCTCTCGCTCAGCCGCTCGAGCCGGCGCACGACCCGCAGCATCAACGCGGCCTCGTCGTGCGTCACGCCGCCGCTTCGGCCCGCGGGGGGGGTGGCGGGAGCGTTGAGCTTCTCCACCAGCCCCTTGATCACCGCCAGCGGCGTGTTCAGCTCGTGCGCGATCCCCGCCGACATCATGCCCAGGCTCGCAAGCCGGTCCGCGTCCGCGAGGTTCCGCCGGGCCATCTCCAGCAGGTGGTTCTTCTTCGACAAATCCCCCGCAACCCGCTCGAGTTCTCCCAGCGCGCCCGCCAGCGCCCGCTCGTGCTCGCGCAGCGCCGAGATCGACAGGTTCCGCGACCGCATGATCCCGCCCAGCTCGTCCGAGGGAATCGCCGATTCCGGGATGAGCTCGTGCACCCGATCGCCCTCGCGCACCGCCCGGTCGGCGTCGATGATCTTCTCGAGCGGCCCGTACACGTGCTGCGGCAGCACCAGCGTCTCCAGCGCCGCCGCCACGAGCCCGTAAATTGCCAACAGAGTCAGCAGCAGCACGATGTACAGCTTGAGCACCGCCGTGCGCGCTTCCTCCAGCCGCGCCGACACCACCACGAACTCTTCCGCCCCGCCCGAGCGCTCCACCCGCACCGCCACTCGCGGCGGCTCCCCGCTCCGCTGGATCACCACGCCGTCGGAGTCCCCGGCCCGCACCGCCGCCACCTGGGCCTCACTGAGCCCCGCCTCGGCCGCGGCCCCCGTGTGCACCTCCACCGACTCCGGCACATCCCGCACCGCCCGCCCCGCCAGCCGGTCCGCCGCGATCAGGCTCGCCACCAGGCGCGCCTCGTGCACCTCGGCCTGGCTCACGACCTCGCTCACCGCCCGGTGCAGCGCCAGCGCCAGCGCCCCCGCGAGCACCAGCGAAAAGACCGTGTGCAGCACGATCATCTTCTTGCGGATCCGCATCCCCGCCAGCAGCCCGCGCCGGCGCGCAGGATCCCCGCCGCCCCCCCCGCCCCCGCCCGAATCGCTCGCTGAATGCATGCGTCCGCGCACCAACGCTCCAAAGCCCCGCCGAACCCGCGCCCGCTAAACTCGCCCCCAGTGAACAAGCCTAAGCGGCCCGCACAATCCCCCCCAGATACCGGCCCGGCCTCCCCCGCGCCCCTCAACGACCTCGCTCGCGAGGCCGCGATCCAGCAGCTCGCCGCCCAGGCCCGGCGCTGGCCCGACCTCAACCCCCCCCTCTGGCGCGACGACCTCATGCCGCCCCAGGACGCCGCCCTCGCCCACGCCATCTACGACGCGGCCATCAGCCGCTGGCTCACCTTGAGCGCCCTGCTCGACCGCTCCCTCGCGTCCCCCATGCTCAGCCTCGAGCCCAAGATGCGGGCCGTCTTCCTCGCAGGGGCCGCCCAGCTCATCCTCCTCGACCGCATCCCCGCGTACGCGGCCATCAACCACGCCGCCGAGTGGGCCAAGCAGCGCATCCGCCCCGGCGCCGCCGGCATGGTGAACGCCGTGCTGCGAAAGGTTGCGGCCTTGCGGGGCGAATCCCGCCCCGCCCCCACACGCGCCGACCTCTACGCCCCCGAGCGCTGGCCCCTCGACGCCCTTCCCCTCGCCGACGGCACATGGCTGGGGCTCACCGAACCCGCGCTTCCCCCTGAGTCGCTCGCCCGCGTCGCCGCGGCCACAAGCCTGCCGCAGTCGCTGCTCAAGGGCTGGGCCGAAGGCTCGGGGGGCGTGGGGAGCGGGCGCGAGACCGCCGTCCGACTCGCGCTGCACACGCTCGTCTCCGCGCCAACCATCTTCAACGTCACGTATTCCGATCGGGCCGTGCCGCTCCCCGGCGTCCCCGCCCTCGAGCCTCACGCCTCGTCGAACCACCGCGTCTTCGCCGGCACGCGCGACGATCTCGTCGCGCTGCTGGGCAGCCGTCGCGATGTGTGGGTGCAGGACCCCGCGTCGAGCCGTGCCGTCGCCGCGGCCGCCGAGACGCTCACGTCCCTCGGCCCGCCGAAGCTCATCCTCGACCTGTGCGCCGGCCAGGGCACAAAGACCCGCCAGCTCGCCGCCGCGTTCCCCGAGGCGGAGATCGTCGCGACCGATGTCGATGGCGACCGCCTCGCGACCCTCAACCGCGTTTTCGGTCGCCACCCGCGCGTGCGCCCGATCCCGATGCCCACCATCCGCCGCGAGTTCATCGGCAAGGCCGACCTCATCCTGCTCGATGTCCCGTGCTCGAACACCGGCGTGCTCCCACGCCGCCCCGAGGCCCGCTACCGCGTCGATGCCCCCACGTCCGCGCAGATCCCCGACCTCCAGCGACAGATCGTGGCCGACTCCATCCCGCTACTCACCGGCGCCACCGGCAGCGGCCCCCGCGGCCGCATCCTCTACTCCACCTGCTCCCTCGAAGCCCGCGAGAACTCCGAGATCGCCGACTGGGCCTGCCGCTGGCACCGCTTCAAGATCCTCCGCAGCGAGCAGCACCCCCCCAGCGCCCAGCCCGGCGACCCCCCGGCCCGCTACACCGACGGCTCCTTCTTCGCGCTCTTGGGCTGACGTGCCACGGCTTGGCGGCTCTGCGCCAAGCCGTGTTCTTCTCCGCGCCTCAAAAAGCCGAGAACCCCGGCGCGCCCTTGCAAAGGCGCTCCGGGGTCCTCGAAGGAGGTGTCAAATTCTCAACTCACCGCGCCGGGTCTCGGTGCCGGGCATCGTGCCACGGCCTTGACTGTCTTCGCTAGGTCGTGGGTTTCCGCCCGGGGGACGACTCGGTCGCACGCTTCCGACCAGCCTCTAGACAGGCCGGCCGGTCATACACACCGAGGACTACTGCGGGGCGCCGCCGTCGCTCACCGCGATCTTGCGCGGCTTGGCCGCGGCCCCCTTGGGCAGGTTCACCGTCAGCACGCCCTCACGCAGCGTGGCGCTCACGCCTTCGTTATCGAGCTCGGCGTCGATCGACACGGTGCGCGTGAATCGGCCGAACGCACGCTCGCGCCGGCGCAGCCCCACACCCTCGTTCTCGCCGCGCTCGCGCCCGCCCGCGATCGTGACCTCACCGCCGATGACGGTGACGTCGAGCTCGCTCATCGGAATACCCGGGACGTCCGCCCGGATGACGAACGCTTCGGGAGTCTCCCACACATCGAGTGGAGGGAACACACGCGACACCCCCGGGGCCGCGAACGCCGGCGCGCTGAAGAACGCACCGAGCGCCCGATCGACATCGCGGGCAAACCCCGCACCCCCCACACCCGACACACCCGAACCCGAGGGCGAACTTCCGCAGCAGTTGGATCCGTTCCGACTCATCATGGTCATGGTCTCCCTGTCACTCGACCGCGCTCGCCGCGGACGACGGGAGTACACATTCAACCGGCGTGCCAACACCGATTTCGGCCTTCCGGACCCCCCAGGGCCGATCCCATTCTGCCACTCTGGCACCGCGGCATTTGCTGGGTGCCACCACCGTCCGCCGCGGACGGTGGTGCTCCGCGGATGACGCGGTTATCACCCGCTAATCCAACTTCACCCGCTTGAGCGCCAGCGCATTGAGCACCACGCTCACCGAGCTCAACGACATCGCCACCGCCGCCAGCACCGGGTCCAGCCACCCCGCCGCCGCCACCGGGATCAGCACCACGTTGTACGCCAGCGCCCAGAACAGCCCCATCCGGATCCGCGTCATCATCGCACGGCTCAGCACCACCGCCCGCGGCAATGACCGCAGATCGCCCCCCACCAGAATCACATGCCCCGCCGACGCCGCGATGTGCGTCCCCGAGCCCATCGCGATCCCGATGTCCGCCGCCGCCAGCGCCGGCGCATCGTTCAGCCCGTCCCCCACCATCGCGACCGGCCCCTCGACCGCCAGCTCACGCACCACCCGCTCCTTGTCCGCGGGACTCACGCGCCACCGCACCTCGTGGATTCCCACCGCCTGCGCCACGGCCCGGGCCGCCGTCTCAGAATCGCCCGTGAGCAACACCGTGCGCAGGTCCATCGCGCGGAGCCGCTCCACGGCCATGGCCGCCTCCGGGCGCGGCTCGTCGCGCAGCGCCACCAGGGCCAGTGTCCGACCGGGGACGACCCGGCGCACCTCGTCCGCCTCGACCAGCGCGACCACGCTCGCGCCCTCGCGCTCCAGCTCGTCCACCTTGGCCCGCCACTGCGACGCATCGGCCGCTCGCCCCGGGGCCACCACGCCGAACCACTTCCCGCCGACCTCGCCGAACACGCCCTCTCCCGGCAAGACGGCCGTCCCTGCAGCCGCAGGTCCCCCTACGCCCGCCGCCGCGACGATCGCGCGGGCGATGGGGTGCGTGCTCAACCGCTCGAGCGCCGCGGCGATCGCCAATGCTCGCCCGACATCGAGCCCCGGCTCGAGCACGAGCGTGTTCACCACCTCCGGCTCACCGCACGTCAGCGTGCCGGTCTTGTCAATCACGACCGTCCGCAAGCCCCCGGCCCGCTCGAGCACCGCGGGGTCCTTGATCACGATCCCGGCTTGAGCACCGACGCCCGTGCCCACCATCACCGCGGTCGGCACCGCCAGGCCCAGCGCACACGGGCACGCGACGATGAGCACCGACACCGCCGCCCACACGGCACGGGGCCAGTCGCCGCCGACGAGTCCCCACCCCAGCAGCGTCGCCGCCGCGATCACCAGCACCACCGGCACGAACACGCCCGCGATCGAGTCCGCCAGCCGCTGCACATGGCTCTTTTGCGCCTGCGCCTCGGCCACGAGCGCGGCGATCTGCGCCACGGTCGAGGCGCTGCCCACCCCGGTGGCCCGCACCGTCACCGTCCCCCCGACGCACAAGGCGCCCCCGACGACCGTGTCACCCGTCTGGCGCACGACCGGCGCCGATTCGCCGCTCACGAGCGACTCGTCAAACTCGCCGAGGCCATCGATCACCACCCCGTCCACCGCGGCCCGCTCGCCCGTGCGCACCAGGACGCTCTCTCCCACGCCGAGCTGCTCGACGGGCTTGTCCACCACCGACCCCCCGACCAGCACCGCGGCCGAGCGGGGTACCAGCGCGAGTAGACCGGTCATCGCCCCGACCGCCCGGGCCCGGGCCCGGGCCTCGAAGTACTTCCCCAGCGCGATGAGCGTGAGGATCACGACCGAGGTATCGAAGTAGACGTGGGGGGGGTGGTGATCGCCGCGCACCAGCGCCACGACGCTCCACCCGAACGCCGCGAGCGTGCCGATGGCCACCAGCGCGTCCATGTCGACGCGGCGCGAGCGCAGCCCCCGCCACGCCCCGACCACGAACGCCCCGCCGAGCAACACCTGCACGACCGCCGCCGGCGCCAATTGCAGCCACGCCGACGTGGTCGTCATCCACGCCATCCCCAGCACCACCACCGGCAGCCCGAGCACGCCGCCCAGGATCGCCCGCCGGCGCCACAGCGCCGCCTCGTCGGCCCCCCCGCCCGCGCCGGTCGTCAGCTCGGGTTGATCATCGATGGACGCCGAATACCCGGCCCGCACCACGGCGTTCACGATCGCCGCAGTCCGGTCGCCAGTCGCGTCCCCGCCTCCCCCCACTGCCGCCGGCTCAAACTCAACCCGCCCCTTCCCGGTCGCGAGGTTCACCATCGCCCCGCGCACGCCCGGCACGCGCAGGATCGCCCTCTCGACGTGCGACACGCACGACGCGCAGTGCATCCCTCCGATTTTCAGCGTCGCCGCTGCCGGCGCGGAGTCAGGTGTCATCAGCGAATCGTTGCAGGCCATCAGCCGACGCACCGACAAAGGAACGACAATTCCCGGTCCGCAGCGCAAAGGCCGTACGGGGCGGACGCGGAGCAGCACGGAGGAACGCGGAGGAATACAGGAAGCGGCAAAGAAGCCTTTGATGAAAGAGGCACACGCCGGCAGCGCGTGTGTCTAGATCACCATCTTCTTCTCCGCGTTCCTCCGCACCACTCCGCGCTCTCCGCGTACTGCCTTCTTGCCTTCCATCGACCCACCAGGCGTGTTGACCCCGATCACTCCCGGTGCGTCTGGGCCGCCAGAACGAACTGCAGCACGTACCACAGCAGCGTCGCGATCGACGTCACCGTCGCCGCCACGTACGTCAGCGCCGCCGCCGACAGCACGCCGCTCATCGCCTTCGCCTCCGGGCCCGGCGCCACCATACCCGTGGTCGTCAACAGCTCGCGGGCCCGGCGCGAGGCGTCGAACTCAACAGGCAGGTTGACGAGCTGGAACACGACCACCGCGCTGAACAGCAGGATGCCCGCGCCCAGCAGCACCAGCCCCAGCTTCGGCGCAATCGCCATCGCCATCACGCCCGCAATCACGATCACGATGCTGAACTTGCCGCCCGCCGCCGCCAGCGGCACGATGCCGTTGCGCAGCTTCAGCGGCCCGTAATGCACCGCGTCCTGGATCGCGTGCCCCGCCTCGTGGGCCGCGATCCCCAGCGCCGCCACGCTCCGCCCGGCGTACACCGGCTCGCTGAGGCGCAGCACCTTGGCGCGCGGGTCATAATGATCAGTCAGATGCCCGCGCACCGGCTCCACCGTGACATCGCCGATGTTGTGCGCCTTCAGGATCATCTGGGCCGTCTGCGCGCCCGTGAACCCGCTCGACGCCGGAATCGCCGCCGCCCGCCCGTACGCCGACTTGATCCGCGCCTGGGCCCACAGCCCCAGCAGCAACGGGACGATCATCACTGACAGATAAATCCACAGCATGACGCCACCCTCCGCAAATGGGGCGTGCCGCAGTCCTGGCTGATCATGGCCCGATTCCCGCGGCCGCCCGTTCTTATTACGTTTGCCGCGGATCGAAGTTCGATTCCTCGCGCAGCCCCTCGAGCAGCTCGCGCTCACGCTCCGACAGCGTCCTGGGCACCACGATCTTCAATTCGACAAACAGATCACCCGCCGCCTCGCCGCCGCGCTTCGGAAGCCCCTTGCCGCGCAGGCGCAGCCTCTGACCGCTCGACGATCCCGGCGGCACCGTGATCGTCACCTCGCCGTCGGGCGTCGGCGCCGGCACCTTCGCGCCCAGCGCCGCCTCCCATGGCGAGATCGACACCACCGTCGTCAGGTCGTGCCCGTCGAGTGTGAACCGCGGATCGCGCGCCACCCGGATATGCAGCAGCAGATCCCCCGACGCCCCGCCCCCAGCGCCCGGCTCGCCCTGCCCGCTCAGCCGGATCACCGAGCCGTCCGTGGTCCCCGCCGGGATCTTCACCGAGAGCTCGCGCCGCCCGCCCTCGTCGTCGTTGAACGTGACCTGGCGCGTCCCGCCGTGCACCACGTCCGCCAGCGACACCTCGATCTCCGACTCAATGTCCCGCCCCGCACGGCTGCGCGGTCGCCTCCCCCGCCCACTCCTCCCGCCTCCGCCACCACCGCCGCCCGCGCCCCCGAACACGCTCTCGAAGATGTCACCGAACCCGAAATACTCGTCCGCGCCGGCGTCACTCGTCCCGCGCGACCCGTGTCCCCCCCCACCGCCGCCGCCGCCGCCGCGTGCACCGCCCGGCCCCACGCCCGCCTGCTCCGCCGCCTTCCAGTTCGACCCGTAGCGGTCGTACAGCTCCCGCCGCTTCGCGTCCTTGAGCACCTCGTACGCCTCGTTCACCTTCTTGAACGTCTCCACCGACGCGCCCTCTTTGCTCACGTCCGGATGGTGCTCGCGCGCGAGCTTGCGGTACGCCTGCTGGATCTCGTCGGCGCTCGCCGTCCGCGAAACACCCAGCACCGCGTAGTAATCACCCGTCGCGCTGTTCATGGCCCTCTCTATCCCTCCAACGTCACGCCGTGTGCGCCAAGGTACGCGCGCATCTGGCCCGCGGTGTCCCCCGCGTGGTCGATCCGCTCCGACCGCCACCCCGCCGCCCGAGCCGCGTCCACGTTCTCCGCGAGGTCGTCGAAGAAGATGATCTCCCCCGTCCGCCCCACGCGCCCGGCACGCTTGGCGAACTCGTCGTAGATCGCCCGGTCGGGCTTCGCGAGCCCCAGCAGGTGGCTCGCATGGCAGTGCCCCGTCCGCCACGGCGTCGGGCTCCCCTTCATCGCCGGCTCGTCACGCCCCGCCATGATCTGCCAGTGCGAATGGTTTGTGTTGCTCAGCACCCCCGTCTCCATCCCGCTCGCGTGCAGGTCATCCACGAGCGTCCCGACGCCCGCGTACTCCCCAAGGAGCCACGAGTCGTGCACGCGCCGCACCTCGTCGGCCCGGTAGCACCCGCCCGTGGCCCCCGCCACGCGCTCGAAGAACTCGTCGCACCCGATCAGCCCACGCTCGTACAGCTTCACCACCTCACGACGCCGCGCCTGCAGGCCCGGATCGTCGATCCCCGCCCGATGCTCGATCCCCGCCGCACGGCACGCCTCCTCCCACGTCCGGCAAATCCGCACCACCACGCCCCCCAGATCGAACACCACCAAAGTCACGCGCTCACCCATCTCGTCCTCCGTCGTTCCCGCCCAATTCTTCCTCGTCCGTCAGCGTCGCGCCCCCCCCACCCGGCACCAGCTCCGGCTTCATGATCTCCCGCAGCACCACCGTCGCGAACGCCCCCCGCGGCAGATCGAACGCCACGCGGATAAACGTCCCCTGCTCATCCCGTCCGCCCTCCACGTCCGCATCCGTGATCGGCACGCGCAGCGGCCGTCTCGCCCCGTTCACGCTGTCTCCCGTCCGTTCCGCAAACGCCGCCATCTGCTCCAGGCTCACACCCATCGCCGTCAGGCACTCAAGCTCGACCGCATCGACCTCCCCCGTCGCCCGCAGCATCCGCGGCCCCCACAGCGGCCCGCTCGGGCTGATCTCCATCGCCGCCAGGCGCGGCGCAAGCGTCTCGTCCGCCAACGCCGCGTCGTCAACCACGAAGCACGCCCGGTTGTCGTGCTTGAACGCCACATCACCCAGCCCGAGTTTGTCAAACGTCCCGGCTCGCAGCCTCCGATCGAGCACCGCGTTGAACGCCGCCGATTGCAGCGCCGTCACGAAGAACCGCCGCTGCATGGGATCAATCCGCCGGATCGCCTGTTCCGGCGTGTCACCCCGCTCGAGCGCCGCCAGCAGCCGCCGCTCCAGCAGCGCCGAGCGCGGCGTGCCCTCGAGCGCCGCCGCAAACTCCCCTCGTGCAAACGCCTCCCGACCGGCCCGGTGCTGCTCCGGCGCACTGGCCGACGGCCCCAGCACGTGGCCCAGCGCCCCCCGCGCATCCCCACGCACCAGCGCCGCCCCCACCAGGTGATTCTGCCCCAGCATCCCGAACCGCTGCTCCCCAAACCGGTTCGGAACGCCCGTCTTCTCAAGTCGCGTCACCACCTTGTGCGCCCGCACGGCGTCCGCCGGGTTCACGCCGCGGATCCGCACGATGAACCGGTTCCCCGCCAGGTGCCCCTGGCGCAGCTTGTTCACGTGCTTGTCGACCCACAGCACCTTGAGCTTGTCGTGCTCGAGCGCCGGAAAGTCGGTCGGCCCCTTCCCCGGCGTGTGCACGCTGAGCAGCTGTCGCGTGATCGCCGCCCGGTCCTTGAGCCCGGCGTACCCCACATCGCGCTCGCGCACCCCGAAGTGCCTCGCCACGATCGACACCAGCGCCGACGTCGACAGGTCCCGTTTCTCGATGAACAGGTACAAGTGCTCGCCCTCGCCCGTGGGCTGATAGAGCGGCTGCTCCTCGACGAGGAAATCCTCCGGGCTTGCCTTGATGACACCGCCCACCGGCGCGACGTCGCCGGTCAGGTACGCCGCGGGCACGACATGAGGGCGGGGAGCCCCGGACGAATCGGGGGAGGGAGGGGGGTTCACGACTGGTCGTTCTTGGCCGCGTCCAGGACGTGGTCCTCGACGAAGATCGGCACGTTGCTCGCGATCCCCAGCGCGATGGCGTCGCTCGGGCGCGAGTCGATCTTCACCAGCTCGCCGTTCTTACCCCGCACGTTCAGCAGCGCGAAGAACGTGTGGTCCGCCAAGTCGTTGATCACGATCGACTCGATCTTGCCCCCCAGCGCCTCGATCACGTTCATCAGGAGGTCGTGCGTCTGGGGGCGCTTGATCTGGATCCCCTTGAGCCGCCGCTCGATCGCGTGGGCCGCGGGCAGCCCGATCACGATCGGAAAACTCCGCCCGTACTCGACCCGCGAAAAGATCGCGCCCGCGCGTTACCGCCCGCCC
>CAZMCC010000032.1:0-7397 GCA_964564695.1 uncultured Phycisphaeraceae bacterium | reverse complement strand
GGTGCGCCTCGGGCAGCCCAGTCACGACTCCAACACCCAGCCCGTCCCCACCCTGCGGAATCATCTCCCCCCCGCCTTCGCCCCCCCCTCCCCCCCCGTTGCCGACGCCCCCGTCCGACCCTTCACCGTCCTCCGCCCCACCGACGGCCCGCACCCCGCGCAGCTCGATGATCTGAGCGTCGTTCAGCTCGCGGATCAGGATCCTGGAGAGTTCCATCCGGACAAGCATCGGTCGCTCCGACGGGGCCGCTCCCCGGCCACGCGCCGGGCACGAACGCACCCCTTCTTATACGCATTCTCCATCGGCTGGGTCGGCCCCGCCCCGTTACCCGGGCCGGGTCCCGAACTCCCCCAGCAGCTCCGCCGGGCACCCGATCCCCGCCACCACCACCTCACCCACGAACCCGCGCCCCGACGCCGTGAAAAACCCGGGCTTGGGCCCCACGAACGTCACCGTCCGGCCCGCCCGCACCGCCCCCGTTCGGCCGTCCGCCAACCCCTCCCCCGTCATCGCATCCATCCCCGACGGCACATCCGCCGCCACCACCGCCGCCCCCGCGTCCCCCAGCCCGTTGATCCGGTCGATCGCCCCCGCGAGCACCCCCGTCACGGGCCCGCGCACGCCCGTTCCCAGCACCGCGTCCACCACCGCCGCCACCCGCCCGTCGTCCCCACTCCATCCTTCTCGCACGTGCAGCCCCATCGCGCGGACGATCCGCAGGGTCACCGTCGCGTCCGCGCTCGGCGTCGCGCCCGGCTCCACGAGCACCACCTCAACGTCTACCCCTTCGTTGTGCAGGTGCCGCGCGCACGCCAGCCCGTCGCCCCCGTTGTTCCCGCGTCCGCACACAACGAGCACCCGGCCCGCCCTTGCGCCCCCCATCACCTCCAGCACCCCGTCCGCCAGCGCCCGGGCCGCGTTCTCCATCAGCACGATCGACGGAATCCCGTACCGCTCCACCGCCGCGCGGTCGATCGCCCGCAACGCCTCGGGCGTGAACACCAGCTCGCTACCCTCGTCCGGCGCCGGCCCCATGTCCGGATGCTACCCCACACCGTTCTCCCGCATGCCCATCCCCCTTGCCATCCTGCTCGGCCTCGGCGCAGCCGCGTCCTTCGTCTGCCTCTTCTACTGGAGCGTCGTCCTCTACCACATCGTGCGCACCTCCCGCGTCCTGCCCACCGCCCGCGACGGCCTCTCCATCCCCCTCCCCTCCCCCGCGCCCCGCGTGTGCGTCGTCATCCCCGCCCACAACGAAGAACGCAACATCGCCACCGTCGCGCAGACCCTCGTCTCCCAGAACTACCCCAAGGATCGCCTCACCGCCGTCTTCACGCTCGACCGCTGCACCGACAACACCGAGCCCGCCCTCCGCGCCGTCATCGGCGCCGAAGACCGCTTCCACATCCACCGCGTGAGTTCCTGCCCTCCCGACTGGGCCGGCAAGGTCAACGCCCTCTGGCAGGCCGTCACCACCGTGAACGCCTGCAAAGACGCCGACTACCTCCTCTTTATCGACGCCGACACCGCCCTCGACCCCGCGTGCATCCGCTCCACCGTGGCGATCGCGGACGCCCGCGGGCTCGGCATGCTCACTCTGCTCTCAACCCTCACCGACAAGACCTGGTTCGAGCGGCGCGTCCAGCCCGCCGCCGCCTTCGAGCTCATCCGCCAGTACCCCCTCGACCGCGCATCCCGCCTCGGCGACGACCGGCGCGCCTTCGCCAACGGGCAGTACATCCTCTTTTCCCGCGCCGCGTACGACGCCATCGGCGGGCACTATTCCGTGCGAGGCCAGATCTTCGAGGACGTCAAGATCGCCCAGCAGGTCGCGCAGAAGAACATCCCCGCCGCCGTGCTCCTCGCCGACACCATGCTCTACTGCCGCATGTACGCCGACTACGAGGCCTTCAGCCGCGGCTGGCGCCGCATCTACTCCGAGGCCTCCAACCGCAAGCCTTGGCGCCTCCGGCGCGCGGCCCGCCGACTCCGCCTCACCAGCAGCGTCATCCCCCTCATCATGATCCTCACGTTCATCGCGTCGGTCGGGCTGCTCACGGTGGGGGGGCTCACGTCCGACCCGCTCGTGCGCACCGCGCTGGCGATCTCCGCCCTCGCCATGGGCGTCTACTGGCTCGCCGTGCTCATGATCTACCGCATGGGCAACACCCCGACCCGCCTCGTCCCGTGGTACCCGATTGGCGCCTGGGCCGTCGGCGGCATCCTCAACCACGCCGCCGCCGACCTCGACGCCGCCGCCCCCATCCGCTGGGGCGGACGTGAGTACGCGAATCAAGCTCGGTAGCGGACGTCATATGAACCTTCGCCGGCTGATCTTCGCGCTCGGACTCCTCTGCCTTTCGTGCGCCTTGGCGAACGGCATCGCAATCACTGCCTGTTTGTTCAGTTCGGTCGGGCCGATGCACGTTGCCACAACCGACTCAGATTTACGCACTCCCGAGAATCTGCACGTCCCGAGGCTCGATTGGCCGAGTACGCCTAGCGAGGGCTGGCCGTCAAACCCGGCGTGGGCCTATGCAGCCCACGGCCTCGGCGTGCAATGGGCCAAATTCGTTTCGAATGAGGGCGGTTACCCCTACCCGTACTCGGCGACCATCGTCGAATGCGGCTTACCGCTGCCGTGCCTCGGAGGTGAGCTGCGCTCCGTAAACAATGTCCAAGTCACGACGCCGTCATGGATTGATGTGAGCGCTCGATTCGGCGACTTGCTGTCATTTGCAACACATCTCGACGACCACCCACGAGTAGTTCCGTTTGGCGTGAAGTTCGCCGGGCAGCTCGCCAACACCCTCTTCTTCGCGGTGATTCTGTTGGCGGTCAGATCGTTACCAAGATACGGCCGCCGCGTCTGGCGCCGTCGACAGGGACGCTGCCTCGAATGCGGCTACGACCTTTTGGCGACCCAAACGCAGTGTCCGGAATGTGGCGGCGCGGCAAGCCGTCTCTCTCCGCGTCCTCCGCGCTCTCCGCGGTGAAACTTGCCTCCGGGCATTCACGTCGAATCACGCGACGTATCCCGGGAGATTGCTGCGTGTTACACCAACAAATCTGTCAAGAACGATTTGCCGACATCAGCTCATCGCCCGAAGAATTTCGCGGCACGCCGCACCCGGGTCCGCCGCCCCGCACACCGCCCCGCTGACCGCCACCCCACAACAACCCGCGTCCACCAGCCCCCGCACGTTCTCCGCCGTGATCCCCCCGATCGCCAGGTGCCCCACCGCGCGCCCCTCGCTCGCGAGCGCCAGGAACCGGCGCAGGTACTCCGGCCCGCTCACGTCCCGCGGCTTCGTGCTCGTCGCGAACATCGCGCCCACGCCGCAGTAGTCGGCGCCCTCCGCGATCGCCCGCCGCGCCTCGCCCTCGTCGTGGGTCGAAACGCCCACGAGCAGCCGCGAGCCCGCAAGCTCGCGCACCGCGCTCACCGGCACGTCGCCCTGCCCCAGGTGCACGCCGTCGGTGCCCGCGAGCAGCGCGATGTCCGGCCGGTCGTTCACGATGACCGCGGCGCCCGCCGGCCGTGCGAGCGAAACGAGCTCCTTCGCCCGCGCCAGCAGCTCCGCGTCCCCCAGCGACTTCTCGCGCAGCTGCAGGCAGTCCGCCCCGCCCTCGATCGCCCCGCGCACCACCGCGCGCCAGTCGCCCCTGCGGCACAGCTCCTGCGTCACGAGCACGCACAGCCGCCACTGCGCGGGCCTTCCCGTGCCCAGCGCGAGCCGCAGCTCGCGATCGATGTCGTACGCGCGGTACCGCACCGCCTCGACGCGCGCCCACGCCCCGGCCCCGCCCCCCACCTTCAGACACTCCTCGATCACCCGCAGCGACTCGCCCAGCCGCCCCGCGGCGCTCCCGACCACCTCGGCCAGCGACCCGCGCGACGACTCACGCGCTCCCTCGAGCACCGTCCCCACATCCCCCGGCGTGTCACGGCTCGCCACCAGCGCCAGCGCATCGACCCCGCCCTCCTCGAGCGCCCCCGCCAGCTCGTGCCGGGCGTCCTTGATCCGCGCACACAGCGCCCCGTCCCCCAGCGCGAACCGCGCCACGTCTTCCAGCGTGCGCAGGGCTTCCCGGGCACGGTTGGCGTTCGCGTCGATTATGCGCAATCGCGGGTCCACGCCCGCAGGATACGGACGCCCGAGCCCGCGGAGGCTCCTCGATGCCTCGATGCCTGGATGCCTCGATGCCTTCCCCCCTCCCCGGACCGATAAACTCCCCCATGTCCAACCCCGGCGCCCTCACCGAGTCCTGCGTCATCGTGATCTTCGGCGCCTCGGGCGACCTCACCCAGCGCAAGCTCATCCCCGCGCTCTACGACCTCGACCGCGCCAAGCGCCTCCCGGAGAAGATCTGCGTCGTCGGCGTCTCCCGCACTCCGCTCTCCGACGACCAGTTCCGCGACAAGCTCAAGGACGGCGCCAAGCAGCACGCCAAGAAGTTCGACGACGCCTCCTGGACCACCTTCGCCAAGCGCGTCCACTACCAGCCCGGCGACGCCGCCGCTCGGGAGGGGGGGGGCGAAGCCGCCGCCGCCTACACCAAGATCTCCGCGCGCGTCAACGACGTCGCCCGCGAACGCGGCATCGTCAAGCCTTCCGGCAGCCCCAACATCCTCTTCTACCTCTCCGTCGCCCCCGAGCTCTACGAGCCCATCATCGCCAACATCGGCGCCAGCGGCCTCGTCAGCGAGGGCAAGCGCTGGTGCAGCCTCGACCCCTCCGGCTCGAGCTGGCAGCGCATCATCGTCGAGAAACCCTTCGGCACCAACCTCGCCACCGCCGAGAGCCTCAACCGCGCCCTCGGACGCGTCTTCGACGAGGACGACACCTTCCGAATCGACCACTACCTCGGCAAGGAGCTCGTCCAGAACCTCCTCGTCATGCGCTTCGCCAACACCATCTTCGAGCCCGCCTGGAACCGCAACTTCGTCGACCACGTCCAGGTCACCGCCGCCGAGACCGTCGGCGTCGGCTCCCGCGCCGCCAACTTCTACGACACCGCCGGCGCCATGCGCGACATGATCCAGAGCCACCTCCTCCAGGTCCTCGCCCTCGTCGCCATCGAGCCCCCCCACTCCTACGACGGCGACGAGATCATGCGGGAGAAAATCAAGCTCTTCCAATCCGCCGCCTCCCCATCGCGCGACCGCCTCGCCGACTGGTGTTCCCTCGGGCGCTACGCCGCCGACCCCGACAAGAAAGAGCCCGCCTACGTCGACGAAAACGGCGTCGTCGCCGACCGGCGCACCGAAACCTTCGCCGCCATGCGCCTCGAGTTCGAGAACTGGCGCTGGGCCGGCGTCCCCTTCTTCCTCCGCTCCGGAAAGAAACTCGCCGGCAAGCTCACCGAGATCGCCGTCCACTTCAAGAAGCCCCCCGTCAACATCTTCCGCCAGATCAACCCCGACACCGACAGCCGCCCCGCCAACCGCCTCATCATCAACATCGCCCCCCGCGAGGGCATCAGCCTCCGCATCGAGGGCAAGGTCCCCGGTGAAGGAATGGTCATCGACTCCGCCAAGCTCGACCTCGACTACGCCGACCGCTTCGGCGGCGAGGCCGCCGACGCCTACGGCCCGCTCATGCTCGACGCCGTCCGCGGCGACCGCACCCTCTACAAGCACCGCGACGAAGTCGAAAGCGGCTGGCGCATCTGCCAACCCTTCCTCGACGACCCCACCCTCCGCAAGGGCATCGAGACCTACGCCCCCGCCTCCTGGGGCCCGCCCAGCGCCGACCGCCTCATCTCCTGCGGCGCGCCCCACCGCCAGTGGCACAACCCGACCAACCTCAAGGACGTGCGCTAGTCCCTCATCGACCGCCATGTTGAGGGGCGACGTGGTCGTCCGGCCGTTCCGCTTGTGGGTACCCCTCACGCCGTGATACACGTGGTACAGTGGCGGCATCAGCACCCACTCACCAGCCCACCCCGCGCGCCGGCCCCGCCGCTCCAAGTGGTTCTGGCGTCTCGCCGCGCTCGTGGCCGTCGCAGGTTCGCTCAACGCCGCGCAGCCCCAGCCCGCCACGCCTCCGACACCGCCCGCGCCGCCGAAGTCGGACTCGACGCCCGCCTCACCCCCCGGCATGGTCTGGATCCCCGGCGGCGAGTTCGACATGGGCAGCACCGACCCGCTCGCCCGCCCCGACGAAGGCCCGGTGCACCGCGTGCGCGTCAGCGGCTTCTGGATGGACGCCACCGAGGTCACCAACCGTCAGTTCGCCGAGTTCGTCAAGGCCACCGGATACCTCACCATCGCCCAGCGCCCCGTCGACTGGGAAGAGCTGAAAAAGCAGGTCCCCCCCGGCACGCCCAAGCCCGCCGAGGCGATGCTCCAGCCCGGCTCGCTCGTCTTCACGCCGCCCGACCGCCCCGTCGACCTCTCCGATGCGTCGCAGTGGTGGCGCTGGGTCACCGGCGCCAACTGGCGCCACCCCCAGGGCCCGGCCAGCACCATCGACGCCAAGGACGACCACCCCGTCGTTCAAATCTGCTACGACGACGCCGTCGCCTACTGCACATGGGCCGGCAAAGCTCTCCCCACCGAAGCCCAGTGGGAATTCGCCGCCCGCGGCGGCCTCTCGCACACCGTCAACGTCTGGGGCGACCAGCCTGTGGACGCCAAGCGCTGCAACATCTGGCAGGGCAGCTTCCCCGACAAGAACACCCTCGAAGACGGCTTCGCCGGCTCCGCCCCCGTCAAGAGCTTCCCTCCCAACGCCTACGGCCTGTACGACATGGCCGGCAACGTGTGGGAATGGTGCAGCGACCTCTACCGCCCCGACACCTACGCGCGCCAGGTCCTGGCCGCCGGCGGTCCCAACGTCGTCATCGACAACCCCGCCGGCCCCGAGCGCTCGCTCGACCCGCGCAACCCCCACTCACCCACCAGCCGCATCCACCGCGGCGGGTCGTTCCTCTGCAACGACAGCTACTGCGCCAGCTACCGCCCCAGCGCCCGCATGGCCTGCCCCCCCGACACCGGCCTCATGCACCTGGGTTTCCGCGCCATCATGACGCGCGAGGCATGGGAGCAGCGCGCAAAATCGCTGCCCCCCACGCCGACCCTCACGCCGACCCCCGGCGAACCCAAGAAGTAACCGCTACCGCGACCGACAAGGTCGCGAAAGGAGCCTGATGAACGTCTCAAGGATGTCTCTCCGTAATTCACGCCCGTTTCCATGGAGAGCCCTCGCGGGCGTGTTCGCAGCGACACTCGCGGTGCTCCTGACACCGGCCCCGGCCGCCGCCCAAGGAGGCGCCGGCGCGAAGCCGCCGAACATCCTCGTCATTTTCGGCGACGACATCGGATACTGGAACGTCAGCGCGTACAACCGCGGCATGATGGGCTACCGCACGCCCAACATCGACCGCATCG
>CAZMCC010000031.1:0-37282 GCA_964564695.1 uncultured Phycisphaeraceae bacterium | reverse complement strand
GCCGATCTTGACCTTGCCGCGCTCGATACGACCGGTGGCGACGGTGCCGCGGCCCTTGATGCTGAAGACGTCTTCAACGCTCATGAGGAAGGGCTTGTCGGTCTCGCGGGCGGGCTCGGGGACGTACTTGTCGATGGCGTCGAAGAGGTCGTCGATGGACTTGTTGGCCTTGTCGTCCTTGGGGTCGGCGAGGGCGGGGCCGCTGGCGCCGCGGATGACGGGGACGTCATCGCCGGGGAAGCCGTACTTCTTGAGGAGGTCGCGGACCTCGAGCTCGACGAGGTCGAGGAGCTCGGGGTCGTCGACGAGGTCGATCTTGTTGAGGAAGACGACGATGTAGGGGACGCCGACCTGACGGGCGAGCAGGACGTGCTCGCGGGTCTGGGGCATGGGGCCGTCGGCGGCGGAGACGACGAGGATGGCGCCGTCCATCTGGGCGGCGCCGGTGATCATGTTCTTGACGAAGTCGGCGTGGCCGGGGCAGTCGACGTGGGCATAGTGCCGGGACTTGGTCTCGTACTCGGTGTGCGAGGCCGCGATCGTGACGGTCTTGGACGCGTCACGGACGGTGCCGCCCTTGGTGATTTCAGCGTAGGTCTTGGGGGTTTGGCCGCTCTTCACGGCGGAGCGGGCGGACAGGGCAGCGGTAAGCGTGCTCTTGCCGTGGTCGATGTGACCGATGGTGCCGACGTTGACGTGAGGCTTTGTACGCTCGAAGACACCCTTTGCCATGGCCGTGATCTCCAACCAAAATCTTGTGCGTCCCGACGCAAGGAATGCGCCGGGAACGAAGTCCTGACCTTGTAGCCGGCCCGGCCCACCGCCGTACCGAGCAGCAAGGGTAGCACCCACCCCACCGAAAGTGCAGTCATCCGACGGTTGACCGGGGTTGCGACCCGCAGACCGGCCCAAGAGCGGGCCGGAACGACGGGAAACGCCGGTCGGTCGGCACGAGGCGCCGCCGACGTCGACGTGCGAATCAAAGCCACTGGCGAGACTTGAACTCGCGACCTCACCCTTACCAAGGGTGTGCTCTACCAACTGAGCTACAGTGGCGACACCGCTCGCCGAGGCCGGGCCCGGGCGAGCGGGAATCCTATCGACAGCTTCGGATTGGTCAACCAGAGCGGGTGATTGGGAGTTCAGCCCGGTTGGCTGCAACTCCGGTGCTTGCGGCGCAAGTGCCGTATATTATACGAACATTGACGACCCGCTAAGGCCTCATGTCGGGGAACGGGAGCACGGTCTCGTCGGGCGGCGCTTCGGTGGGGACCCACTCGACGCTGCCGGAGCCGAGCATGGTGCCGGTGGCGAACGCGAGGTCGACGATCGAGATCTGGTAGTCGGTGAGGGCGCGGATCTCGTCGAGCTGGGCCTCGGCGAGGCGGGCGGCGGCGTCGAGCACGTCGGTGCTCGTGCGGTTGCCGACGGCGTTCTGGCGCTTCTCGGCTTCGAGCGTGCGTCCGGCGGCGAGGACGGCCTGTCGCGAGGCGAGGATGCGCTGCCAGGCGCTTCGGGCCTGGTCGACGGCGTCGAGGACTTCCCGGCGGATCGCCAGCTCGCGCGAGGCCTTGGTGCCCAGGCGCTGCAGGCGCGTGAGGATCGCCTGCTGCAGGCGGGCCTTGGCGGCCTCGTTGCCGAGCGGGATCTGGGCGCCCAGGCCGACGAACCAGGTCTCGAAGTCGTTGGCCAGGAGCTGGTCGTTGGCTTCGCGCAGGCGCCCGTCGAGGCCGCCGATGCGGTAGGTGTAGTCGAGGGTGACGAGCGGGAGGGTCTGGTTGCGGGCGAAGTCGGTGTTGACGGCGTCGGCGGCGAGCTGGAGCTCGAGCTCGAGCATCTCCATGCGTCCGAGCGGGCCGATGGCCTGCCGGGCGAGCTCGGGGCCGTTGAAGATGTACTGGACGGGGTTGGGCTCGGTGGCGGTGACGACGAGCTGGGAGGACTCGAGGTCGAGGTCGGGGAGGTTGACGACCTGCTTGAGCTGTCGCTGGTTGATGAGGACGGCGTTCTCGGAGGTGATGATGCCCTGGAGGCGCAGGGCGAGGCCGGACTGGGCGCGAAGGACCTCGACTTCGGGGACCGCGCCGGCGCGGAAGCGGCTCTGGGCCTGGCGGAGCTGCTCGGCGGCGAGGTCGAACTGCTGGAGCGCGACGTCGAGGGCCTTGCGGGCGGCGTAGAGGCGCCAGTACGAGCGGTCGACGGCGGCGACCTGGCGGATGACCTCGAGCTTGGTCCGGGCCTGGGTGATCTGCTCCTGGTACGACTGGACCTGGATGGAGGCGACGTTGACCTGGCGCCCGGCGTTGCGGAGCAGCGGCTGGCTGAGGGAGAACTGCAGGCCGGCGGAGTACGCGGTGTTGAAGGTGAAGAAGGGGTTGTTGGTCTGGCTCCAGCCCTGGTCGAAGTCGATGCTGGCGCGCCCGCCGGTGCGCATGGGGACGTCGACGCCGAGGTTGAAATTGGCGCTGTCCTGCTGGTTGGGGTTGGTGAGGTCGAAGACCGGCTCGTCCTGCTCGCGGTAGCGGACGCCGGGGGTGAACACGGCCTCGAACTTGGCCCGCTCATCACGGAGCCGCTGGTTGGCGATGGACGGGGCGACGAGGGCGACCTTGAGGTCGAGGTTGTTCTCGAGCGCGCCGGCGCGGCAGCGGGCGAGGTCGAGGGAGACCTCGGTCATGCCGGCGAAGCGGCTCGGGGGGCGCTGGGGCGCCTGATTGGACTTGAGGGGCTCGGGCTCGGGCGCGGGCTGGGCGGCGTATTTCGCGGTGTCGAAGGTGTCGACGGTGTGGAAGCGCGAGGGGTCGAGGCGCTTTCCCAGGTCGCTCTCGCGCTCGGCGAAGGGGTTGCCGCCGCAGCCGGAGATGAGGAGGCCTGCTGAGCAGAGCAGCGTGAGGATGACGCGTCGGGTGGATCGTGTGGGCATGGTGGGAGAGAAGCAGACCCGGACCTTCGCGGACTCAGGTCCGGCGTCCCGGGAGTTGTTACTCGTGTCTCAGGGCGACGATGGGGTCGAGGCGGGCGGCCTTGAGGGCGGGGAACATGCCGAAGACCAGTCCGGTGGCGGCGCTGAAGCCCGCGGCGAGGATCACCGACCACGCGCGGACCTCGGCCTGCTTGAGCGGGGAGTCGGGGATGACCTTGAGGATAAACGTGAAGCCGGCGCCGAAGGCCAGGCCGATCGCGGCGCCCACGAGGCAGAGCACCACCGCTTCGACGAGGAACTGCATGAGGATGACCGCAGGCCGTGCGCCGACGGCCTTGCGCAACCCGATCTCGCGGGTGCGCTCGGAGACGCTCACGAGCATGATGTTCATGATACCGATGCCGCCGACGAGGAGGCTGATGGCGACGAAGCCGGCGGCGATGACGGTGATGCCGCTGGCGAGCTTGTTGAACTGGCTGATGAACTGCTCGATGGCCTCGACGCCGAAGGTGTTGGGGTCGTCGCCGGAGAGGTGGCGCATGCGGCGCATGTAGAAGGTGATCTCGGCCTTGGCGTCCCCGAAGGCCTCGGGGGTCTTGGTCTGGGCGATGACGTACATGCGCCCGAACTGGGGGCGCATGAGCTCGGCGTAGGAGAACGGGACGTAGACCTCGCTCTGGGCGTCGTCGGCGCCGAAGATGGGGCTGACGGTCTTGGTCTCGACCACGCCGACGATGAGCAGACGCCGGCGCTCGACGAGGATGTACTGGCCGACCGGGTTGGCGTCCATGCGGAATTCCTGGACGGCCTTGTCGTTGATGAGGCAGACGGGGCGGCGGCCCTCCTCGTCGATGCGCGAGAAGGGGCGGCCCTGGGTGACGAAGCGCTGCTCGATCTCGTGCCAGTCGGGGCGGATGCCGCGGACGGGGACGAAGGGGCGGCGCTCGGGGCCGAACTCGACGGGGCCGGACATCTCCATGACGGGGGTGAGGCGCCTGAGGCTGGGGGCGGCCTCGAGCATGCCGTCGACCTGCTCGCGGGTGATGCGGATCTGGCGCCAGGAGTACTTGTCGCGTGCGCGGTCGGGGCGGTTGGGGAAGATCCAGACCTTGTTGGCGCCGATGGTGGCGAACTCGCTGAGGACGAACTTGCGCAGGCCGTCGGTGGCGGAGACGGTGGCGATGACGGCGGAGACGCCGATGATGATGCCGAGCGTGGTGAGCGCGGACCGCATCTTGTTGGCCCAGATCTGGCCGATGGCGAGGAAGACGGTCTGGAAGAGGATGCGGAAGAGGGCCATGGGGAGGGGCCAGGGGCCAGGGGCCAGGGGGTCAGGGGCTAGGGGCCAGGGGTCAGGGGCTAGGGGCCAGGGGTCAGGGGTCAGGGGCTAGGGGCCAGGGGTCAGGGGTCAGGGGCTAGGGGTCAGGGACCAGGGACTAGGGAAGCGGAGGCAATGGGGGCTTCGATGGCGGGCGCCTGGGCGAGTTTGAGGGAGCGGTCGAGGAACTCTCGGTGGATGGGGTCTTCGGTGGTGGGGTTGTCGGAAATGATGCGCCCGTCACGGAGGCGGACGATTCGGGCGGCGTGGCCGGCGATGTCCTCTTCGTGGGTGACGACGACGATGGTCTGGCCCTCGGCGTGCAGGGCCTTGAAGAGGGCGATGATCTCCTCGCTGGTCTTGGAGTCGAGGTTGCCGGTGGGCTCGTCGGCGAGGAGGAGGGCGGGGTTGGTGACCAGGGCGCGGGCGATGGCGACGCGCTGGCGCTGGCCGCCGGAGAGCTGGTTGGGCCTGTGGCTCATGCGGTCGGCGAGGCCGACGCGTTCGAGGGCGCGCCTGGCCATGCGGGTGGCGCCGAGCCAGTGGCGGCGGGAGTAGATGAGCGGGAGGGTGACGTTTTTGAGCGCGGTGGCGCGGGGGAGGAGCTCGAAGGTCTGGAAGACGAAGCCGATCTGCTCGTTGCGGATCTTGGCGAGCTTGGCGGCGTCGAGCTTGTGGGTGGGGTGGCCGTTGAGGGAGTACGCGCCCTTGGTGGGCTTGTCGAGGCACCCCAGGATGTTCATGAGGGTGGACTTGCCCGAGCCGCTGGCGCCCATGATGGCGACGAACTCGTTTGGGCGGATGGTGAGGTCGACGCCGCGGAGCGCGTGGACGCGCTCGACGCCCATTTTGTAGGTCTTTTCGATGCCTTTGAGCGAGATGACGTCGGGGGTGGGAGGCACTGGGGGAGAGGGATGAGGGGCCAGGGGCCAGGGATCAGGAGGAAGGTCGATTACTTCTTGTCGGCGGCGGCGGTGTCGGTGGTCTTGGTGTCGGTGCTCTTCTTGTCGTCGTCCTTCTTGATGGTGCCTTCTTCAGCGACGAGCTGGTCGTGCTTGAGGTCGATGAGGACCTTGAAGGGGCCGGTGACGACGCGCTGGCCGGGGGTGAGGCCGGCGAGGATGACGGTGTGGGTGAGGTCGCTGGGGCCGGCGGTGACCGGCGTCGCGATCGCCTTGTTGTCGTCGCCGACGACGTAGACGATGCGGGTGAAGGCCTTGGTCTTGTCGATGATCGCGGCGTTGGGGCCCTCGCGGACGGGCTTGGGGAGCTCGTCGGTGCGCCGGTCGACGACGGCCTGGCTGGGGATCTTGATGACCTCGTGGAGGGTCTCGACCTCGACGTCAACGTTGGCGTCGAGCCCGGTCTTGCCGGCGGCGAGGACCTCGCCTGCTTCGAGCGTGAGGAGGATCTCGGTTTCGAAGTAGACGGTGCCGTCCTGCTCCTGCTGACGCTGGGGGCGGACGCGCTCGACGACGCCGGTGAGCTTGCGGTCGGGGTAGGCGTTGAGGAAGACCTTGGCGGTCTGGCCGGGATGGACCGGGGCGATGTTGCTCTGGTCGATGCGGGCCTTCATCAACATCGCGGAGAGGTCAGCGAGGCGGAGGATGACGCTGGCGGGGTTGTTGAGGGTGCCGACGAGGACGAGCTCGCCGACCTCGGCGTTGAGCGAGACGATGGTGCCGTTGATCGGGGCGGTGATGATGGTGTTGTCGACGTCCTTCTCGGCCCGGGCGATGTTGGCGCGGGCCTGCTCGACGCTGTGCTCGGCGGCGGCGAGATTGGACTGGGCGCGGAGGAACTCCGACTGGGCCGAGTCGACGGCGGAGGTGGCGGTGTCGTTGGTCTCGGCGAGCCTGTGCTGGCGGTCGCGCTCGAGCTGGGCCCACGCGAGGCCGGCCTTGGCGCCGGCGACGCGGGCCTCTTCACCCTTGAGGATCGCCTGCGAGGACTCGAGTGCGGCGAGCGCGTCGCGGGCGTCGAGGCGGACGAGCACGTCGCCCTTCTTGACGGCGTCGTTCTCGCGGAAGGGCAGGGCGATGATGCGTGCGGCGATCTGCGCGGAGATGTCGACGTCGGTCTTGGGCTCGATGCGCCCCGGGGCGGCGACGGTCTTGGTCAGGATGCCGGAGGCGGCGGGTTCGAGGCGGACCTCTGTCGGCTTGGCCTTGGGCTGGAACTGCTCGATGAGCTGCCTGCCCTGGTCGGTGCCGAAGAGGAATGCGGCACCGGCCCCGAGAACGAGGACGAAGAGGACGAGCAGGCCGAGGATCCATTTCCACACGGGGCGAGCCTCCGTCGTCGCGCGATTTGTGCGCGCGGGCTGGTCACCCCCCCCCGGAGACCCCCCCCCCCGATCCCCACGATCCACGAGACGCCTACCACGAGTACAAGGTTCGACCGGGCAACGGTACGTGCCGTCCCGACGTGTTGGGATTGGGCGCCGCGGGATTGCGGCCCGGCGGAGGGTGTACCGGTGTGGACCCGGCGGGCTTCGGATAGCGAGGGAGGACGGCAGAGACGGTACGCGGAGGGCGCGGAGTGGTGCGGAGTGACGCGGAGAGGATGTTGATGAGATCAAGAATCAAGAGCAACGGGGCGGCGGTTGACCACCGGCCTCGCCCGCGAATACCGCCGTATTCCTCGGCGTTCCTCTGTCGAACTCTGCGGCCTCTGCGTACCGGCCTTCAGCTCTGCGGCGCGGCGGGCGGCAGGGTCTGCTGTGGCTGGGCGGCGAGGTTGCTCTGGACCTCGGCCTTAACACTGCGAGAGGTCTTGGCCTTGCCGAACATGCGCTTGGGGGGGAGCTTGGTGGGGACGACGCCGCCGGGGAACTTGTTCTCGTCGATCTTGGCGGCTGCGGGGGGCAGCTTGGGGGCGGTGGTGGCGGCGAAGCGGTTGTACTGCTGGGAGACTTCGGCGCGCTTGGCGTCGACGGCCTGGGCCTCGAGGACGTGCTTGGGGACGGGGCCGGGCTGGAAGTCGGGGTAGTCGAGCTTGGGGATCTCGAGGTTGATGAGGGACTCGATCTGGGTGAGCAGCTCGCCGTCGGCGGGGGTGACGAGGCTCCAGGCGACGCCGTTGCGTCCGGCGCGGGCGGTTCGGCCGACGCGGTGGACGTAGACGTCGGGGTCGTCGGGGAGGTCGTAGTTGATGACGTGGCTGATGCCCTCGACGTCGAGGCCGCGGCTGGCGAGGTCGGAGGCGATGAGGACGCTGAGGCTCCCGTCGCGGAGCTTGGTCATGACCTTGTTGCGCTGGGCCTGGTACATGTCGCCGTGGAGGGGATGGACGTCGATGCCCTTTTTGTGGAGGTATTCGGCGACGTCGTCGACGGTCTTCTTCATTCGGCAGAAGACGACGGTGAGCTCGGGCTCCTCGTGGGTGAGGAGGTGGGCGAGCAGGCGGCGCTTGTCCCAGGGGGCGACGGTGAGGTGGAACTGGCGGACGAGGCTGACGGTGAGGGCGCCGCTGGAGGCGATGACCTTCTCGGCGTCGCGGGCGTGGGTGCGGGCGAGGGCCTCGATCTCGGGGCTGATGGTGGCGGAGACGAAGATTGTCTGGCGGTTGGTGGGGCAGCCCTTGAGGATGCGCCGGATGTCGTCGCGGAAGCCGATGTCGAGCATGCGGTCGGCTTCGTCGAGGACGACGTGCTTGACGTTCTCGTAGCTGATGAGGCGGCGCTCGACCATGTCCATGATGCGGCCGGGGGTCGCGACGATGATCTCGGGGAGCGACTTAAGGCGCTGGGCCTGGGCCTGGACGCGCTCGCCGCCGAAGACCGCGGAGGTCTTGATGGGGGTGGCGCTCGCGAAGTTGGTCATGTCGGTGGCGACCTGCATCGCCAGCTCGCGGGTGGGGACGAGGATGAGGGCCTGGGTGCCGACGCCCCGGGTGATCATGTGGAGCAGGGGGAGACCGAAGGCGGCGGTCTTGCCGGTGCCGGTCTTGGCCTGACCCAGGACGTCCTTGCCGGTCATGATGACGGGGATGAGCTTGGCCTGGATGGTGGTGGGGTGCTTGAAGCCCAGGGCGTCGATGCCCTTGAGGACGCTGTTGCGCAGCCCCAGCTCGGCAAAGGTGGTATCGGTAGCGAAGATGTCGGAGGGCTTGACGGGCTCACCGGGTTCGGCCCCCGGAGCCGGGTGGATGGGATGGGGGATCCCGGAGGGGGCGTCGTGGGCGTGCCCGGCGGCGTGGGTGGGGGCGTTTGAGGTGGGATTCGTCGGCGTTTGAGAGGTCATTGGGGAACTGAATTCCTGGGGCACGAGACCGAAATAGGCCGGCCCGGACAACGCCGCGTGCGTCTACGATGCGCGAGAGAAGCGGCCATGGGCGCACGCGGGTGTCGTTAGTCATCGTAGAGACCGGCGCGGGTCGATACCACTTGCGTGCGGGCGTGAAATTCGGGCCGTCGGGCCGGGGTTTTCCGCCAGCGGTGAGGAGCATCGGGCTGCGCCCGATCACAGGCGGGACGCCTGTGCCACCAAGACGAGGAAGCTGACGTGCCGCTGAGCCGAGTTGAGGTTGACCTTCGTGCCATCGAGCACAACGTGGGCGTGATCCGGCGGATCACCACGCCGGCCCCCCCACCGCCGCCGGCGAGCCATCCTGCCGGCGGGCCGGTGGGCGGCGCGACGGGCGTGCAGCGCCACGTGAACGTGTGCGGCGTGCTCAAGCAGGACGCGTATGGGCTGGGCGCGGTGCGCATGGCGCGGCGGCTGATCGCCGCGGGCGTCGAGATGCTCGCGGTCTTCACGCCCGACGAGGCGGGGGAGCTGATCGAGTCGGCGGTGACCCTGCCGATCCTGGTGCTCGCCCCGGTGAGAGAGATCGGGCGGACGGATCCGATGTACCGGCACGCGGCCGCGGGACGGCTGCACCTGATCGCGCACGAACCGGAGCAGCTCGCGTCGCTGACGACGACGGCGACGCGGCTGGGGCTTTCGATCCCGGTGCACATCTTTGTGGATACGGGGATGAGCCGTGGCGGGAGCCGTCCGGATGTGGCGGAGACGATGCTGCGCCAGATGCGCCAGAGCCCGCGGCTGCGCCTGGCGGGGGCGATGACGCACTTTGCGAGCCCGGACCTCGACCCGACGTTCACCGGCGAGCAGGCCCGGACATTCCACCAGTGGCTGCTGAAGGTGAAGGAGCTGCTGCCGAGCGCAAACCCGCTGATTCACGCGGCGAACACGCTCGGAACGCTCCGGAGCGACCGGTATCACGGCACGATGGTGCGCGTGGGGCAGGGGCTGTACGGCTACGGGATCGACGGCGTCGACCAGGTCCAGGACCTGCAGTTCGGTGGCGCGGCGCTCGACGAGAAGCGCGGGCTCGACCCGGCGGTGCGCTGGGTGAGCAGCGTGGCGCAGGTCGTCGAGATCCCCGAAGGATGGCCGGTGGGGTATGGCAGCACGTGGCGGGCGCCCAAGCGCTCAGACGGCAAGGCGACGCGGATCGCGGTGGTGCCGGTGGGCTACGCCGACGGGTATCCGCGGTCGTTGTCGGGGGCGGGGATGGTCGGGTTCACCGGCAAGGTGTACGACCGGCTGGCCACCGGAGGCGGGGAAGAGGACAGCGAGTCGATCCGCGGCGGGTCGCTGGACACCACGGTGTTCGCGCCGATCGTCGGGCGGGTGAGCATGGACCAGGTGACGATCGATGTCACGGATGTGCCGGGGTCGCTGTGCGGGGTGGGGATGGAAGTTGAGCTGCTCGGGCGCCGTCGCGGGGCGCCGAACTACCTGCCGACGGTGGCGGGGGCGGCGGGGTCGATCACGCACGAGATCCTGTGCCGCATCAGTCCGCGGGTGGAGCGGGTGTACAAGTTCCCGCAGGCGGCGGGGGACGTGTCGGGGATGAAGACGTCGGCTCGGCCGCAGACGACACCGCGGGTGTTATCCGGAGCGGGTGGGATTGGCGGGGCGGCGGCGGTGGCTCGATAAGAGCCGCGAGCGCGAGCGAGCGGCGAAACCTGTGACAACCGGGATTTGGTGAGGGCGGTCAGCGCGCGGCAAGTGACGTGTGTTCACGGAGTTCGTGCGCCCGTGGATACTCCGCTCGCTTGCGCTCGCGGCTCTTATGCCACCGCCGCGAGGGCCGGAGCGGCGGCGAACTGGACGGCGACCTGGAGGGTGTCGGGGCCGGTTTCGCGCACGCGGATGACTCGGGCGGTTCGGAAGGAGTCGGCGCTGAGCAGCGGGGAGCTGGTCCAGGCGATGCCGACTTCGACCTTTTCGCCGACGCCGACGGGGCGGGGGCTTACGACTTCGATGAGGGCGCCGTCCTCGGAGAGGTTGATCGTGCGGGCCGAGGCGTACTGGAGGGCTCCGGGGCGGTAGAGCTTGCAGGCGCGCGTGACCGGCTGGCGGTGGGAAGTGCGGCGGTCGGCGAAGGAGTGGGTGAGCATGGGGGGGGGACCAGGGGTCGGGGCCAGGGGCCAGGGATCAGAATTGACCCCGGGACGCTGGGTTGATCGGTCGTTGCGGTGTTTCGGCTTGGCGGGGACCGGAAACGCCGCGCGTGGGGCGCAGGGTTAGGCAGGCGGGGCGCTTATCGGGCTCGCCGGGCATGCCCCGAACCCGGGCCCCAAGCCCTGCACTACGGTGCGGTGTGCCACAACCGGGTGAACACGAGTGGTTCGCGCAGCCCGACGGGCCCGAGGGGGGCGCGGGGTTGCGGTTTGGCTGCACGATGTGCGGGAACTGCTGCTCGGGGCCACCGGGGTATGTGCTGGTGACCCCGGGCGAGGTGGCGTCCTTGGCGAAGCGGCTGGGGGTGGGCGAGGCGGAGTTTGTCGAGCGGTACACCCACGTGACCACCAAGGGGCGGTCGCTTAATGAGGTGGTGTCGGTGGGGCGGCACCCGGCGATCGAGGGGGACCAGCGGAACGACTGCGTGTTCCTCGACCGGACGGCGGTTCCGGGGAAAGCGGTCTGCGGCGTATATGAGGATCGGCCGGGGCAGTGCCGCACGTGGCCGTTCTGGCCGAGCGTGGTGAAGTCGCGGGAGGCGTGGGACCGGGGCTCGCGAATTTGCCCGGGGATGAACACCGGGAAGCTGGTGCCCGTGAGTGAGGTGCGGATTTTGAGGGACGGGGTGCAGATCTGAGGAGAGGGGCCAGGGGCCAGGGATCAGGGGCCAGGGATCAGGGATCAGGGACCGGAGGTCCACCACCCTAATCCCTGATCCCTGATCCCTGACCCCTGGCCCCTTCACGGTGCAACAGGGGGGACTCCGGCGGGTATGCCTGCGATGTGCGAAGGTGGGGGACGGGGGTGGCTCGGCCGGTGAGGGCGCGGTGCTCGTGAGGGGTGGGGGCCGGCGTGGGAGCGGCGATGCGCGTGTGGGCCGTGCGGCGAGCAATGAGCGGGTACGCGGCGTGCGGGCTGGGGGGGGGTGGGGGGGCGGGCGGGGTGGCGGGTGGGGGCGGGGCGGGCGGGATGGGGGGGGGGTGGGGGGTGGGGGGTGGGGGCGGGGGGGGGTGTGGGCGTGTTGGGGGGGTGTGATTCGACGAGTTCGGGGGCGCCGGCGCCGTTGCCGCACGCGCGGTCGATCGGGTCGCTGGGGGACATTCCCGGGCGGTTTGCGATGCCGCGGGCGATCGACACCGACGGCGAGGCGCTGTGGGTGGTCGACAAGACGGCGCGGGTGCAGCGGATTGACCCGGAGAGCGGGGAGTGCCTGTTCTGGTTCAAGATGCCGGACTGGGAGCTGGGCAAGCCGGTGGGGGTGACGGTGGCGCCCGGGACCCTCGTGATCCCGGGTGTGGCGGGGGCGGGTCCGCCGGACGAGAAGCGACCGATCCTCTTTATCCCGGACACGCATTACAACCGGGTGATGGTGTATCGCACGCCGCGGACCAAGACCGACCCGCCGGAGCGGCTGGCGCAGTTCGGGAGCTACGGGCAGGGGCCGGGGCAGTTCATCTATCCGACGTCGATCCTGCTGAGCACGAAGCCGGCGCCGGGAGGCGGCGAGGAACTCGAGCGGGTGTACGTGGCGGAATACGGCGGGAACGACCGGATCAGTGTGTTTGACGCGAAGTTCAACTTCCAGTTCAGCTTCGGGAGCAACGGGGACTCGGCGGCGCCGGAGGCCATTCAGTTTGCACGCCCGCAGACGATGCGGTGGCGAGAGGGGAAGGCGGGGCGCGAGCTGGTGGTGACCGATGCGCGGAACCATCGGATCGGGCGGTTCACACCGGAGGGGAAGCTGCTGGGGTGGATCGGGAAGTCGGACATGCCGGGGAAGGGGCCGGGGGAGCTGACGTTCCCGTATGGGCTGTGGATGCTCAAGGACGGAACGGCGCTGGTGGCGGAGTTCGGGAACAACAGGGTGCAGCGGCTGAACGTGGAGACGGGGGAGAGCCTGGGCGTGTGGGGGAAGGCGGGGCGCGGGCCGGGGGAGCTCGCGACGCCGTGGGCGCTCGCGGTGCTGAAGGATGAGGTGTTCGTGGTGGACAGCGGGAACAACCGAGTGGTGAGGTTTGAGGGGCCGTAGGCGGGAGAAGAAGGCACAGAGGCACAGAGGCACAAAGTGGGGGAACGGGGTCGGGGGTTTTCTGTATCCTCTGGGTCGGTGCGGAAGTTCAGCTTGATTGAGGATCATGGACGTTGACGACGCTGGCGTTTCATCTTGGGCCGATCGCGTTTGAGCAGCCGTGGTGGCTGGTGCTTGCGCCGGTGCTGTGGGTGATGGCGGTGTGGATCGGGCGGTCGACGCTGACGGGGATGGGGACGGGGCCGCGTCGGGTGGCGCTGGTGCTGCGGCTTCTGGTGATCGGGATGCTGGTGGGGGCGGTGGCGCGGCCGAATTGGCGGCGCGAGGGCGAGAACGTCGCGGTGACGGTGATCATGGACGCGTCGCGGTCGGTGCCGGTGCCGCTGGCGGCGAAGGCCGAGTCGTACCTGCGCGAGGCGACGGCGGAGCCGGGGCCGGGGGCGGTGCGCGGCGATTTTCTGGGGCGTGTGGTGGTCGGGGCGGGGGCGTATGTGCAGGCGATCCCCGGGCCGCCGGACGCGATGCCCGATGCGCAGCAGACGATCGACCGCGACGGGACGAACCTGGCGGAAGCGGTTCGGCTGGCGATGGCGCCGATGCCCGAGGACATGGCGAACCGGATCCTGATCATCTCGGACGGGAACGAGACGACGGGGAGCCTGCTGGCGCAGGCGGAGGAGGCGCGGGCGGCGGGGGTGCCGATCGACGTGCTGCCGCTGCGGTACGAGCACGAGCGCGAGGTGATCGTGGACCGGGTGGTGGCTCCGGCCACGGCGCGCATGGGAGAGACGATCGGCGTGCGTGTGCTGCTGAACGCGACGGCGCCGGCGGTGGGGCGGTTGAGCATCATGGTCGACGGCGAGCCGGTGGATCTTGATCCGGACTCGCCGGCGGTGGGGCAGCTCATCCGGCTGTCGAAGGGGGCGACGTCGCTGCAGGTGCCGCTGACGGTGCGGGACGCGGGGGCGCGCCGGTTCGAGGCGGTGTTCGAGCCGATGGCGGACGACAAGGGGGTGATGGCGGACTCGGTGGGTGAGAACAACCGGGCGTCGGCGGTGACGTTCGTGAGCGGCGAGGGCAAGGTGCTGGTGGTGTCGCAGACGCAGGAGGACGCCGAGTTCATCATGAAGGCGATGATCGACTCGCGGATCGACGCGAAGCTGATGCCGCCGGCGGAGGGGATCGGGGCGCTTGTTGATCTCGGGGCGTACGACGCGGTGGTGATGGTGAACACGCCGGCGTACGCGCTGTCGATCAAGCAGCAGGAGGACCTCAAGTCGTACGTGCACGACCTTGGGGGCGGGCTCATCGTGATCGGCGGGCCGGAGAGCTTCGGCGCGGGCGGGTGGATCGGGTCGCCGATGGCCGATGCGCTGCCGGTGAAGCTGGACCCGCCGCAGAAGCGACAGATGCCGCGGGGCGCCTTGGCGATGGTGATGCACAGCTGCGAGATGCCCGAGGGGAACTTCTGGGGCAAGGAGACGTGCCTGGCGGCGGTGAAGAACCTGTCGCGCCAGGACCTGGTGGGCGTGCTCGAGTACAGCTGGCAGGGGGGCGGCGACGCATGGGTGTACCCGATGAGCGAGGTGGGGGACGGCGTGGGGGTGCGCCGGGCGATCAACAACCTCACGTTCGGCGATGCGCAGACATTTCAGGGCATGCTGACGATGGCGATCACGGCCCTTGAGAAGGCCGACGCGGGGCAGAAGCACTGCATCGTCATCAGCGACGCGGACCCGCAGCCGCCGACGCGCGACGTTGTGCAGCGGTTCATCAACGCGAAGGTCAGCATCAGCACGGTGATGGTGTTCCCGCACATGGGGACCGAGGGGTCGCCCGACTACGACATGATGCGGGACCTCTCCAAGAGCACGGGGGGGAACTTCTACTTCATCAACGACCCGGCGCGCAAGGAGCGGCTGCCGGAGATCTTCATGAAGGAGGCCCAGACGGTGCGCCGGGCGCTGATCTGGGAGGGCCAGCCGTTCGCGCCGATCGTGTCGAACGCGACGCACGAGTCGATGCGCGGGTTCGGGGGCGGGGTGCCGGGGATCACGGGGTACATCATCACGGCCGACCGCGAGGGGCTCAGCACCGTGACGCTGCGCGGCAAGGAGAACGACCCGATCCTGGCGAACTGGCAGTATGGGCTGGGGCGGAGCACGGCGTTCACGTCGGACGCGACGAGCCGTTGGGCGAACTCGTGGACGAGCTGGGACAAGTTCCGCTCGTTCTGGGAGCAGCAGGTTCGCTGGGCGATGCGTCCGAGCGGGTCGGCGGATATCCGCGTGGTGACGGAGAACCTCGACGGGCGGACGCGGGTGATCGTCGAGGCGCTGGCGCCCGACGGGCAGCGGCTGAACTTCGCGCGGTTCCGCGGGCGCGTGGTGGGGCCCGACGGCGTGGCGGCGGACGTGGAGCTGCGCCAGACGGGGCCGGGGCGGTATGAAGGCGAATTCGGGTCGTCGCGCTCGGGGAGCTATGTGGTGAACCTGCGGTACGACGCCGCGGGGCCGCCGGGGGCGGACGGATCGCCGGGGCAGAAGCTCGAGGGCGCGGTGCAGGCGGGTGTGGCGCGGCCGTTCGCGGACGAGTTCCGGTCGCTGTCGGACAACTTCGCGCTCTTGCGTCAGGTGGCGGAGCGCACGGGCGGCCGGATCATGGCGCTGGACCCGCGGCAGGCGGAGATGTGGACGCGCGATGGTCTGACGATGCCGGTGAGCCTGCGGCCGATCTGGCCGTTCGTTGCGGCGGTGGCGATCGGACTGTTCCTGGTGGATGTGGGCGTGCGGCGCGTGCGGATTGACGTGGCGGCGATCGTGATGGGCGTGCGGCGCGCGTTCGGCAATCGGGTGGAGAAGCGGGCGGAGATGGGCGGGCTGAAGCAGGCGCGCGAGCGGGCGCAGCAGCAGATCGCGGAGCGTGCGAAGGCGGTGGAGCAGCACGTGCGCGGGGGCGGGGGCGAGGTGTCGTCGGCGGGGATCAAGTTCGAGGCGTCGGCCCAGGACGCGGCGGCGGCGAAGGGGCGCGCGGGCGAGTTCCTGGCGACGGGGGACGGGCCGACCCCCACCAAGGTCACGGGACCGAAACCTGGGGCGCCCGGCGGGGACAAGCCGGACGAGAACATCTCGCGGCTGCTCAAGGCGAAGAAGAAGGCGCGGGAAGGGATGGAGGAGGACGAGGGGCCCGGGCAGGGGCCGGGGGCCAGGGGCTAGGGATCAGGGGGAAGAGGCTAGGGACCAGGAACTAGGGATCAGGGACAGAGGAAGCAGAACTCACTTCGAGGTGCACGATGACGACGGGTAATCCCACTCCGACGACGACGGCGGAGGTCAAGGCGCAGTGCGAGGCGTTCCGGGCGACGTTCAAGAAGCTCAAGGACGAGATCGGCAAGGTCGTCGTCGGGCACGAGGGGGTCGTCGAGGCGACGCTCATCTCGCTGTTCGCGGGCGGCAACGTGCTGCTCGAAGGCGTGCCGGGGCTGGGCAAGACGTTGCTCGTGCGGACGCTGGCGCAGTCGCTGCACCTGCCGTTCAGCCGCGTGCAGTTCACGCCCGACCTGATGCCGGCGGACGTGGTCGGCACGAACATCGTGATGGAGGACCCGGCCACGGGGCGGCGGTTCTTCGAGTTCCAGCGGGGGCCGATCTTCGCGCAGCTGGTGCTGGCGGACGAGATCAACCGCGCGACGCCCAAGACGCAGTCGGCGCTGCTGGAGGCGATGCAGGAGCGGAGCGTGACGGTGAGCGGCAAGACCTACAAGCTCGAGCTGCCCTTTTTCGTGCTTGCCACGCAGAACCCGATCGAGCAGGAGGGGACGTATCCGCTGCCCGAGGCGCAGATGGACCGGTTCATCTTCAAGATCACGGTGGGGTACAGCAAGCTCGGGGAGCTGCTGACGATCCTCGATCGCACGACGGGGACGATCACGCCGGACGTGAAGCCGATCCTGGACGGCCCCGGCATCCTGGCGGCGCAGCAGCTCATCCGCGGGTGCGTGGTGGCGCCGCACGTGAAGGAGTACGCGGCGAAGCTGGTGCTCGCGACGCACCCGGGCGGAGAGTTCGCCCCGAGCATCGCGGCGAAGTACATCCGGTGCGGGGCGAGCCCGCGCGGGGCGCAGGCGCTGTTGCTGGGCGCGAAGGTGAAGGCGTTGACGGATGGAAGATACGCCGTGGGGTACAAGGACATTCAGGACGTGGCGTACCTGTCGCTGCGGCACCGGATCATCGTGAACTTCGAGGCGGAGGCGGACCGGATTGACACGGATGAGCTGGTGCGGCAGATCCTGGAGACGACGCCTCGGGAGCCCATGAAGGTGATGGCGTAGGAAGAAGAGGAACGCGGAGGACGCGGAGAGCGCGGAGGAACGCGGAGGTGAGGCATGGATTCAGGGAGGGAAGAACTGAAGGGAGGCACAGGGCGTGTGCCGCGGACTGTGCCGGAGCCTTGGAATCGGCTGGTGCAGGACGTGATCGGGGCGGCGATTGAGGTGCATTCCGCGCTCGGCCCCGGTCTGTTGGAGCGGATTTACGAGGATGCTCTGGGTGTGGAGCTGGGGCTTCGAAAGATCCCGTTCGAGCGACAGGTGGGGGTGCGGGTGCAGTACAAGGGCGTTGCGCTCTCCGAGCAGCGGCTGGACATGGTCATCGGTGGCGTGATTGTGGTGGAGCTGAAATCGATGGACGGTGTGCCGGATTCGATGCTCGCGCAGTTGGTGTCGTACATGAAGTCGGCGGACAAGCCGCTGGGGTTGCTCATGAACTTCCACGGACCCCGCCTGAAAGACTCGATCTATCGGCGGATCAATCCGGAGTGCACGTTGTTCGGAACAAATGATGCCTCAGCGTCTTCTCCAATCTGTGTTTCCTCTCCGCGTTCCTCCGCGCTCTCCGCGTCCTCCGCGTTCACAACTTTGCAGGAGTAGGCCATGAACAGGTGCATCGCTATCACGATTGTGTGTCTGGCGACGGCTCTCTATGGGTGCGGCGCGAAGCCGGCGCTGCGGCCGAACTTGAACGACAACGAGTACGCGAGCGCGATGACGGCGAACTTCCAGGCCGGGATGTCGCGGGCGGCGGTTGAGTCGAAGCTCGATTCGCTCGGGATGGAGAGCAAGTACCGGCACTGGTACGCGATGGAGGGGGCGGGCTCGGGCGGCACGGGCGGGCAGCTGCTGCAGCGGGTGTTCGAGAAGGGCGGGATGTGGATCGACGCCGGGGACCAGACGATCGAGTGGATTGATACCTGGTTCGTGTTCGCGCCGGGTGGTGGGGGGGCGGGCGGGACCGAGACGATGACGCGGTGGTATACCGCGCGCGGGAACCAGCGGTACTTCGACTTTGAGCCGATCAACGCGCCGCCGGAGAGCCAGACGGCGGGTCCGACGCGGCGGTATCCGTTCCCGCCGCCGGCGCCGGCGCGGCCGCCGGAGGGGGCGAGGTAACTCATGCTCCGCAATCCCACCATGACGCGTCCCCAGGCGCTCGAGGATCTGCTCGATGCGCAGCTCATCGCCCGGCTGGCGCAGCTCGACGTCGCGTCGCGCAAGGTCTTCGCCGGGAAGCTCAAGGGCGAGCGGCGGAGCAAGAAGCGGGGCGAATCGGTCGAGTTCGCGGATCACCGGTCGTACGTCATGGGCGACGACCTGCGGCACATCGACTGGAACCTTTTCGGGCGGCTCGACAAGCTGTTCTTGAAGCTGTTCCTGGAAGAGGAGGACCTGTCGCTGCACATCGTGATCGACGGGTCGATGAGCAGCGACACGGGGGAGCCGCACAAGTTCCTGTTCATGCAGAAGCTGGCGGCGGCGCTGGGGTATATCGGGCTCGTGAATCTGAATCGGGTTGCTGTGAGCGTGATCGGTGGGAAGGGGGCGGAACGCGGAACAGCGGAACAGCAGGACAGCGGAACATCGGAGGGGGACGCGGCCGTGGCGCGGGCGCCTTCGGCGATCACGTCGATCCGGGATCTGCGGGGGCGCCGGCGGCTGAATGACCTCGTGCGGTTCCTGTGCTCGGTGGAGCCGGGGGGGATCGCGCCGTTCACCGAAGGGGCGAAGCGGATCGCGGTGACTCGGCGCGGCAAGGGCGTGATGGTCATCCTATCGGACTTCTTCATCAAGGAGGGGTACGACACGGCCCTGCGCATGCTGCGGGGGCACGGCTATGACCTGTTCGCCCTGCAGGTGCTCAGCCCCGAAGAGATCTCGCCCAAGATCGGCGGGGACCTGCGGCTCAAGGACATCGAGGACGCGGACACGGCGGAGGTGACGATCTCGGCGCCGCTGCTCAAGCGGTACAAGCAGAACCTCGAGGCGTACAACGCGCAGCTGCACGACTTCTGTGCGCAGCGGGACATCATCCACGCGCTGGTGCCGACGGATACGCCCATTGAGACGCTGGTGATGGAGTATCTGAGGAAGAGGGGGCTGCTGGTATGAAGACTGGAAGGCATCGAGGCATCCAGGCATCGAGGCATGGAGTGGGGGCGGCGGCTGTCGTGCTGACGGTGGCCATGGCGTGCGGTGGATGTGCTGTCAATCGATCGGAGCTTTACACAGAGATGCCGCGTGAGGACGTGGTTGTGAGGTTGCGGGAGGCGTTTGCGGTAGGGATGCCCCGCGCCGAGGTGCAGGCGAAGCTCGATGCGATGGGCCAGGAGTGGTACGAGGCTGACGGGGCCACGATTCCCGGGGAGCCGGTGATTGTCGCGCCGCTCGATGGGCGCGGGCGTGCGAAGAGAGAGTTCAAGGCCGCGGACCACCGCCCGAAGCTCACGTTCCTCTTCGATCGTGATGGGCGGCTGAGCGGGCTCGGGTACGACGCCTGGGTGGAATACCCGACGCGGCTTGACTCGGTGAACGTGCTGCCGTGACTCCGCTGGTGCCGGAGTATCTAAGGAAGCGAGGGTTGCTCGTTTGAGGAGTAGAAGGCATCGAGGCATCCAGGCATCGAGGCATCGAGTGGAGCATTCATGACGTTCGCCGCCGCCAGTCTGGGGATCATCGCCGCCGCCATCGCGGTGCCGACGCTGCTCATCCTGTATTTCCTGAAGCTGCGCCGGCGCGACCTCGAGGTGTCGACGACGCTGCTGTGGAAGAAGGCCATTCAGGACATGCAGGCGAACGCGCCGTTTCAGCGGCTGCGTCGGAACATCCTGTTGCTGCTGCAGCTGCTGTTGCTGGCCGCGGCCATCATGGCGCTGGCGCAGCCGGAGAAGAAGTCCGACACGACGGTGGGGCAGCGGCACGTGATCCTCATCGATCGGTCGGCGAGCATGCAGACGACCGATGTGGGGGGGGCGGGCAAGGACGGGCACGACACGCGGCTCGATGAGGCGAAGCGCCAGGCGCTCGAGCTCGTGAACGCGCTGCGCGAGCCGGGGCTGTTCGATCTCGGGGACGAGTCGGCGGGCGATCAGGCGATGGTGATCGCGTTCGGGGCGCAGGCCGACGTGCGCCAGAACTTCACGGCCAACAAGGTCGAGCTGCGCCGGGCGATCGAGGGCGTGGAGCCGACGGACGGGCCGGGGTTCATTGAAGAGGCGTTCAAGCTCGCGAAGGCGTATGCGCCCAAGGCGGTGGTGGAGAACAAGGGGTTCGTGGCGCTGGGGCCGCCGGCGGTGATTCACATCTTCTCCGACGGGCGGCTGCCGGACGCGGACAAGGCGGATCCGGACCCGGACGACCAGGTCGTGTTCCACGCGCAGGGGGAGAAGACGACGGAGAACGTCGCGATCACGGGGCTGCGGGTGGAGCGGCCGTTCGATGATCCGGGGAAGCTGAGTTTGTTCGTGGGTGTGCAGTCGACGTTCCGGACGGCGCGGGCGCTGAGCGTGCAGCTGGCGATTGACAACCAGGTGATCGGGGCGAAGGCGGTGGAGATCGATCCGGCGCGGGTGCGGGAGGGAGCGACGGAGGGTGCGGATGGGGAAGGGGCGAAGGCCGTGGTGGGCGTGGTGCCGGGGATCAGCGGCGTGGTGTTCGGGCTCGAGCGTGCGGAGGGGGGCGTGGCGTCGATCCGGCTGGTGAGCGCCCCCCCCACTTCGCCGGACAAGCTGTCCGTGGACGACCGGGCGTTCGTGATCATCCCGCCGGCGCGGCGGCTGAGTGCGCTGCTGGTGACCGAGGGGAGCTTCTATCTCCGCGAGGCGATGGAGGGGCTCAACCTGACGAAGCTCGGGATCGTGCGGCCCGAGGTGATGCAGCAGATGCTGGACAAGGGCGGCGAGTCGGTGGACCCGAACATCGGGTCGCTGGCGCAGTACGACGTGATCGTGCTGGACAAGTGGCTGCCGACCGTGCCTTCGCCCAGCGGGGGGGGCGGGGGGACGACGTTGGCGCTGCCGCCGGGGCGGGTGCTCGCGCTGGGGGTGGTGCCGCCGCCGCCGGCGGGGCTGATTGATGACGGGCCGGGGGAAATCTCGCAGGTGCTGAGCTACACGCGTGACCATCCGGCGCTGCGGTATTCGCAATTGGAAGAAATCACCATCGGCAAGAGCCGAAAGACGCGGGTGTCGGACGACACGGCCGTGAAGGTCATCGCGCGGGACCAGGACTCGCCGATCGTGTTCGAGGCCGCGGACACGGATACGAGGGCTCTGGTGGTCACGTTCAATCCGGCGGAATCGGATTGGGCGCTCAAGCCGGGGTTCGTGGCGTTTCTGGCGAGTGCGCTGCCGTGGCTGGCGCACTCGGCGGGTGAGGAGTCGGGGACGGAGCTTCAGCCGGGTCAGACGCTGAGCCAGCGGCTGCCGGTGGGGGGGCCGGGGGGCGGTGGGGGGGCGGGAGCGACGGACGTGACGCTGATTCTGCCGGACGATCAGCGGGTGAGTCTGCAGCCCGCGCCGGACGGGACGGTGGCGTTCGGGCCGCTCGCGAGCGCGGGCGTGTACACGCTCGAGTGGACGGGGGCCGCGGGCGGCGGGGATGTGGAAGTGGATGGGCGGATCCGGCGGGCGCTGGCGGCGAATCTCCTTGATCCGGAAGAGTCGGACATCGCGGCGGTGCCGGAGCTTGGGCTGGCGTCGCGGGTGGTGGAGGCGAGGGACGGGGAGCAGAACGTGACCCGCAAGCTCTGGCCGTGGTTCGTGCTGGGGGCGTTGGGCGTGTGCATGCTCGAGTGGTTTGTGTACAACCGCAAGGTGCACATCTAAGAGCGCGAGCGAGGGTGCGTGAAGCGAGGCTGCGTGAAGCGAGCGGGGCGACAGCGCGGAGTGGTGCGCGGCGTGCTGGCGCTGGCGGCGCTGCTGACGGTGTGGTGCGCGCCGGTGGCGCTGGGGCGGGTGCAGGACGCGGGGAGCGCGGGGAGTGGGGGGAGTGGGGGGAGCGGTGAGGGGGACCCGGTCGCGCAGCCGATCGAAGACCTGTCGACGGGGAGCGAGGGGTCGCGCAAGAAGACGGGCAAGGAGCGGCCCGAGGATCCGTTGGTCACGATCGACTGGGGTCTGGCGTCGTCGATCCCGGCGCGCCGGTGGATCCCGGTGCGCGTCTCGCTCACGGGCGGGCTCGAGGCGTTCACGGGCGTGGTCGAGTTCCGGTACCGCGGCGACTCGACGCAGTCGATGTCGGTGAGCGTGCCGGTGGCGGCGACGCCGGGCAAGACGTCGATGTACACGCCGGTGATCTCCTATCCGGGGGCGGGGGATGGCCTGGAAGTGGTGCTGACGACCCGGTCCGGGCGCGTGGTGCACCGGCTGAAGTACTCGTCGAACCCCTCCGATGTGGAGATCCAGCTGCCGTCGGTGCGGGGGGATGCCGACCCGCTCATCGTGGCGATCGGGCCGGCGAATTCGGGGGCGGCGTCGGCGGTCTCGCTGCGCACGACGGCGGTCCCCAGCCGGGTGAACTCGTCGCAGAACCTGGCGATCGACGCGGTGACGGCGGACGCGGCGAGTCTTCCGACCATTGCGACGGCGTACGACGCCGCGAGCGTGGTGGTTGTGCAGTCGGACCTGGTGCGGACGATTGACCCGCGGGCGCTGGCCGCGCTGCGGGAGTGGGTGGCGCAGGGCGGCTGGCTCGTGGTGGTGGCGACGAGCGGGGACGATACGTGGTCGCAGTGGGTGGCGCGCGGGGCGGGGACGCTCCTTGAGGTGGCGGAACCGACGGGGGAGGAGATGGCGCCGGCGCTGGCGCGGGTGGTGGTGATGGACGTGAGGCTCGACAAGGGGCTGCTCACGGGACGATTCCCCAACTCGCCGGCGGAAGGTTGGCGCGAAGCGCCGCGCTGGATGCACGGGCCGAGCGTGGCCGAGAGCACGCGCGTGCCCGAGGTGAAAGCGGCGGAGCCCGAGTCGGAAGGCACGCCGGTGGACCAGGAGATCGAGCCGGCGACGCGGGTCACGGCGCGGTGGATCCGGCTGACGGATGTGGGGCGGTCGGCGGGGTGGCGGCTCGGGCTGCTGCGCCGCGACCCGTCGCCCGCGCCGGAGATCGGACCGACGTCGGCGTGGACGGAGGGGAGCGAGGACGAGGGGCTGATGGCGCAGGGGCCGGTGGGGTTCGGGTGGGTGACGGTGCTGGGGTTTGATCCGCGTCGGGCGTCGGCGCAGGTGTCGAACCGGGCGAGCGTGCGGGTGTGGGCGATGGTGTTCGGTCTGCGGGACGCGGATGCGGCTCCGGGGAAGGCGATGACGCGGGTGCTGCGCGGGGCGCCGCCGCCGCTGGTCTCGGGATGGAACCCGTGGGGTCAGACCGCGAACAGCGCGATGACGCTGGCGCTGGACGCGGTGGCGTCGGCGGAGGCGCCGGGGCGATCGGTGTTTCTGCTGGTGGCGTTGGCGGCGGGGATGGTGCCGGTGCTGATCGGGCCGGTGGATTACTTCGTGCTGCGGAGGATGCGCCGGGCGCACCGGTCGTGGCTGACGGCGCTGGGGTGGATCACGCTTGCGTCGGTGGCGGCGTGGGGTGTGCCGTTGGTGGTGCGATCGTCGACGACGACGGTGTCGCGGCTCAGCACGGTGGACGTGATGATGCCGCCGGACGCCGGCAGCGGGGCGGAGCCGCTGGCGGTCTCGACGGGGGTGACGGGAGTGTTCGTCGCGGGCTCGGTGCAGGCGACGCTGACGGGGCTGCCGGCGCGGGCGAGCGTTCGCGGCGTGGCGAGCGAGGTGGTGGGGTATGGGGGCACATCGGACACGCCGCCGGCGGGAGAACTGCCCGTGGCGCAGATCAGCCCGGGGCTGGAGAACACCGACGAGGGCGCGGACCCGTGGGGCGGGTATGCTCCGCGCCCGCAGGCGAGTGCGGCGGCGTCGGGCGAGGAGTTCGGCGACCGGGCGCTGGCGACGGTGTGGCGGCTGTGGACGTTTCGCGCGGTCGAGGACCGGGCGCGGATTCACGGCGCGGTTGGCGCCACGATCGAACCCGGTGCGGACGGCAAGGGCGTGCGGGTGAGCGTGACGGGGCTTGAACCGGGCGCCGAGATTCGAAGTGCGGCGGTGGTGACGGGGGGGATGTGGTACGAGCTCAAGGTGAAGGGGGGACACTCGGACGCGGGACGGACGTTCGAGTCGGGGCTGGTCATCGAGCGCGCGACGTGGGAGCCGCGGCCGGTGGTCAAGGTGGAGTACGGGTATCCGTACACGGAGATGAAGCTGGGGGCGACGCTCGACGCGACGCCGGGGGCGGCGCTGCTGCTGCCGGGCGCGTACGAGCGCGGTGACCAGATGGACAGCTTCCTCGGTTCGGGCGCGTGGGACGCGGTGTACCTGCACGTCGTCGGGCTGACGCCGACGGTGTCGCTCGACACGGGGTCGATCAACCGTGAGCAGGCGGTGTATCGGATCGTGATCCCTCATCCGCCCCGTTCACCAGTCACGGAGTCCGCTCCGCAGGATGCGCCGCGATGATCAGCACGACGAACCTCACGAAGCGCTACGGCCCCTTGGTGGCGCTGGACCGGCTCACGCTCGAGATCGCCCCGGGGGAGATCTTCGGGTTCATCGGGCCCAACGGCGCGGGCAAGAGCACGACGATGAAGATCCTCGCGTGCCTGCTGCGCCCCGACGAGGGAACCGCGAGCATCGACGGGCACAGCGTGTTCACCGACGGGCCGGTGATCCGCCGGCTGGTGGGGTACATGCCCGACTTCATCGGCGTCTACGACGACCTGACGGTGGACGAGTACCTGCAGTTCTTCGCGTCGGCGTTCGGGATCGCGCGGTCGCGCCGGCGGTCGGTGGTCGAGGGCGTGCTCGAGCTCACCGACCTGACGGAGAAGCGGGACGCGATGGTGGACTCGCTGTCGCGCGGCATGACGCAGCGGCTGGGCGTGGCCCGTGTGCTCATTCACGACCCCAAGGTGCTGCTGCTCGACGAGCCCGCAAGCGGGCTCGACCCGCGGGCCCGGATCGAGATGCGGTCGCTGCTGCAGGAGCTGGGGCGGATGGGCAAGACGATCATCGTGAGCTCGCACATCCTGTACGAGCTCGCGGAGTTCTGCTCGTCGATCGGGATCATCGAGAAGGGCAAGCTGCTCTACGCCGGGTCGATCGCCGACGCGTATGAGCGGACGCACGCGGGGCAGCGGGTGCTGGTCACGCTCGAGCAGACCAACGCCGACGGAACGCCCGCGCCCGATGCGCACAGCGTGGCGGAGGCCGTGCGGCGCGTGCGGGGGGTGACGGCGGTTGTGATCGAGCCCGAAGCGCCGAACACGCTGAGCGTGGAGCTGCCGAAGGAGACGGCGTCGCACCACGAGCTGATCGCGGCCCTGATGGCGAGCGGGGCGCGGGTCGGGTCGTTCACGCCAAGGCAGATCAAGCTCGAGGACGCGTTCCTGCGCCTGACGAAGGGGGCGGTGCACTGAGCACGATCCCGCACAATCCTCACCACAACCCCGACCTGACCGAGGGGGAGGCCCGGTTCCTCGATGAGCTCGGGGCCCGCGGGCGGTTCCGCGCGCTGGCGGTGACGGTGCTGGCGATGCTTGCGGTGGCGATCGGCGCGTTGATGGACTGGCGGGCGGTGAAGCTGGGGCTGGATCTCGACGGCAACTACGCGATGGTGGCGATGTGGGGCGGGGCCATGCTCGCGCCGATCGCGTTGCTGCTGGTGACGCTGTGCGTGTGCCTGGCCGGGCGGGCGCGGTCGTCGGTCGCGAGTGGGTGCCTGATCCTGGGCCTGCTGGCGGCGGCGGTGTTCGTGCTCTCGAGCCCGTACTACATCCAGGCGATTGCGACGCCCAGCCGGGGCAACGACGCGTATGAGCCGTCGCCGCTGGTGGTGACGCTGGGCGACCCGGCGGGCAATCCCATCGCGATGGGCGCCATCACGGTGCTGGCGACGTTGATTCTCTCGCTGCTGGCGCTGCGGACGCTGCCGGAGGGGACGGCGACACCGGCGGAGCTGCGCGGGCTGCGCGGCGTGCCGGCGCGGCTGCGGACCCTGCGCCGGGGGGTGGTGCTCAACCCGGTGCGACTGGCGTTCGGGCCGATCTTCCAGCGCGATGTGCGGATCACGGGGCGGCACCGGTCGACGTACGTGTATCGGGCGCTCTACCCGGCGCTGCTGCTGGGCATCACGGCGGTCGCGTACGTGGGGATGTCGCGGTCGTTCATGTACGGCATGGCCCAGGGCCAGGGCGGGCGGGTGGCGGAGCTGCAGTCGCTGCAGCGGCTGGCGCCGCAGCTGACGTACGCGATCGCGTGGGCCCAGTTCGGGCTGCTGATGATCATTGCGCCGGTGCTGACGGCGCCGTGCCTGTGCGAGGAGAAGCGCTCGCGCACGCTGGGGTCGCTGCTGACGACCCCGCTGTCGAACCTGCAGATCGTGCTGGGGAAGCTCACGAGCCGGATGGTGCACGTGGTGATCCTGGTGGCGGCGTCGACGCCGCTGCTGCTGGCGGCGCGTGTGTTCGGTGGCGTGGAGGCGGAGGTGATCCTGGCGGTGGTCGCGATCACGCTGACGGCGGCGCTGATGGCGGCGTCGATGGGGATTCACTTCTCGGTGATCCACAAGCGCCCGGCGACGGCGGCGGTGGGGGGGATTCTGGCGACGGGGGCGGTGCTGCTGCTGCCGTGCGTGGGGATGTTCGTGTACGCGATGCAGTCAGTGGGGACGCCGAACTCGGTGCTGATCTGGGGTTCGTCGGCGCCGCTGGCGCTGGGGTATTCGCTTCTCGATCCCCTGGCGACGCGGGCGGGGGCCGACGGGACGTGGGTGTGGGTGACGAACTGCCTGGTGAACATCTCGGTCGCCCTGGTGGCGTGCCTGTCGAGCGCGGCGTCGCTGCGCCGGGTGATGCTCCGTGAGGTGGTGAACGAAGGGGCGGCGCTCAAGGCGATGAGCGCGAGGGCGCGCCGGCGGGCGGCGAAGGCGGCCGCTGCTGCGGCGCCAAGCGTTGCGGCGGTGGAGGGGACGCCTCAGGAGGCGGTCGCGGAAATCCCGGCGGCGGCGCCGGTGGAGGAGCGGGACGCGGGCGGTTCGCGGCGCGTCTCGGACCGGCCGGTGCTGTGGCGCGAGCTGCGCCAGTCGACGCTGGGGTCGACGTTCAAGCTCGTGATCGCGATCGTCGGGATCCTGTTGTGCGGGGCGTTCCTCTACAGCCGCATGCAGATGTGGGACGCCACGCTGCACACGGCCGTCGCGGGGATCGTGCTGTTCGCGATCACGCTGCAGGCGGCGGTGGCGAGCACGGCGGCGATCAGCACCGAGCGCGAGAGCCAGGCGTGGGAGACGCTGATGACCACGCCGCTGACGGGGTGGCAGATCATGCTCGCGAAGTTCGTCGGGTCGCTCAAGCGGATGTGGCTGCCGGGGGCGGTGCTTGCGGCGCACTTCCTGGTGTGCATGCTGATCGGGTACGTGCACCCGCTGGCGGTGGCGGAGATCTTCGCGGTAGCGGTGTGCACGGCGATAATGCTGTGCGCGACGGGGCTCTTGTTCAGCCTTGTGCTGCGGCGCTCGACCGCGGCGGCGGTCGCGAACCTGGGCTTCGCGGCCGGGCTGTGGATCGGGGTGCCGGTGCTGACGGCGTTCTGCCTCGACTCGTTCGGGTTCGGCGGGGACGACATGGACTACTACATGGGGCACCTGATGTGCATGAACCCGGTGGTCATGGGGATCTTCGCGGTCGATGGGGCGGTGCGCAGGGCCCGGTGGCAGCCCATCACGCCGAACTACGAGGACTTCATCTGGAACGATATTTCGCCGGGGGAGTACGCCCGGTACGTCACGGTGGCGTGTTTGGCGGCCCTGGTTGTGGCGGCGGGGTGCCTGGTGCTGGCGAATCGGCTCTTCCCGCGGCTGTCGGGGCGCAGTTCTTGACACTGGGGGCGGGCGGCGCGGGGCCGGGGGGGGGGCGGGGGGCGCGCGATCCGATAGATGGGGCGTGGGACCGGTGATCACGGCCATGGTCGCTTTTTGCGCCCTCGTCCTGGGGCAGGGCGGCGGCGCGCCGCGGGCGGACACCACGCGCCGCGAGGTGGCCCGGTTCGACTTCGAGGAGTTGGAGTACAACCCCGACCCTGTGCCGCAGTTCTGGTTCCGCGCGCAGGACGACCCGGGCGTGCCGCGGGCGCGTCCGGGATTCCCGCGGTTCAACGAGGCGGCGTTCGACCACACGATGAGCGCGAGCGGCGGGTCGAGCGTGCTCCTGCCGACGCAAGGGGGCAGCACATCGCTCCGCCTGATGGCCGGCACCATCCCGGTGTTTCCCGAGGCGGACTACACGGTGACGGCCAAGATCCGGACGCGCGGGCTCAAGCACGCGCGGGCGGCGATCTCGGCCCGACTGCTGCGCGACGACCGCACACCCATCGCCGAGAGCGAGCGCCGGAGCGAGCTCGTGTTCGCCGACGGGACGTGGCGGACAGTGTCGGTGACGGTGTCGAGCGATTACGCGGGCGCGGCGTTCCTGCAGCTGGACCTCGAGCTTCTTCAGGCGTCGCAGTTCGGCGGCGACGAGGCCGACGCGCCCGGCGCGGACCTGCCCGGGCGGATCGCGTTCGAGGACATCCGCGGCGGAGCGTGGTTCGATGACGTTTCCGTCGACCTCATCCCGCGGGCGCGACTGCGCACGCTGAGCCCGGGGAATCTCGTGCCGGGCGAGCAGCGCCCGGAGCTCGAATACCGGATCCGCGACCTCGTGGCCCAGTCGCTCACGGCGCGGCTGCGGGTGCGCGACGCCGACGGCAAGGTCGTGGCCGAGCGCACGGGGACCGTGAACAGCGACGACCGCACCAACACGTGGACGCCGGAGCTGCCGGGCTTCGGGGCGTACCGCGCCGAGCTTGAGATTGCGCAGGGTGACCGCGTGGTCGACACGCGCGCGGTGGCCTTCGTGTGGTCGAGCCCGCCGACGCGGACGCTCGGGCCGATCGGGCTCATGATCGAGCGGCCGTCCGGCGCGGAATCGGGATGGGACGCCTTCGTGCCCGCGGCCGTCCGCACAACGGGGGCCGGGGCGGTGTGGATGTCGATGCCCGCGACGATCGGGTCGCCCGCGGCGGCGATCATCGAGGAGACGCTCGCGACCGGCGCCGAACTCACGCTGGCGGTGCCGGCGGGCACGTCGAGCGCGACGCCCGATGGCGAGCGGAAAGAGGTGGTGCTTCTGGACGCACTCGACCGCTTCGGGCAGCGGGTGACGCGGTGGGCGCTGATTGATGGCGGGGACGAGAAGATGCGGGCGCTGCTGCACCGGTTCGTTCCCGGGCCGGTGGTGTCGACGGTGCGCACGCCCAGCGACGCGTCGAGCGTTGATCGCGCCGATAGCGTGGCACTGCGGGTGCCCGCGTCCGTTGCGCCGGAGAATCTGCCGGACGTGGTTGCGGCGTGGCTCGAGTCGGTGGGCGGGGCGCCGACGGGCGGCCTGATGCTGGCGCTGGAAGTCGCGCCGCCGCTCGAGGGACAGGACCGGCGTGCGGCGAGCGACTTTGTGCGCCGCGCCGTGCATGCGTGGCGGCTGCTGGGGCCCGGGCAGGGCGCCGGGGTCGTTAATTCGCTGACGCTCGCGGTGCCGATGCCGTGGACGCAGGGGGCGGTGGGGAGTGGGCGTATCGGTGCGCCGGAGCCCCGTCCGGAGGTTGCGGTGATCACCACGCTGGGCGCGAGCCTGGCGAATCGGCGCGTGGTGGGGAAGTATGAGGCGGGCGTGGGGGTGGCGTGCTTCGTGCTTCAGGATGTGGACGGGCGGACCGAGGCGCCGACGCCGCGGGGCTGCCTGGTCGCGTGGTGCGAATCGGGCGATAGCGGCGTGCTCGAGGGGTACTTCGGGCCGGGGCCGATCCGGGTGATCGACGCGTTCGGCAACTCGCGCCCGGCGCCGATGGACGCGAGCGGGCGGTATCTGAAGATTCCGATCGGGCCGGACCCGGTGTTTATCGAGCCGGTCGATCCGACGCTCGCGCGGCTGGTGTCGGGGTTCCGGATCGAGCCGGGGGCGGCCCCGGCGGTGATCGCGGCCCACGAGCACGAGCTCGTGCTCGACAACCCGTGGGGTGTGCCGATGGCGGGCGAGCTTCGGGTGATCTCACCCTCGGCGAAAGACCGCTGGGAAGTCTCGCCGACGACGTCGGTGCCGTTCAACGCCCCGGCGAACGGGCAGGCCCGGGTGCCGATCACGCTGTCATTCCCGCCGGACGAGGAATCGGGCTCGATGCCGATCGTCGCGATGCTCCAGCTGCGCAGCCCGGTGAACGCGCCGCCCATCCGGGTGAGCGCGCCGCTCACGATCGGGCTGCTCGACCTGAGCCTCACCGCGGAGGCGACGAGGTCGCCGGGGCCTGACGGGCCGGACGTGGTGGTCACGGTGACCATCGCGAACCTGGGCGCTCACGACCGGACGCTGCGCCTGGACGCGATGGCGCCGGGGCACGCGACGGCGCAGTACTCGATCTCGAACCTCGCGCCCGGCGAGACGACCATTCGCCGGTTCGTCCTCAAGGGGGTAGGCCCGCAGCTGTCGGGCAAGCGGGTGCGCCTGTCGCTCTGTGACGTCGAGACGCCCGAGCGGCTCAACCGCGTCGTCACCGTCCCGTAGGTCGTCAAGGCGTCCCTGGGCCCTCGACTACCATCGCGCCATGAGCGACCGCCGGGAGATCATCGCGCAGGGTGTCGAGCAGTGCAAGATGCTGACGGGGCGCTATCTCGCCGGGTTCGACGACTCGAACTGCACACACCAGCCGCCGAACCTGCCGAACCACGTCGCGTGGTGCCTGGGGCATTGTGCCCACACGATGCACCGGGTGGGGGAGCGATTCGACGGGCGGGGGATCCCCGAGAGTGACTTCATCCCGGGCGCGGTGCCGCCCGCCGCGAGCCTCCCCACCGGAAGGCGTCCGGACAAGTTCTGGATTGAGAGCGTGGCGTTCGACTCGGCGCCGGTCGACGATCCGCGCCTGTATCCGGGCCTCGCGCGGGCGACGGCGGTGTACGACGCGGCGTGCGACCGGTTGGGGGCGGCTATTCGGGGCGCCCCGGACAGCACGCTGGATGAAACCACGCCCTGGGGCAGCGACCGCACCCAGTTGGGGCTTCTGTTGATGCGGATTGTGTTCCACAACGGGCATCACGTCGGCGAGATCGTGGACACGCGCCGGGCGCTCAAGATGGCACGCGTGCTGAAGTAGGGGGCTGGGTCAACGCGCCGCCGCCGAAGCGCAGCGGGCGGCCGAAATGCGTGCGTGCGCCGTGCTTTTCTTGACAGCTGTGCAAAGCTTTGGTAAAGAGGGGGCCTTGCGCCCCGCGCCGAGCGTTCGTTCTGACCTCGCTCGGATCGCCGATTTGAATTCACTTCTCAGCCAAGGCCGCTGAGCGTTGTTGGTACGTTGCCGAATGAAGTTGATCAGGCGCAGTGGTCAGCCGCTCGCCAGATCAGCGTCGATGGTGGTGTGTACCCAACTCACTGTGTTCGCCGCGGCCCTGGCGCCGCTGGCTCGATTTGCGTCGACGTCGCGTCGCCGCACGGATCGCCACTCCCTTCGGAAGCGCTCAAGGAGCCGCCCATGAAACGCATCTCGAGAGCCGGATTTGCCGGAGTTGCCGCACTCATCGTGACCGTCGGCGCCGCGACGACGGCGCACGGTCAGTGTCAGGCGATCATCCACAACACGACGACGGTGAAGCTCGGCGTGGACTGCTACGGGCAACTGAACGTGTTCGTTGATCCCAGCGACCCGAACGCGGTGCCGTCGATGGTTGTGGGAACGACGAGCGTTGGTGTGCGGTACATGCCGCTGGGGATCGGCGGGCCGGAGGCCGAGGCGACGAGCCACGGGTGCTTCTGCGAGGGGTGGGGCATCGCGGCGACTTCTCCTGCGTTCTCCGCCCGAGCGAACAACGCGTGGGGGTCGGTGGGACTCGTGAGCAATTCGTTCACGTCGACCCTGTCCACGGCGGTGGCCGACTGCGGCACCGTCGGCGGCGAGGTGCGCGTTGTGCACGATTTCCGACCCTCGGCGACGCCCAACCTCTTTGAGGTGCTCGTCACCATCACGAACACGACGACCAGCCCGATGACCGGGATCAAGTATCGGCGGAACATGGACTGGGACGTCGAGCAGACGGCATTCAACGAGTACACAACGATCGATACCTACCCCACGCCCGGCGGGCCGCTGCCCACGGGCGTGCTCCTGACGAGCGAGGACGGGTTCGTCGACTCCGACCCGACGGTCGCGCCGACGATGACCTTCTGCGGCCCGATCTTCGTCGATTGCGGCCCGTCCGACCACGGCGCCCAGTTCGATCTCGACATCGGCGGGTTGGCCCCCGGCGCGAGCAAGACGTTCAAGATCTACTACGGCGCGGCGCCGAGCGAGCCCGCGGCCCTTGCGGCGCTCGGGGTGGTGAACGCGCAGTTCTACTCGTTCGGCCAGCCCAACCTCTCGCCGCCCGACCACGGGCGCCCGAATACGTTCATCTTCGCGTTCGGCGGGTCGCTGTTCGCGCCCGGGTGCACCGGCGCGCCGCAGAACATGGTCCTGTGGCTGCCGTTCGACGAGGGCAGCGGACTGACGACCGACAACCTCAAGCACAACACGGCCGACGGAACGGTCACGGGCGGGGCGTGGCTGGGGACAAGCGGCAAGGTGATCAAGGCCGTGTGCTTTGATCAGGGCCAGGTGACGGTCCCGCACTACGCGGCGCTGTACCTCAACGCCGACCTGTCGATGGACGCGTGGGTGAAGCCGTTGTGGATCCAGGGACCCGGATGGAAGTACACGCTTGTCGACAAGCGCACGCTCTCATCACCCGCGTGGCGCGGGTACTGGCTGTATCTCAACGGCACGACCGGGGCGCTCACGCTCGAATTCAACGACGGCGTCGGCCCACCGATCGTGGCCGTGGGCCCGAACCTGCCGCTGACCAACACGTGGGAGCATGTCGCGGTGGCGGTTCGTCGCAACTGCGCCGGCGGCGGCTCGGTGTGCGTCGATTTCTGGCACAACGGCGTCGCGAGCCCGACGCTCACGTTCTTCGGTCAGGGCGGCACGATGGGCACGACCAACGGCGTGCGCGTCGGCGACGACCTCGATCCCGGCACCGGCAACAACTGGACGGTCGGGTGCATCGACGAGGTCGAGATCTTCAATCGGGCCCTGGTCAGCGCCGACGTCAAGGCGATCTACGATGCCGGCTTCTCCGGCAAGTGCAAGGAGTTCTGCGTTCCGACCGTCAACGGCGTGTTCTATGACGCGCAGACGTCGATCGTCGTGCCGTACCAGGTGTGCAACTACACCAACACCGTGCAGTGCTACAACCTCTCGTTCCTGTCCGCGACGTGCACGCCGCCCGGGATCGCGAGCCCGGTCGGGATCACCACCAGCCCCTCGTCGCCGATCTGCGTGCCCCCCGGCGGGTGCAGCACGGTGTGGCTCACGATCCCGCGCCCGCCGTTCACGGCGTTCGGGCAGATCAGCTGCTACACCGGGTGCATGACGAACATCTCCACCGGCGACGTCACGTGCTGCGACGGTTCCGTGGCGCTGGCATCGAGCATCGTGATCGACTGGCCGCCGATCGACGGCCCCATCGTGATCGGGACCGCGGTCGACTTCGGGCCCATCGGCGTCGCTCTCGACGGGCCGGGCTCGCCGGGGCACCCGCTCGGGATTCGGATCCGGGCGATCGGGCCCGATATGGAGCCCGACACGGTGGCGCTGAGCCTCAACGGCCTGCCCCCAGGCGTGCCGTGGGAGGAGTGGTTCAAGATCCAGCCGGGCGTCGTGGTGCAGGTGCCGATCGAAGTGACGATGGTCATTGACGATCCGACACAGATCTACCGCATCCTTCTCGAGGCCGACCTGGACGGGGACGGGCAGTACGACACGCTCGAGTCGCGCGTGGTGATCGGGCGCTTGTCCTCCGAGGGCTGCGAGCCGGCCGAGGACGAGGACTTCGAGTTCCACCCGCCGGGCACGGTCTGCGGGCTGAGCGGCTTCATCCCCTGGCAGAACGGCAACGACGTGTGCGGCGAAGTCTCGACCGCGCAGGCCAGCAGCGGTAACCGCTCGCTCAAGATCGTCGGCAGCGTCGGCGGGGCCGGCGGGCTCGGTGATGACACCGTGCTGCCGGTGGCGGGCGTGACGTCCGGGCAGTGGACGGTGCGCGCGATGACCTTTGTCCCCTCTGACGCCACGGGCGAAGGCGCCCTGGTCTTGCTGAACACCTACGACGACGTGAACCCGCCGCAGAACTCGTGGTATTCGGCTCAGGTCCGCTTCCGCGCGAACCAGAACCAGCTGGTGGCGGACGTCGGCGCCGGCACGACCCCGCTGATCAAGGGCCAGTGGGTCGAGCTCCGCCTGGAGATCGACCTCGACAGTGATCTCGCCGACTACTTCTACAACGGCGCGCAGTTCGTCACCGACCGCCCGTGGACCGACGGCGTCGTTCCCGGCTTCCCCGGTCCGGCCCGCCTGCGGGCGCTCGACTTCTACGGCGGCGAGCCCTCCACCGGCGGCACCAGCGGCATGTACTTCGACGACGTCACCATCAAGCCGGTGTGCGTGCCGGGCGGCGGCGGCAACGACTGCAACGAGAACGGCGTCGCCGACTCCACCGACATCGCCAAAGGCACGAGCCTCGACTGCTACAGCGCCAAGGCCGGTCACGGCGGCGCTCCCGACGGCGTCCCCGACGAGTGCCAGTGCGTGACCGACTGGAACCTCGACGGCTTCAGCAACTCCGCCGACGTCGGCGAGTTCATCAACACCTACTTCAGCGACCAGGCGTTCGGCCAGAGCAACGGCGACATCAACTGCGACGGTGTGTCGAACTCGACCGACGTCGGGGAGTTCATCAACCTCTGGTTCGCGGCCCAGGCCGGGCTGCTGCCCTTCTCCGGATGCACCATCTGACCCCCCCCCCCCCCGCCCGCGCCGGGGCCCCGGCCGCCGCGCCCCGGGTGCCCCCCGCGGCGGCGCGTGCCGCGGGAGCGGAGAAAAAAGAACGGCGCCGCGTAAGGCGGCGCCGTTCCCATGAAGACTCGCTCGCCCGCGCGAGCGAAGACGAAGGCCCGAGAGGCCGGGTTGGCCGGCATCGTCATCAATGGTGGCCGCCGACCTGAAATCATGCCGGCGGCGTGGTGATATCGGGCTCATCTCGTGACGCCGTTGTCTCGACGGAAGAGCGCGGCGGTCCTTGCGGCCATCCGCCCGAGTCGGGGCCGTGCATCGCGCGGCTCGCGGCGGCGCGGAGGTAGGCATTGATGAGCGACGTCGCCACGCCGACGGCGGCGGCGGCCGACACGACGAACGCGACGTCGAGCCACCGCGGGGCCGGATGAGAGCCTCCGCCGAAGCGAGCCACGCCCGCGACTGCGGTTGCGAGCACAAAGCCAAGGAGGAGAAGCTGCTTCATCGATGGGCCGATCGCGGTGGCGCCCTCAAGGCAATATCGGCCGGGCATGAAGCCGGAGATCGGGTCCGTGTAAATGATCCGTCATCTTGCGAGGGGACGCCGGATACAGTCGAAATATGGACTTTGTCCGCTCACTCTTTGATCCCGACGGGTTCGTCCCCCGCTGGCAGTGCGGGAACTGGACGGCGCTGTCCGGCTGGTTGATGATCGTCTCGGACATCCTGATTTTCCTGTCGTACACCGCGATCCCGGCTGCGCTGGCTTTCACGCTGGCCCGCCGGCGCGACGTGCCGTTCCCCAGCCTGGTCGCCCTGTTCGTGGCGTTCATCATGGCGTGCGGGATCACGCACGCGCTCGACGCGCTGATGTTCTACCACCCGATCTACCGGGTTCTCGGCGTGGTGAAGGCGGTGACCGCGGTCGTGTCGTTCACGACGGCGGTGGTGCTGATCCGGTCGCTGCCGTGGCTGCTGACGCTGCCGTCGATCCAGTCGGCCAACACCGAATTGCGCGGCGTGCTCACGCGCGAGTCGGCGCTGCGGGCCGAGCTCGAGCGGGCGCGGAACGAGCTTGAGATCCGCACGGCGACGCTGAGCCAGCGGTCGCGCCGACTCTCCGACGCGCTCGCGGGCCTGCGCGGGCTGTCGTGCCAGTGGGTTGCGGAGACGGGGCACGTGGAGTGGGAGATCGGGTACGACGCGCTGGCGACCGACCTCGGGCTGCCCGCGCGGGAGTTCCGTTCGTGGTCGAACCTGCTCGACGAGCGAGACGTGAAGCGCCTGCGCGACGCATGCCTGTTGGCGCACGAGCGCCCCGATGAGCCGATCACCTTCGAAGCGACCATGGCGGGCTCACCCCGTCACACGCTGCGACTCGGCGCCAGGGCCGAGCCGCAGGTTCGAGGAGAGCCCGCCACCATGGTCGGCGTGCTCAGGATCATCCGTCGCGATCAGGTCTCGGGCTGAGCGGCGGCGAGGTTGATCCACTCCTCGGCGATCTCCGTCAGCTTGGTATCGGCCGCGCGCTCCTCGGCGAGGGTCTGCTCGAGCAGGTCCTGCACCTCGTCGAGCGAGAGGATCCGGGCGTAGGCGCACAGGCACCCGTAGAGCGCGATCTCATAGTGCTCGACCTTCTGGGCCGCACAGATGAGTGCGGCGTCCTTGACGTTGGGGTCGGCGTCGGTGTCGTCGATGACCTTCTTGCCCTCGGCGATGAGGCCCTGCATGGCCTCGCAGCGCTCGCCCTTGGGGCTGAACCCCAGTTCGGCCGCCACCTTCTCGAGGCGGGCGGCGTGCGCCCGGGTCTGGTCGGTGTGGTCGCGGAAGGCTTCACGCAGCGCGTCGTCGGTGGCCGCGTCGGTCATCTTCGGCAGGGCGCTCAGGAGCTGGTGCTCGGCGCTGTAGGCGTCCTTGACCTGATTCTCGAAGAGCTTGAGGAGATTGTCCAGCTTGGTTGACATCGGCGGTCTCCTGGCCGGGTCGTTGGCGCCCGGGAGTGGGGGGGTGGGGGGTGCGAGGGAGAGAAGAGTCAGGCGTGAGAAATCTTCGAGGCGCCCGTCGTCCGGAAGATGTCGGAGACCAGCTCCTTGCGGTTGGAGTCGTCGCAATTCACACCCACGAGCACCGAGCCCTTGCGCAGTGCGTCGTCGTAGTACTTGATCTCGTTCTGCGGCACTGCAAGCCCGACGAGCGTGCCGACGGCCCCGCCGGCGGTCGCGCCCGCGCCC
>CAZMCC010000030.1:0-37336 GCA_964564695.1 uncultured Phycisphaeraceae bacterium | reverse complement strand
GTGAGGTCGTCGATGGCGTCGAGCTGGGCCTGGAAGTCGGGGGAGTTGCAGAGGGTGAGGAAGTCAGGGATGGAAAGGCCGAGGGAGGCGGCGAGGTCGGAGATGGGGAGGCTGGAGCAGAGGAGGGCGGAGAGGGGGTCGAGGCGCGGCGATGCGGAGGCCGGGTCGGAGGGCAGGGTGGCGGGGGTGGCGATCACGGTTTCACCAATATACCAAAGTCCCAATTTTTGTCAAGGACATGTTTGGTATTTCAAGATCGACGTGACCAAATTAGGTGGCCCCGGCCGTACCGCCAAAGCGGACATGTAGAGCACCCCCCCAAACATGGTGCCAATACGCTGAATTGTTGGTGCTGAATTCGGCTCACAACTTCCGTACACTGCAACAGCGTCCGAGCCAATTCTGTTCCAATCCCAAGCGGCAACAAAAACCATGCGACCCAAGAGCGGATTGCCAAAGCGAAAGGCGCTTCGCCGAAACCCCGAGTACGTCTTCGGATTCAAAGATAATCCCGCCGTCGCCAGGATTTGCAATCCGAGCTTGAGGGGGTGTCCGCTCCCTAACGCCGCGTCCGTCCTTTCGATGTTCTGCGGTTGCGGAGGGCTGGATCTTGGGATGCTTGGCGGCTTTCGCTGTTCCGATCGAACGTACGAGCCTCTGGCTTTTCAGATCGTCGATGCGCTCGATAATGATCCGCACGCTATTGAGGCGTATCGACTGAACATCGGCCATCATGGTCGCGTTGCCGACCTAACCCAAGTGGAAGCGCCAACTTTGCCCTCGGCGGATGTCCTTGCGGGGGGCTTCCCATGCCAAGATTTTTCCTCCTCCGGGCCAAAGGTGGGGTTGGACGGAAAGCGGGGCAGGCTGTACATGGCGATGGTGAACTACATGCGGGCGCACCGGCCGCTTGTTGTTCTAGGGGAAAACGTTCCGTATCTCAAACGCCTTGATAACGGTGTGCATTTGTCCAAGATCATCGGAGACTTGGAGGCAGTGGGTTATCGCTTCGATACGTGGGAGCTATACGGCCCGGACTACGGGCTACCGCAGAGCCGGCGCCGACTTTTCCTTGTCGGCGTCCGCGACGATTTACCGGGTGCACCAATGCAGCCGACTCCCACGCATCTGCGGAAGCGATGCACGATTAGTGACGCGATCGGAGACCTCGAGTCGATTTCCGATGAGACGATCACGAACCAGAGCCAGTATTTTGTCGCCCTTCGGGCAACTTCGGGAGGCGGACAGGGCGATCACACAAACCGCCGCAACGACGTAGCGTACTGCATTCGAGCAAATGCAAAGGCTCGCATTCAGTTTCACTATGCGCTCGATCGCCGCCTCACTGTGCGAGAATGTGCTCGTTTGCAGACATTTCCCGACGAATTCGTCTTTCCGTTTGCCGCAATGAACAATATGACTCTAATTGGCAACGCGGTGCCTCCATTATTGGGGCATTGCGTCGCCAAGCGAATCGCTGAATATCTCTCGAAGTTACAGAGTTCTGAGGGACGGCGCGCGCTTAAGCGAGAAGCAGTACTACGCATTCCCGCAAGCCTCTACGCCGGTGTTCATGACGGTGCCAAATAAATGGCGACACGGACAGACAACGAGTATTTAGAGCTGCTACTCGCACCGTTGAGAGAATGCAAGGGCTATCGACCCGCATTCGGGCAGGCCGGAGATGACGGAATTACGCTTGCGCAATTCAAGCGGCTCTACAGCGGTGATCAGTTGTACCACTGGGTTGGATTAGATTCTGACTTGATGTATGCTGCTCACAAAGCCGCAGGCGGCATGACATCAATTTACCGGCAGCTCGGGGTGGGATGCGAGCGGCTACTTCGCGCAGTCGTGCGTGACACCCTTGGACTCAGTGAAGCACAGGCATCATGGGGATATGAGTATTCAAAAGAAGATGGCACCAAGGGTGTTCATACGCTGGATGTGCGAATTGACTGCCGCGACATTGCGAACCAGAAACGAAGAACGGTCTTTGCCAATTGGTTGCTTCGGACTGCTTCGGAGCTCGGCTTGGAAACTACTCGAGCGGCGCAACTAACAGGCACGGTATTAGAAATACGACAGGGCTATAAAAGTGCGGATTCCAAGCGACAGAATGCCGACCTCCGATTTGGCATGCGGGCCTTCAATGAGGAGTATCTGCCAGTAATCGCCGTGGTGTCCTCCCAGGTGAGCGCGACGGTTTGTCGACGCTATCGCGCTGCGCAAATGCTCGTCTTGGTGGGCAGCACCGGAAACGATTGTGCAAGCACATACCAGTTTTTTTCGGATGTGATAGGCTATAACCTCGCCTCCTTTTTTGAGCGGCATTCTCCCGCTATCCGAAAAGATTTCGCGTCTATCGTCAAGGCTCTTCTATCGCCATAGGAAGTCCGGCGCGGCAACGAGTTTATTGTCAATCAAGTGACGTCCGCGGACTCTGGTTCGGCGGCATGGGGTGAACAGCGCGTCGAACTCTGCTGGGGATGGAGGTGCCGGAGGAAGGGGCTTCCCCTTCCTTCGGCATGGCGAACTACCGCTCCACGCAACCCTCGCTTGCGCGTCGGGCTCGCTGGGACTCACAGTGGCTCGACGACCGGCTCGGACAACGAGGCACTCGCGTCGGTAGAGCCTCCGTTCTCGCGGGCGTGCACGCCTCCCCCTCGCATGATGTGCTGGACGCCCCCCCACACATCATGCCTTTCCCCCTCCGCCGGGGCCGCGGGGGATCTTGGCCCCGTATCATCGGGCCACATGATTTCACCTGCGCCGACATCGAAAGTGGATCCGAAGATGGCCCGGGGAACGTTTCTCGGGCTCGAGACGCCGCCGGCGCCCAGGAAGGCGTTCGTGCGCCTGGCGTTCGCGAACACGCAGTACGACCTGCACCTGGCGCCGGTCGGGGCGGTCGTGTGCGAGGTCGGGAAGCGCATCCTGGGGACCATTCGCGGCGAAGCTCGCCGGGTCGACACCGTGACCACCGGCGGCCGCTACATGGAGCCCGTGATCGGACGCCCGCGGCGGGTGCAGGGGACCGTCCTGGCCGTCGACGCGACGGCGAACACGCTGGTTGTCGACGCGGGGGCGCCGATCCACCTCGTGCTGACCGCGCCGGGACAGCGGGCCGACCGGTTCGGGGTCGGGTCGCTCGTGAGCTGCGATGTGCACGAGGGGGCGACGTTTACCCAACAGAAGTAAGGGGCCAGGGGCCAGGGGCCAGGGATCAGGGGTTGGAGATCGGGATCTTCTTGTGGAGGTCTGCCCATGATCGTGGTGAACACGGAGGTTGTGCCGGGGCGGAAGATCGCTTCGGTGCTGGGGTTGGTGCAGGGGAACACCGTGCGGACGAAGCACTTCGGGCGCGACCTCGCGGCGAGCCTGAAGAACATCGTCGGCGGCGAGCTCAAGGGCTATACCGAGCTGCTCACCGAGGCGCGGCGCCAGGCGATGGAGCGCATGCTCGCGCAGGCGCAGCAGCTCGGGGCTGACGCCGTCGTGAACGTGCGGTACACGACCAGCGCGGTCACCGGCGGGGCGGCCGAGCTCTACGCGTACGGGACGGCGGTGAAGCTCGCGGAGGGGGCGGCGTGAACGAGGACACGATTAAGCTGGTCCTCCAGATCGCGATCCCGGCGGTCCTGATCCTCATCGGCCTGTTCGCGGGGCGGATCGCGGAACGCCGTCACCTGTCGCAGCTCACCCGGCGCGAGGCGGCCCTGCGCGGCATGATGTGCACGAACCTGCGGAGCTACCCCGGCGGCGTGGGGGGCAGCGGCCGGGCGGAATTCGTGGCGACGCACGCCGTGATCTCGAGCGACTACTTCAAGACGTTCATCGCGGGCCTCGTGAGCATCATCGGCGGGGAGCTCAAGACGCTCCAGACGCTGATGGACCGGGCCCGGCGCGAGGCGACGGTGCGGCTGCTCGAGGACGCGAAGGCCCGCGGGTTCAACGCCGTGTGCAACATCCGCTACGACACCGTCGACATCGGGGCCGCGGAGCAGCGCCGGAACAAGGCGCTGGTAATGGCGACGATCATGGCGAGCGGGACGGCGTACACGACGAAGTAGTCTCGCACGACAGCCCCGGGGGCGCGGAGGGCGACTTGGGACGCGACCGCGATTCGGTGTTTGACGAGCCGCACATGCGCCGCGGAGGCCGGTGCTGGAAGTGCGGCTATGACCGCGCGGGGCTCGAAGAGAACGACAAGTGCCCCGAGTGCAACTCCGCGGCGTTCGAGACCGACGCCGACGAAGCGGCCCGGATCGACCAGAGCGTGTGGGACGAGGCGGGGCTCGCGCCCGACGCGGCGGCGGCCGCACGGACGCCGGGCGATGACTTCGCGACCTGGGTGCGGAACCGGCAGGCCGAGACGACGTGGCTGATGTCGCTGTCCGTCATGTGGGGCGTGGCGGTGCTTGCGGGGCCGTGGGGCGTGTTCGCGGCGTTCGGGGACATGTTCTTCGCGCACGAGGGGGGCTGGTCGGGGATCCTGGCGCTGGTGCTGTTCGGGCCGGCGACGGAAGAGGTGGTGAAGGTGGCGCTGCTGGCGTACATCGTCGAGCGGCGCCCGTATCTGCTCAAGTCGGGGTGGCAGGTGCTGGTGTGCGCGCTGGCGGGCGGGGCGGCGTTCGCGGCGATCGAGAACCTGCTGTATCTGCATGTGTATGTCGACGAGCCGACTCCGACGCTGGTGGCGTGGCGGTGGTCGATGTGTGTGGTGCTGCACTCGGGGTGCTCGCTGATCGCAGGGTTGGGGCTGCTGCGGGTGTGGTCGCGGATCTGGCCGCGGGGCGAACGCCCGGAGCTGCTGGCGGCGTTCCCGTTCACGGTGATCGCGATCGCGGTTCACGGGGCGTACAACCTGTCGATGATCATGCTGGAGCTGAACGGGAAGACGTTCTGAGGCGGCAGGCGCCCGGCCGGAACCGAGGTGCCAATGATGAGCACATGCCTCGCATCGCGTCACCCAAACTAACGCTGCCGCCTTCACTGGAGAAACTCCGACGCGGGTTCTTAACGTTCATCCGCATCGAGTGCGGACTGTCGGCGAACACGCTGGCGGCATACGACCAAGACCTCTCGGAAATGCTACGTGACGCCGCGGCGCGGGGGCGGGCGGGGGCGGCGGACCTCACGCCTCGAGATCTGTCAGAGCATCTCGCCGGGCTCAAGAGCGGTCGCGGGCTGAGCGGGTCAAGCGTGATCCGACACCTGGCGACGATCAGGGTGTTCGGGCGGTGGCTGACGAGCACGGGGCTGGTGGAGGAGAACCCGGCGGAGCTGCTCGAACGCCCCACGCGTTGGCGCAAACTGCCCGGAGTATTAAGCCCAAACCAAGTGAAGAGGCTGCTGGCGGCACCAAAGCCACCATTCGATTTAGAGCACGACACATGGCCCCCGCTGTACCTCCGCGATCGCGCGCTGCTCGAGCTGCTCTACGCCTGCGGCGTGCGTGCGAGCGAAGTGGCGACGATGGAGCTGCGCTCGTTCCACGAGTCGCTCTCGGTGGTGCTCGTGACGGGGAAAGGGAACAAGCAGCGGATCGTGCCGGTGGGCAAGCCCGCGGCGGACTCGGTGCGGGAGTATCTCCAGCGGTGCCGTCCGAAGCTCGTGCGCGAGGACGGGCGCGATCGGGGACGGCTGCTCTTGTCACGCACGGGGCGGCCGCTGGAGCGCGTGGCCGTGTGGCAGATCGTGAAGCGGAACGCGGCGGCGGCGGGGCTGAGCAAGGTGCACCCGCACGTGCTGCGCCACTCGTTCGCGACGCACCTGCTGGGCGGTGGGGCGGACTTGCGCGTGGTTCAGGAGCTGCTGGGGCACGCGGACATCGCGACGACGCAGGTGTACACGCACGTGGACGCCAAGCGGTTGAAGGAAGTGCATCGGAGGTTTCATCCGAGGCCGTGAGGGGTGGATTGAACGAGCCGTGAGCGCGAGCTCACGGTTGAAGGTGTGGGAGCGGAGGCGGTTCGTTCGCCGACACGTGCCGGGCAAGCCGGCGTTCACCGTGAGCTTGCGCTCACGGCTCGTTCAAGGCGCTCGATACAACCGCGCGAGGTCCGCAAAGTACCCCGGGTACGTCTTCGCCACGCACGTGGGATCGCGGATCCACACGTTCGGGCGGCTGAGTCCCACGAGCGAGAGGGCCATCGCCATGCGGTGGTCGTCGTAGGTGTCGAACTCGACGCGCGGGAACTTCGGGCGCAGGCAGATCGGCGTGCCGAGCAGGTCCTTCGGCGGCGTGATGCGGAGGGATTCGTCATCGCCCTCGGCGATGATCTCGACGACGGCGCCGAGCTTGGTGAGCTCGGTCTGGAGGGCGGCGAGGCGGTCGGTTTCCTTGACTCGCAGGGTGCGCAGGCCGCGGAGCGTGGTGGTGGCGGTGGCGTTGTCGGGCGTGGGGCTCGCGAACAGAGCGACGACGGCGGCGGTCATCGCGGTGTCGGGCATGTCGGAGAGGTCGACGTCGACGGCGCGGAGGTGCGGCTCGCCGCGAACGGTGGTTGAGGTGTCGTCGCCGCTGATGCGAGCACCCATGCGGTCGAGCACGCCGGTGAACTGCGTGTCGCGCTGGAGCGACGAGCGCCCGAGCCCGTCGACGCGGCACGTGGCGCCGGGGACGATCGCGGCCGCGGCCCAGAAGTACGTCGCGCCGCTGGCGTCGGGCTCGATGTCGAGTTCAAAGCCCGGGATGTACGGCCCGCCCCCCCCACGGGTGTCATAGGCGATCGCCGCGAAGCGGATGCCCGGGTGCTCGGCGTGCAGCCGATCGGGCTCGAGGCCGATGCGCATCATGAGCTGGGCGGTCATCTCGATGTACGGGGCGCTGGTGGGTTTCTCGAGCGTGTGCACGCCGACGCGGCGCCCGAGCCACGGGCCGACCATGAGCATCGCGGAGATGAACTGGCCGGAGCTGGTGCGTCCGAAGCGGGCCTCGACGTGGGTGGTGAGGGCGGGGTCGAGGCCGTGCACGCGGAGCGGGGGGAAGCCTTGCGTGCCGAGATACTCGACGCGCCCGCCGACGGCACGGATGACGTCGACGAGCTCGCCGATGGGGCGCTGGCGCATGCGTGGGGAGCCGTCGATGGTGATGCTGGTTCCCGCCCCCCCCGGGGCGAGGAGAGCGGCGGCCGTGAGGAAGCGTGTGGCGGTGCCGGCGTTGTGGAGGTCGAGGGTGACGTTGGCCCCGGGCGCGAGCTTCCAGCGGCCGTTGACGCCGGTGACGTGGAGGGTGGTGGGGTCGGCGGGGTCGGGCTCGACCTTGGCGCCGAGCGTGGTGAGCGCGGCGATCATGACGGCCGCGTCGTCGGCGTCGACGAGGGCGCCGCTGAGCGTGGATGTGCCCTCCGCGAGGGCGGCGAGGAGGAGGGCGCGGTTGGTGAGGCTTTTGGAGCCGGGGGGGCGGATGGCGACGTCGAACGCGCGGGTGAGGGTGGGGATGGGGAGCGGGTCGGGGAGTTCGTTGAGCGGTCGGCGCAGCGACGCCGCGGGGTCGTCCGGGGCGTGATTTGGCTCGGGTTGGCTCATTCGTGAGAAGCGGGCTATTGTTCCCGGCAATACACGACCGGCGACCCCCATGAACAAGACGACGACGACCACGACGACAAGCACCTGACCCCGCGGACCTGGCCGGCCCCGCGAGGGGCATCAGCATTCCTAGAAAGACCCGGCCAGAAGCCGGGTCTTGTTGTTTCCAGAGATCGGCTCGGTTTTCCGATTCAAAGCAATCCGGACCTTCGCAGAGCCTCAGGTCCGGCGTCCCGACTCCTCACCCTTAGCCCCCCACTCACCATGCCCAACGTCACTCTCCCCGATGGATCGGTCAAAGTTGTCCCGAGCGGCTCGACCGCGCTTGATGTCGCCAAGCTGATCGGCGCCCGGCTCGCGAAGGACGCGGTCGGGTGCAAGATCGACGGCGAGCTGCGGGATGTCACCGCGCCGATACCCGACGCAGGGTGCAAGCTCGACATCGTGACCCCGAAGAAGCGGGACGGGTCGGTGAACCCCGACGCGCTGTTCCTCGCCCGCCACACCGCCGCCCACGTGATGGCCGAGGCGATCCAGGACGTCGTGGGCAAGGACGTGCTGCTCGCGTACGGGCCGCCGACCGACACCGGGTTCTTCTACGACATGTTCGTGCCGGAGGGGAAGAAGCTGTCGAGCGATCTCTTTGAGAAGATCAACGCGCGGATGGCGGAGATCATCAAGGAGGATCGGGCGATCATGCGGTATGAGCTGCCGGTCAAGGCAGGCTTCAAGAAGCTGCAAGCCGAAGGAAGCAAGTACAAGCTCGACAACGCGGATCGTGCGGTTCAGGCCGGAGCGAAGTCACTCACCTGGTACGTTACCGGAAAGCCCTCAACCGTTCATTTACCGGGCGTTTTCGGAGAGCAGTACGACCTCGGCGCCGACCTATACGTCGACAAGATGACCAAGGCTGCCGATCCGACCGCTCCGGGGGCATCCACTCTGCTTGCTCACCCCAGTAGCTTCGCTGTGGAGGACAAGGACCTGCTAGCTCCGCTCGGGGTTGTTGAACGGCGCTCCAGCGGAAACTGGGAAGACCTCTGCCGAGGCCCCCACGTCCCTTCCACCGCTCGCATTGGGGCCGCATGCGTCATGTCGCTCGCCTCGAGCTACTGGCACGGCGACGAGAACTCCGATCGCCTCACCCGCGTCTACGGGACCGCGTTCTTCAGCCAGGCCGAGCTCGACGCGTATCTGAACCAGCTCGACGAGGCCAAGAAGCGCGACCACCGCGTCATCGGCAAGCAGCTTCGGCTGTTCCATATCGACGAGGATGTCGGCCAGGGGCTCGTCCTGTGGACCCCCAAGGGTGCAATCGTCCGCAAGGAGCTCCAGACCTTTATCGGCGCCGAGCTGCGCAAGCAGGGGTACACCGAGGTCTTCACCCCGCACATCGGGCGGCTCGAGCTCTACAAGACCAGCGGCCACTACCCGTACTACAAGGAAAGCCAGTTCCCCCCCATCGTGGAGCGCGATGCGCTCGACAAGCTGTGCACCGAGGGGTGCTCGTGCGCGGACATGATGCGCCGTATCGAGGGCGTCCCCGCCCGCCTCGCCGCGGGCATCAACGAGCGCACCAAGAGGGACACCATCACCGCCGACCGCGTCCTGCCCGACGACCAGCTCGTCGACGGCTTCATGCTCAGGCCCATGAACTGCCCGCACCACGCGAAGATCTTCGGCTCGGCCCCCCACTCCTACCGCGACATGCCCGTGCGCCTCGCCGAGTTCGGCACCGTGTATCGCTGGGAGCAGTCGGGCGAGCTCAACGGCATGACCCGCGTCCGCGGCTTCACCCAGGACGACGCCCACCTGTTCTGCACCGAGGAGCAGGTGGCCGCGGAGATCCAGGGGTGCCTGAGCCTCGTGAAGATCATCTTCGCGACCCTGGGGATGAAGGACTACCGCGTGCGCGTCGGGCTGCGCGACCCGGACAGCGGGAAGTACACCGGCAGCAAGGAGAACTGGGACAAGGCGGAGGCCGCGTGTTTGGAGGCCGCGGCGTCGCTGGGCGTCGCGTTCAGCAAGGAGCCGGGCGAGGCCGCGTTCTACGGGCCCAAGATCGACTTCGTGGTGAAGGACGTGATCGGTCGCGAGTGGCAGCTCGGCACCGTGCAGGTCGATTACCAAATGGCCCAGCGGTTTGATTTGTCGTACACCGGGGCGGACAACACCAAGCATCGGCCGGTGGTGATCCACCGGGCGCCGTTCGGGAGCATGGAGCGGTTCTGCGGCGTGCTCATCGAGCACTTCGCGGGCGCGTTCCCGACCTGGCTCAGCCCCGAGCAGGTGCGCGTGCTGCCGATCAGCGACAAGAGCCTTGAGTACGCGAACGAGGTGCACAAGGCGCTGGCTGCCCGGGGAGTGCGCGTGAGCGTGGATGACTCGAACGAGCGCATCCAGGCGAAGGTGAAGGTGGCGGCGGACGAGAAGGTGCCGTACATGCTGGTGGTCGGGCCGCGGGATGCGGAGAGCCGGAGTGTGTCGGTGCGGGCGCGGGGGGTGGAGAAGGATTTGGGGGCGATGGGGTTGGAGAAGTTTGTGGAGGCGATTGTGGGGGAGATTGGGGAGAGGAGGGCGGAGCTGGGCGTCAAGCCGTGACGTCGGGACTGACGACGAAACCGCCGATCGTGATCGTCATTGCCGGCCCAAACGGTGCTGGCAAGACCACGATCGCCAAGCGTGTCCTTGCCGATACTCTGGGCCTTGTCGAGTTCGTTAACGCGGACGTGATCGCGGCCGGCCTGTCGGGCTTCGCACCGGACCGCTCCGCGCTCACGGCGGGTCGCATTATGCTCGGCAGGCTGCGAGAGCTTGCTTCGAGCCGAGCGTCGTTTGCGTTCGAGTCCACGCTTGCAAGTCGTACGTTCGCTCCATGGCTCAGCGAACTGTGCACCGGCGGCTACGAATTTCACCTTGTGTACGTGTATTTGGCGTCGCCCGCACTCGCCGTCGAGCGCGTCGAGGCGCGTGTCCGCAAGGGAGGACACGACGTGCCGAGTGACGTAGTGAGGCGCCGCTACGTCAGGTCGCTGAGCAACCTGTTCTCGCTGTACGTGCCGCTGGCTCGCACATGGCGCATTCTGGACAATTCGGGCAGACGGCCTCGGCTGGTCGCCGCCAAGGTCGCAACGGGTTCCACGGTTACCCGCAACGCGACGACGTTCCGGCGAATACAGTCACTTTCGCAATGACACAGAAAGCTGTACCGAAGAACCCGCACGCGATCCTCCGCAGCATCGGCCCGATTGAACGGGCGGCGCAGCGGGCTGTACGTGAGGCGCTCGCGGCGGATCTTCGCCCCAAGCCCGCCACCACGCGGAAGGCGAGCAAGAAGAAGACCAAGCGGCGGTGATGACGGGGATCGCGATGAAGATCTTCCACTCGCTCGCGCTCGCGTCTCGTATCGTTGCGCCATGTCCTACGAACTCTCCCGTGACAAGGCCCGCATTGATCTCGACGTTGTCCATGGGTTTCTGAGCGCGAGCTACTGGGCTCCGCGCGTCAAGCGTGAGATCATCGAGACGGCGATCGAGGAGAGCGGCGTGATCGGGGCGTACGAAATGACCGGCCCGCGCGAGGGCGGCCAACAGGTCGGCTTCGCACGCGTCATCACGGACTACGCCACGTTCGCGTACCTCTGTGACGTCTTTGTTCTCGACGCCCACCGCGGGCGCGGCCTCGCGACGCGCATGGTCAAGGAACTCATGGCCGATCCGCGGATCCAGACGGTGCGTCGGTGGTGCCTCGCGACCAGGGACGCGATGGACGTGTACACGCCGCTGGGGTATGTGCAGACGCCGGCGAATCGGATCTGGATGGAGAAGCGGCTGGCGCCGGAGGCGTGGCAGGAGCCTCATGCGAATTCGGGATGACGTGTGCGGAGGGTGCCCCGGGTCGGCCGCTTTGGGCAGACCCGGGGAAAGGGGGATGGAGTCCGCTCGTAGACCGACCTCGCTCGACCCACGGCCGGGGCCAAAGCGAAGCACCCGACCCCGGGCACCCCCTGGAACGAGGACATGCTCAAGCCCTGGGCGGCTTGAGCATGCCACCCGGATTAGACCGCCTGCAATCCCAGGAATTCGCGGGCCGCGGTCGACTGCATCGCCTCGCGCTGCGGCGGCGACGCCCACGCGGCGGCCCGGATGAGCTCACCGGCGACACTCTCGCCGAGCGGGAACGGGTAGTCGCTGCCGCAGCAGACGCGGCGGGCGGAGAAGAGTTTGACGAGCAGGCGCAGGGCGTCGTCGTCGTGGACGAGCGAGTCGACCCAGATGCGTGCGGGGGCGGCGGGGGCGGCGAGGTATTCGCGTGGGTCGCGGGCGGTCGGGGGGAAGAGGTCGGGGCGGGCGGCGAAGCCGTGGACGATGCGTCCGAGCGTGCCGGGGAAGGCGCCGCCGCCGTGGGCGAAGCACATGCGCAGGCGCGGGTGGCGGTCGAGTAGGCCGCCGCAGAGAGTGGAGACGACGGCGACGGTGGTCTCGCAGGGCATGCCGACGAGCCACGGCATCCAGTAGCGTTCCATGCGCTCGGGGGCGAGCATGTCCCAGGGGTGGACGAAGACGCAGGCGCCGAGCGACTCGGCGTAGGCGAGGACTTCGACGACGTCGGGATCGTCGAGGTTCTTGCCGGCGATGTTGGTGCCGATCTGGACGCCGCGGAGGCCGAGGCCGCCGCGGGAGGTGGGCGTGACGGCCCGCTCGAGCTCCGTGCACGCGAGCACGGGGTCGTGCATGGGGATGGCGGCCAGGCCGTGGAAGCGCGTGGGGTGGGCGCGGCAGATTTCGGCGATGTGGTCGTTGAGGAGCCGGTGGAGGTCATGGGCGTCGGCGGGCTTGGCCCAGTGGCTGAACATGACGGGGACGGTGCTGAGGACCTGGGCGCCGACGGCGTGGGCGTCCATCTCGGCGAGGCGGACGGCGGGGTCCCAGAGGTTGGCGTCGACGGTGCGGAAGAACTTGGGGGGGGTGGAGGCGTCAGTGGAGGTGGTCTGGCACATGCGGGCCCCCCCGCCGCAGCCGGGAGATTCGTGTGCGAGTTCGACCCAGCCGGCGTAGCCGGACTTGGTGGTCCAGCTGGGCCAGGTCTTGGGGAGGATGTGGGTGTGGAGGTCGATGGTCATGAAGGCATTTCACCACGGAGGACACGGAGGGCACGGAGGAGGAGCGGGAGATGAAGCAGGAGGAGAAAGAGAAGAAGGCTAGATTACTCGGCGCTTCACGCCGTCACGGAGCATCGGGACATTGAAATTGATGAGGAGGCCGACGCGGAGACACTGAGTCGAAGGTACGTCAGGAGCTGTGCTTCATGCACGGCGGCAAGAGTGTCGACTGCCTTGATTTCCACGACGACTGCGCGTGCAACCACGATGTCGAGTCGATATCCGGCATCGAGGCGAAGTCCCTTGTACTCCACCGGCAATTCCAGTTGGCGCTGGAACTCCACGCCGCGGGTCATCAGCTCATGGGCAAAGCACGCTTCATACGCCGACTCCAACAGGCCCGGTCCGAGATGTCGATGTACGTCCACCGCGGCCGCGATGATGCTCTCGGTAATGGGCTCATGCAACAGGGCCATGGTCAAACTCTCGAATCCTCTCTTCCTCTCTCCTGCCTAACTCCGTGTCCTCCGTGCTCTCCGTGGTGAACTCTTCTTTCCCGCCGCCTTCACCTGGCCACCGCTGAGCTTGATGGCGCCGGCGCGTTCGATCACGTGGCCGCAGTCTTTGCATGTGCGCCGGTCGGTCGGGCCGTCCCAGAAGTCGTGCATGATGATCTTGAGGTCCTCGTCGATTTTCTTGAGGACCCAGCGGGCCTCGTAGACGAGGTGGTCGCACTCGGGGCAGTACCAGCGGAGGCCGTCCTTGTGCGGGTCGCCCTCGCTGTCGACGCCGCGGGGGAACTCGATGATGAGGCCGAGCGTGCCGGCGGGGCGTTGGGGGCGGTGCGGGACCCACGAGGGGAGGAGGAAAATCTCGCCCTCCTTGACGATGACGTCGTGGGGCTTGGAGTCGTCGAGGGGGCGGACGCGGACCGCGATGTCGCCCTTGATCTGGAAGAACAGCTCCTCGGTCGGGTTGACGTGGAAGTCGTTTCGGGTGTTGGGCCCGCCGGAGACGAACATGATCGCGTTCTTGGACTTCGCGAACATCTGCTTGTTGCCGACCGGCGGCTGGAACTGGCCGGCGTGGGCCTTGATCCAGCGGGTGAGGTGAACGACGGGGAAGTCGGCGGTTTCGTCGCCGAAGCCCTTCGCGGGGGCCTTCGACTTCGGCTTGTACGCGGGCGTTGCGGCGGTGCGGCGGGGGGCTTTCCTGGCCATGGGTGGGGCTCCGGCGGGCGGCCTTTCGCCCGGACTGGCGGATACTACCAACGCGCCGGGGCGGGGGACGCTCGCCGATCCGAGCCTCCCGCGCGAGCGGGAGGTCTTGTGTGCCGGGAGTCCAGCACCTCCCGCTCGCGCGGGAGGCTCGGATCACGCAACAATCCCCGCATGCCCCGCCCGCGCGTCGCCCTCGAAACCACCCTGCTGCTCCACGGCGTGCCGCGTTCGGCGGCGGCCGCATTGGCACGCGAGCTTGCGGCGATCGTGCGCGGACGTGGGGCGGAGCCGGCCCTCGTCGGCGTGCTGCGGGGAGAGCCTGTCGTCGGGCTCAGCGACGCCCAGCTCGCCGAGCTGCTCGCGATGCCCGGCGAGCAGACGCCGAAGCTCAACACGGCCAATCTCGGCCTTGCGCTTTCGGGCAAGCTCTCGGGCGCGACCACGGTGTCCACAACGATGGAACTCGCTGCGCGGGCCGGGATCAGCGTGTTCGCCACGGGTGGCCTCGGCGGGGTGCACCCGCTCACCGACGCCGCTCACATCGATGTTTCGTCGGACCTGTTTGCGTTCACGCGATTCCCGGTCGCGGTCGTGACGGCCGGGGTCAAGTCGATTCTCGACGTGCACGCGACGCGTGAGCTTCTCGAGACCCTCGGCGTGCCCGTGGTCGGATACCGCACCGACCACTTTCCGGCGTTCTACCTGCGCGCGGCCGATCCGCCGATCGCGGTCGATGCGCGGTTCGATGATGCGCGGGCGCTTGGAGAGTACCTGCGCCACGAGCTCGCCCGGACGAACCGCGGGGTTGTCGTGTGCAATCCGATTCCGGTGGAGCATGAGCTGGCACTGGCGGACTGGGAGCGGTGGCTGCGCGAGGCGAACGCGCTCGCGGCCGCGCAGAGTGTCAGCGGGCGCGGCGTTACTCCGTTCCTGCTCGGAAAGGTGCACGAGCTCTCCGGCGGGGCGACGCTGCGGGCGAACATCGAGCTCGTGAAGGCGAACGCGGCGCTCGCGGCGGAGTTGGCCGTTATCGGGCAATGACCTGAACACGGCAACACACGTTCTGATCGAGTGAACACATGCAGAATTCCGCACTCTATCGTCAAGCTGTTGTTCTCCCTCTCGACGTGGAGGCGGAGGAGTGCCTGCGTACCAATGATGTCGATCCCTGCATGCGTGTTCGGGCCTTGGCCATTCCGAATTACGAGGTGTTTGCAGACCTGTGGCGGTTGAAGTTCTTCGCGGCGATCAACGCCAGATGTGCAGCGATCATTGATGAATACGAAGAGGAGTGGATCGACGCTACGGCAGTCACGAAGGTGTTGGCCGTGATCGATTCAGTAGCCGGTACCGCACGTGAAGCGGCCACACTGGCCTTCTTGGGGAAACTTCGGGCACTGGTGGTTGAAGCGCAAGCGATGTCACGTCCGCTGCTGTTTGTCCTGTGATCGACTATTGTTGGCGCTACCGCTCCACCGCTCCGGCAGGAAGTGCCCGACTTGGCTGACCGGCGCGGTGGCGATGCAGGATCGCGGCGCGATAAGAGCCGGGAGCGGGAGCGACTGGCCACGGCGATCACCGTTGATCCTGTGCGCGGGAATACCCGTTGACGTACGGCACGAGCACCCTGTCAGGGTGCGATGCAAAGGCAAAAGAGGAACAATGGGGCCTTTTCCGGGGGTGTCGCAGAGCCTCCACCCCCGGCTACTTCCTGTCACGCCTTCGGCGTGAAGAGGGGCTGGCAGGCGTTGGGCGTGAAGAGGTGTCGCGGCCTTCGGGGGGAAGAGGTGTCGGAGGCCCGAGCGTGTGTTCGCTATTCGGATGCGCGATGCGTGCGGCGACGCATGTGGCTGCGGAGGCGTGGAGGAGGACGTAGGAGAGGGAGCCTGAGAGGGAGGACGATCACCGCTGGCCGCGTTCGCGGGCCTTGAGCTTGACCTTGATGACCTGCTCGGCCTTATCGCGGACGACGGTCACGTCGACTTCCTGGCCCGGCTCGTGCTTGGCCATCTTCGCCATCCAGTCGGCGACGTCGCCGATCGGCTCGCCGTTCCACTTGATGAGCCGGTCGCCGGCCTTGATGCCCGCGTCGGCGGCCGAGGTGTTCGGGTAGACCTCGCCGACGGGGATGCCCGCCTCGCCCTCGGCGTAGCTGCCGGGGGCGATGCCGAAGCGGATCTTGAGGCTCGGCATGCCGGTGGCGGGGCCGCTGCCCGGGCCCGCGTTGGCGCGCGAGGAGTCGTCGCTGGGCATGCTCGGCCCGCTCGACTGCGTGAATTCGAGACGATCAGTGCGCGTCGCCAGGTCGATCGCGACGAGCGAGCACAGCTTCGCGACGCGGGTGGCTCCCTCGAAGTTGATGGTGTCGGACGTGTCCTTGGGGGTGTGATACTCGGCGTGGAGGCCGGTGAAGAAGTGCAGGACGGGGATGCTCTCGCCGTAGAACGAGGCGTGGTCGCTGGGCCCGCGTCCGCCGGGGAGGGCGTTGATGGTGAGGCCGCTGGAATCCAACAGAGGCTGGATGGTGGCCTGGAAGTCCTTGGCGCTGCCGAGGCCGGCGAGGTCGAGCTTGTTCTCGCGGAGGCGCCCGATCATGTCCATGTTGAGCATGGCGTCGATCTCGGAGGCCTTGATCGTCGGGTTCTTGACGTAGAAGCGTGAGCCGATGAGGCCCATTTCCTCGGCGGAGAAGCCCATGAAGAGGATCGAGCGGACGCTGGCGTTCTCGGGCAGGTTCTTGTAGTGCTCGGTGAGCCAGCGGACGTTCACGAGCATGCCGCTGGTGCCCGATGCGTTGTCGTCGGCGCCGGGGTGAATGACGCCGTTCTGCCCGGAGCGCGACCCGCCCAGCGAGTTGTCACCGACGTGGTCGTAGTGGGCCCCGACGACGATGTACTGCGAGGCGAGCGCGCCTTTGCCCGGGAGGACTCCCAGGACGTTGTCGGTGGTCCGCGGGGCCCGCTCGATCCCGGCGTCGAGCGTGACGCTCGTCTTGGGCAGGTCGATGCCGCCGTGCCCGCCGGCATCGGCGATCTTGCGGAGGTCTTCGAGCGAGCGGCCGCTCGAGTCGGCCGCGCGAACCAGCGCGTCGGCCGCGGGGATGGTCATCATCACCACGGGAATATCGAACGCCTTGCCGAGGCGTCCCGTGTCCTGCGCGGTCTGGATCGTGTCGACGCGCGGGTCCTGGGCGCCGGGCGGGTGGACGACGATGATGCCCGCGGCCCCGCGCTTGGCGGCGGCCTCGAGCTTGGGATACGCGGCGGCCGCGTTCGACCACGAGTCGCCGGTGAACTTGCTCTTGCCCTGGTCGTTCTGGGGCTCGAAGCGGAGGATGACCGCGATCTTGCCCTTGAGGTCGTCGCCCCCCCCACCCCCCCCACCGTCCTTATAGCTGCTGAAGGCCTTGTGATCGGGCGCGGGACCCTCGGTGAGCGAGTAGCCGACGAATACGAGCGGGGCGGTGACGCTGGCCGTGCCCGAGACGCCCAGGACGTTGAAGTCCGTGCCGGGCTTGAGCTCGGTGGAGCCGTAGGAGAACACCGCCTTGGTCACGTCCGTGCGCCGCCCGAACTCGAAGGGCTGGCGGTACGTGGCGGTGTCGCCAGGCTTGGCGTCGGGGCCGGGCGCGAAACCGGGCTTGAGGCCCAGGGCCTTGAACTGCTGCTCGATGTACGCGGCCGCGAGCTCGTTGCCGCGGGAGCCGGGCATGCGTCCGTCGAAGAACGGGTTGGCGAGCGTGATGAGGTGCTCGCGATAGATCGTGACGTCGGACTCGGCAAGCGCGAAGACGGCGGGCTTGGCGGCCGTCGCGTCGCCCTTCGCTTCGTCGCCCTTGGCCTCGTCGCCGGTCTTGGCGGGGGCCGTGCGGGCACCCGTCCATCCCGAGGCGGTGGTCGCTGCCGCCGCGACGGCGGGCTTGCCCCCCCCGGCATCCTGCCCGACGGCCAGCCCGGCGACGCTCAGGAGGGTCAAGGCGAGGGAACACGTCCACACGGCCGTCCGCTGATTGCGGCGGGGAATCGACAGGGTCATCGGGGATCCTTTCGGGGGGGCGAATTGCCCGTGAAGTAGAGTGTATCGCGGGCGGAGCGGAGTGGTTGCGTGGGGATACCCTGCGCGCGGGCGGCGGATCGCATTCCTACACTTGCGGAGCAGAAGTTCCGTTGACAAATCACCCGTCCTGCGCGTGACGCGGGACGACCAGGAACGACTCCCGATGAGCCCGAATTCGTCCGCCGTGCCCCCGACGCCCGCCAAGTCCGCCGCAACCCATGCTCTGTCCAATGCGCCCCACGCCAACGGGTCGCACACCAGGGTCGGCGGGCCGAATCTTGAGCCGTCGGACACGTTCTGGCATCGGCACATCGGGCCCAACGACGATGAGGTGGCGGAGATGCTCGCGCTGCTGGGGTGCACGAGCCTCGAGGAGCTGACCGACCAGACGGTGCCTGAAGGAATCCGGCTCGGCAAGCTGCTCAAGCTCGCCGGGCTGCCCGATCGCGGGCTGAGCGAGTCGGAGGCGCTGGCGAAGCTGCGTGGGCTGGCGGCGAAGAACCAGGTGTTCCGCTCGTACATCGGGATGGGGTATCACGGGACGATCACGCCGCCGGTGATTTTGCGGAACATCATGGAGAATCCGGGCTGGTACACGCAGTACACGCCGTACCAGGCGGAGATCAGCCAGGGACGGCTCGAGGCGCTCTTGAACTTTCAGACGATGATCTCGGATCTGACGGGGCTGCCGCTGGCGGGCGCGAGCCTGCTGGACGAGGGCACGGCCGCGGCCGAGGCGATGGCGATGTGCTACTCGATCGCGGGCGGGCACACGGGGAGCAAGCAGGCGTTCTTCATCAGCCAGGACTGCCACCCGCAGACGATCGCGGTGGTGAAGACGCGGTGCGAGTCGCTGCGCGTGGCGCCGGTTGTCGGTGACCCGGCGAAGATCGACCTCGCGGATGGGCTGTTCTGCGGCGTGCTCGTGCAGTATCCGACAAGCGACGGGCGAGTCGAGAGCAACAAGGAGCTGGCGGAGAAGGTGCACAAGGCGGGGGCGATGCTGGTGGCCGCGGCCGATCTGCTCGCGCTGACGCTGCTCACGCCTCCGGGCGAGTGGGGCGCGGACGTGTGCATCGGGTCGAGCCAGCGCTTCGGCGTGCCGATGGGGTTCGGCGGGCCGCACGCGGCGTTCCTGGCGACCAAGAGCGAGTTTGCGCGGCGCATGCCGGGGCGGATCATCGGGGTGTCGCGCGATGCGCAGGGGCACATGGCCCTGCGGATGGCGATCCAGACGCGTGAGCAGCACATCCGGCGCGAGAAGGCGACGAGCAACATCTGCACGGCCCAGGCGCTGCTGGCGATCATGGCGGGGATGTACGGGGCGTATCACGGTCCCGAGGGGCTGCGGGCGATCGCCCAGCGGGTGCGCGGGCTGACGATGGCGCTGCGGGCGGGGCTGGCGAAGGCGGGGCATCAGGCGGGTGATGGGCTTGTGTTTGACACGCTGCGGGTGAAGCTCGCGGGGAAGACGACGCAGCAGGTCGTGGCCGCGGCCGCGGCGAACAGGATCAACCTCCGCGACTTCGGCGACGGCACCCTCGGGATCACGCTCGACGAGACGGCGTCGAAGGCGGATGTCCGCGACGTGCTCGCGGCGTTTGGGGTGGCGAACGCGGACGTCGACGCCCTCGCGGCGGGCGCGAACCTCGCGATTCCCACGGCGTTCGAGCGCACCAGCGCGTTCATGACGCACCCGGTGTTCAACACGCACCACTCCGAGACGGAGATGCTGCGGTACATCTTCAAGCTGCAGGGGCGCGATTTGTCGCTGGGCCAGGCGATGATCCCGCTGGGCTCGTGCACGATGAAGCTCAACGCCACGAGCGAGATGATCCCGGTGACGTGGCCGGAGTTCGGCAATCTGCACCCGTTCGCCCCCGCGGAGCAGACCAGGGGCTACCGCGAGATGTTCGCGGGGCTCGAGAGCTGGCTGGCGGAGATCACCGGGTTCGCGGCGGTGAGCCTGCAGCCGAATGCGGGCAGCCAGGGCGAGTTTGCGGGGCTGGTGGTGATCCGGGCGTATCACGAGAGCCGTGGGGACCTGAATCGCAAGGTGTGCCTCATTCCCGACTCGGCGCACGGGACGAACCCGGCGTCGGCGGTGGTGGCGGGGTTCCGGGTCGTGCCGGTGGCGACCGACGAACGCGGGAACGTGGACCTCGCGGACTTCGAGGCCAAGGCGATCGAGCACGCGAAGGAACTCGCGTGCTGCATGATCACGTACCCGTCCACATTTGGGGTGTTTGAGGAGGGCGTGCGGAAGGTCTGCGAGATCGTGCACAAGCACGGCGGCATGGTCTACATGGACGGGGCGAACATGAACGCCCAGGTCGGGCTCACTTCGCCCGGGCTCATCGGCGCCGACGTGTGCCACCTCAACCTGCACAAGACGTTCTGCATCCCCCACGGCGGCGGCGGTCCCGGCATGGGGCCGATCGGCGTGACCGAGAAGCTCGCGCCGTTCCTGCCGGGGCACCCGGTCGTGTCGCCGTTCGAGAAGGGTTCTGCGGCTGGCTCGAAGGCCATCGGCCCGATCAGCGCGGCGCCGTGGGGCTCGTCGAGCATCCTGCTCATCAGCTGGATGTACATCGCGATGATGGGCTCGGCCGGGCTGCGCAAGGCGACCCAGGTCGCGATCCTGAACGCGAACTACATGGCCAAGCGGCTCGAGAGCCACTACAAGACTCTGTTTGTGGGCAAGAACGGGCGGTGCGCCCACGAGTTCATCCTCGACGTCCGGGCGTTTGATGACTCGGCCGAGGTCAAGGTCGACGACTTCGCCAAGCGGCTGATCGACTACGGGTTCCACGCGCCGACGATGTCGTGGCCGGTTGCGGGCACGCTCATGATCGAGCCGACCGAGAGCGAGCCCAAGAGCGAGCTGGACCGCTTCTGCGAGGCGATGATCCAGATCCGGGCGGAGGTGGCGCAGGTGGAGAAGGGGGAGCTGCCGCGGAACAGCAACCCGCTCAAGCACGCGCCGCACACGGTGTACGTGCTGACGGCGGACAAGTGGGACCGGCCCTATCCGCGCGAGCAGGGCGGGTTCCCGCTGGCGTGGGTCAAGGAACACAAGTTCTGGCCGGCCGTGGGGCGGGTGGACAACCCGTACGGCGATCGGAACCTGGTGTGCACGTGCCCGCCGATGGCGGCGTACGCGAGCTGAACGCCCCTGCGAATACGTTGTAGAATTGGGGCATGGCCGCCCAGCGTCTCGCTGACCGCATTGTGCTCGACCCCGACGTCCTCGCCGGCAAACCGGTGGTGGAGAGGACGCGAATTTCTGTTGAGCGCGTCGTGGAACTTCTCGGCTCCCGGCTGGCCGGAGGCGGACGTGCTCAACGCCTTTCCGCACCTCAAGCATGAGGACATTCTCGCGTGCCTGACTTTTGCCGCGTCGTGATCGCGCGGCGATGCACATGGCTGCGGAGCGTTGAAGAAGAAGTAGAAGCAGAGCCCTCACCCCTGCCCTCTCCCTCGCTCAAAGCAGCGCGAGGGAGAGGGGGCCGGACATTCACGGCGGGTCGCTCGCCGGCGTCGCCTGCGTCTCCGCCGGCGTCATGTAGTCGTTCGCCGTCATGTTCCGCGGGTCCTTCAGGGGCAGGAGTCCCTTGGACACTCGCAGTTCGTTCTGCGCGTCGAGCGCGGATCTGAATGCCGAGTCGGGGATTTCGGCCACCGATCCGTCGGCGCACGCGATCGCCAGGTTCGGGCGGGCCGGGACGCCGGAGTTTGACGGCGCGGCGACCGCGAAGCGGGACGCCTCCGTCGTGATCACGAACATCCACAGGCCGGGGTCGGCCGGGGCGGTGAGGTCGATGCCGTGATAGGTGAACACCACGTCGCCGAGGCGGTGGGCGATGATCGGGCCTGATGAGCGAACGCTCGCGCGGATGCCGGCGATCGTCTTGGGATCCAGGGTCGGCCCGGCGGTTGCAAAGTTGACGCCGCCGATGGAGGCCCGCGCGTCGGTTCGATACTGCTGCCCTGAGAGCAGGTCTTCGGGCTTGAGGGCCGGGGTGAAGAGCAGGTCGCTCATGTGCACGGGACCGGCGCCGGCGTTGGCGCCGGCGTGGGCGAGGATGGCCGTGGAGATCGTCGCCGCCTGCTGCGACGGCGTCGTGGCGGACTGCATCGCGGCCATGGTCGCCATCGCGCTGCGGTAACCGGGCATGATGACCAGCAGGATGAACGCGCCGATGCACAGGGCGACAAACACGGGGAACAGCGACACCGCGAAGATCGAGCGCCACCACGACACCCGCTGCGATACGCCGATCATCACGATCGACAGGACCGCCCAGTAGATGACGGCGACGGGAGCGATGTACATCCCCAGCAGCGGGATCGCGAGCGGCAGGCACGCCGGGACGCCGTACGCCATGCACGCGAGCGTGCGTTTGAACCCGCCGTGCGTCGAGCCTGACGACGCCAGCACGAAATGCGCCGAGACCGCCCACGGCAGGATCGCGACGAATCCCCACCCGACCGCCCCGCACAGGAACGTGATCGCGACCAGGCCGGCTATCCCGCCGGTGGGGAGGAGAAACCCGAAGGCGGCCGTCGCGAGCACCCCGGGGATCAGCATCACGAGCACGGCGGTCGCCGCGAAGCCCACGGCCGCGAGCGGACGGTCGGGGGTGGTGGGCAGTCGGCGCCCGAGGCGCCAGGGCAGGAAGAGGGCCCAGACGGATGTCTGCACGAGTCGGGAGAAGAACGAGGTGATCGCGGGGTCAAACCACGGAATGGGCCGGAACCGGGTGCGTTCGGCGGCGACGCCCGGGCCCGGGCGCAGGACCATCTCGTCCTCGTGGATGGCCCGGGCGCACTTCACGCAGGAGAACGCGCGAGGTTCGAGGTGGCCGCCCTCGCCCCGGCCGTAGTAGGGCTGGTCGCAGTGCGGGCAGCAGAACGCGACCTTCTGCCGCTGGAACAGGAACTGCGACGGCGCGAACGGCGTGTTGCACTCGGGGCACGCCCGCGACTTGAGGTTCCACAGCGGATAGTCGCAGGTGCGGCAGTTCATGGGCTTCTCGCGGCGGGTGCCTCAGCGCTCCTCGCCCTTCACCGTGAGTCGCACCGGGTGGCCGAACCACGCGTTCTCGCCGGTGGGGTTCTTCGCCGGGTCGTACTTCTCGTCGAGCACGCGGGTCACATCGGCCATGGTTCCGGTGGAGGGGACCCAGCCGCCCTTGATGTCGGGGAAATCGACCGAGCAGTTCTCGCACTTCTCCGGCGAGCTGAAGCGGATGGGGCACCAGAAGCTCTCGACGTTGCGGAGCATCTCGCTTCCGAGGCTCCAGACGCCGGTCATCCAGTCGCAATAGAGGCACCAGATGAGGTCGTGGCCCACGAGCCCGCTGAACTTCTGGCGCGAGACGTTGACCCACTCGGCCTGCTTGTACTTGGGGAGCTTCACGAGCCAGTGCAGCGGCGGGTAGATGAACAACTCGCCGACGCGGACGATCCAAAAGAGCGGCACGGCCCACGCCGTCCACCACACGGCGGCGTGGTTGCGGAACCGCCCGAAGTGGCGGTTAAGGGTGTGGACGATTCGCGGGCCCTTGCGGGCCTGCGGGTTGGCGAGTTCGTGGAGCCAGCCCCAGAGGGTGACGCTCACGATCTGGCCGACGACGCCCGCGAGCAGCCCGAGCCAGCCGCCGAACCAGGCCCCGGCCGCGATCGGGAGGATCGTGAAGTACGTGATGAGCAGGTCGAGGCCGGGGGCACGGCACAGCCAGGTCGCGAGGGCTTTGCCGGGGGCGCCCAACTTGGGGATGGCGTGCAGCACGCCGGCTCCCACGAGCATCCCCCCCACCGTCGCTCCGCCGATCATCAGAGGCGTGTTCACCATGGCGGGAGCATACCGCGCTGCGGGCGCGCGAAAACACCCGGGCGGTGGGCGTCCGGGTGTTTATCGCATCCCTCGGATGAACTCACCTCTGTTCGCGGGTCCGAGACTTACCGGCGGCGCCGGACGGCCGTGAGGCCGCCGAGCCCGAGGAGGGCCAGCGCTCCGGGTGCAGGAACGGGAGTACCTTCGATTTCGATGTAGAAGGCGGCGGTGGGGACGCCGCCGAGGGTGAACGCGCCTTCGGGGTTGGCGTTGTCGGAGTCGAAGAGCCACACGGCGTTGGCGTTGGCGTCCGGACCGGACGTGACGCGCCAGCCGTTGAGGTTGTCGGCGTTGCTGAACTGCATGCCGAGGAAGAAGGTGCCGAAGTCGGGGGTCAGCAGCGTGGTGTTGAGCGCGACGGTGAAGAGCGGGTTGATGCCGTCGCCGAGCGTGACGAGCGTCGTCACGGCGGTGGCGCCGTTGGCGAGCAGCGACACGGTGGCGATGTTGTTGAACGGCACGTCGAGGGCGGTGTCGGGGGCGACGGTGCCGCTGGTGGCGGTGGAGAAGAAGAGCGAGACGTCGACGGCGGGCGCGTTGGCGAGGCGACGGACGCCGACGGTGACGCGGCTCACGGCGATCGACGTGTTGCCGCCGAGGCGGCTGAAGGGGATCGGGACGTCGTCGAACATGACGTCCTGCTGGAGGCCCGAGCCGGGCGGGGTGCCGCCGACGCCGGGGTTGAAGCGGCTGGCGGTCTCGGTGGTGCGAGAGTACAGGATGCCGGTGCCGCGCTGACCGGTTTCACCGGCGTCGGCCACGTACGGGCCGGGCCCCGCGGCGAAGCGGTCGACCACGGCGAAATCTTGGGCCATCGCACCGGCTCCGCCGGCGATGACCATCAACAGGGTGACGCAGATCTTCATGAGCAGTGTCCTTCGCTTGTCCGCGTGTCGCGGCGTGACGCCCTCCTTGTGATCACCGGCGCTGCAGCGCGCGCACGTATCAACGCGCGATCGCGTACAGAGCCGACGGTGGGCGATTCAAGCATAAACCGTGCGTAATAAATCACCACAAACGAGCACGGATTGGCGCCGCGCCGGTATACCGCTGTGAATATGGGGAGATTGGTCGACGCCCGCGAGCCTTAGTCGGCGTGGCGACGGCGCAGCTTCGGGCTCAGGCGCACCAGCAGGTGGGCCCGCTCGAACTCGTCGACCCAGCCCTGCAAAGTCGCACTGAGCTCGTCGGGGGGCACCGGCGCACCGGGCAAGGGGCAGCTGGGGCCGAGTTGGCGGGCCGCGAGCGCCCGATAACGGGCGAGCGTTCGGTCGCCGGCGAGACCGACGAACTCCAGGTCCTCGTTCAGAAAGACCACGACCGGCACGCGGGCGCCGCCGCAGATCTTCAGCGGGACGGCCAGCTCGGGGTTGAGATCGCGGTCGAGGAGGCGCAGGTCGACCATCCCGCCGGCCCCCCCCGCAGCCCGGGCGATGTGGTCGAGCATGGGGACCTGCTGCACGCAGTCGCCGCACCAGGCTCCGGAGAGGACCAGGACGTTGACGCGGCGCGCGAACGCCCCGAGCAGCGCCGCCTGGGCACTGGAAAGGTGCACGCGCGCGTGGAAGGCCCGCCAGTGGTCCTGCTCGGTCGCCTTCGCGGTGGCGAGGTAGGGCTCGTACGCGAGGGCGCGGGCGAAGTGCTCCGCGAGGAGCGTCTGGCTCAGCATCGGGGCGTCCTTGGTGGACTCACTTCTTGACACCGAGCGGGGCCATCATCACCTTGAACGAGCCCTCGCCGGCCGGGCCGTACATGCGGGTGGCCGGCGCCAGCATCACCGCGCGCTTGATGGCGTCCTCGCCGAAGGAAAGCCCCTCGACCCACCCGAGCGCGGGCGAACGGGCGAAGGTCGCGAGCGTGCCGCTGGGGGAGCGGGTGACGATCTCCTCGCGCTCGACGGCGGCGAAGTACAGGGTGCCCTGCGCGTCGAACTGCATCGACGTGGCCATGACGGTGGGCCCGAGCGTGTTCACTTTGCTCGCGAGCTCTTCGCCCTTGACGGCGCTGTCGCGCATGAACGCCGTCTTGATCGAATAGAGCGTGCGCGAGCCCAGCGGCTGCCAGTAGAGCACGTCGTTGATGCCGTCGAGGGCGATGGCGTCGGCGTTGAGGGCCGTGGGGGCCGCTTCGCCCTTGAGCTCGGTCGTGCCGATCCTGGCGACGAAGCCCGGTTCGGCCTTGGTGGAGGCGTGGCCGGAGAGCAGGCGCCGGACCTTGCCGGCGTTGGTGTTCACGGCGAGGAGGGCCCCGCCCGCGTCGGCTCCGCCGGCGTCGGTGATGAAGACCCAGTTCGTGTCGCCGTACATGACGACGGGGTCCATGGCCTCGCGTCCCTGGTCGTCGCGGACGCTCTTGCGCTTGTCGTTGCTGAAGACGCGCAGGTCGGCGAGCATCGAAGTGGGCGGGGCGATGGACTCGTTGAAGTTCCAGACGCGGTTGATCTCGTTGGTGGAGAGCTCGACGCAGACCATCTTGGGCCCGACGGAGTCGCCGGCGCCCAGGGCGCCCGAGCCGACCTTGCGCTGCACGCCCTTGGCGTCGGGGTTCGCGGAGTCGAGGATCCAGAGGCGGTCCTGCGCGTCGATGTGGATGGCGGTGACGCCCGTGAGCACGAGCGGCTTGAGGGGATCGGCGGGGGGGTACGAAACGAGCGAGCCGTCGCTCATGCGCTCGGCCACCAGCCAGGAGCCGGGTTCGTTGGCCGCGGCGGGGGAGCACACGAAGACCCGACCGAATCGGGACATGACGATGCCGGTGATGCGCCGGTTGCCGAAGTCGGCCATCTCGCTGGGTGTCTGGACCCCCTGGGGCAGGTCGGCGATCGGGCCGGGTTCGGCGTTCTGCTGCTGCCGGCGTGTCTCCGGACGCAGGATCGAAGCCGGGTCCGGCTGGACGGGGGAGCCAAGACCGATCAGGACGGACGCGAGGATCGAGGTCGTCATCATCATCATGCACCGAGGATACGGGGGGTGAAACACCGGGAAAGGGAGGCGGCGACGCCCACGCGGGTGGCGCGCACAGATGTCCCGGGAGGGGATTGCCCGTTCGCCGGGCGGCGCTCGGGCCGGAAGAATCGTCGGCCGGGCGGCGACGCCGGTTCAGTGGCGCTCCGCGTCGGACTGGGGGGCGAGTTTCCAGACCTCGCTGGGTGTCCCGTTGACCGTCGTGCCGCCCTGGGTGTTGTTGACGGTGTACTTGAGGAACTCGTGGGGGAAGGCCTGGACGACCTTGGACGCCTCGTCGAGGGCCGTGGTGTGCTCGGGGGAGAGCTTCACCTCGAGGGCGCCGAGGTTATCGGTGAGTTGGTCCATGGTGCGGGCGCCGATGATCGAGCTGGAGACACCCGGGCGCGACTGGACCCAGGCGAGGGCTACTTGTGCCGGTGTGATCTTGGCTTCCTTGCCGACCCGGATGAGCACATCGATGATGTCGAAGGCCCGGGCCTTGAGGTGGTTGCTGACCCACTCGCCGCGGCCGGCGGGCGGCTGATGGTCGCGGGTGTACTTGCCGCTGAGCACGCCGCCCTTGAGGGGCGACCACGGCGTGACGCCCATGCCCAGCTCGCGGGCCATGGGGACGAGGTCGCCCTCGACGGTGCGCTCCAGGAGCGAGTACTCGATCTGGAGGGCCACAAGGGGAGTCCAGTTCTTGAACTCCGCGAGCGTCTGGGCGCGGGCGCACAGCCAGGCGGGGGTGTCGCTGAAGCCGATGTAGCGGACTTTGCCTGCGCGCACGAGCTCGTCGAGGGTGCGCATCGTCTCGTCGATGGGCGTGTGCCGGTCGTGGAAGTGCATCCAGTAGAGGTCGATGTAGTCGGTCTGGAGACGGCGGAGCGACTCTTCGAGCGCGCCGACGATCGCCTTGCGGTGCGAGCCGCCGGAGTTGGGGTCGCCGGGGAACATGTTGCCGAGGAACTTGGTGGCGAGGACCAGCCTGTCTCGCTTCGCCGAGTGGCGGCCGACGTGGTCGCCGATGATCTTCTCGGAGTGGCCCTTGGTGTAGATGTTCGCGGTGTCGAGGAAGTTGCCGCCGCGGTTGATGTAGGCGTCGATGATCTTCTTCGAGTCCTCGGGGCTGGATCCCCAGCCCCAGTCGAGGCCGAAGGTCATCGTGCCCAGGCACAGCGGGCTGACGCGCAGGCCGGAACGGCCGAGCGTGACGTAGTGGTTGAGCGGCATGCGGGGACGGTAGGAGTGGAGTGAACGGTGAACAGTGAATGGTGGAGGGATGGAGGGTCGGGCGCAAACAAGCATGCGGCGTGAACTCCGGGCGGACAAAGCTCCGCCCGGGCACCCGGAAAAAGAAACACGGATTGACCCGAAGGGGTCAATCCGTGGCAGGGGTCGTCAAGTTATCACAAGTGCTTACCGCCCGATCGTGGCGGGCTTCGGAGCCGCGGGCTTCGCGGGGGTGCCGCCACCGGGCGTGGCCGCGGCCGCCTCGGCCTCTTCCTTCGCCCGGCGTTCTTCCATCGTCTTGTGCTCGGCGCTGAGCTCCGCGTTGTACCGCTTGGCGAGGGCGCTGAGGGAGAACGGCTCTTCGCCGGCGCCGTCGGTCGCGGCGGCGGTGATGGCGGTCATCGCGTCGCGGAGCTCGACGGACCCGATCGAGCGGGCGAGGCCGGTGTCGCGGGTCCGCGACGCCTCGGTCGTCGTGGCGTTGTAGCCCTTGATCATGATCACCGCAAGGCCGAGCCGATCGGCGATCGGCAGGGTGATCGTGCGCTGCGACAGGTCGACGCTGCTGAGATCGACCTTGGGGTCGAGCTTCACGACGGCGTCCATGATCGCGGTCTTGGTCTCGTCGGCGTTCAGCACCTGGTCCATGTACAGCGTGTCGGTGCGGGTCACCCCGATGTTGCGCCGGACCGTCAACGGCATCGCCGCCGACGAGCCCTCGGGCGGCTTGGCCAGCGGCTCGAGCCCGCCGGCGATCGCCTGCTGGCGGTACGCATCGGCGTCGACCTTGAGCTTCTCGAACGCGGCAACCCGCTTGAGGTCCGAGACCAGCTGAGTCTGGATTTCCTCGGCGGTCTCGGCCGGTCCGGCCGGCTTGTACCCGGTCACGGTGAAGAAGTACATGTTCCCCACGCGATCGAGCACGGCCTCGCCCGGGACGCCCACCTGCAGCCCGATGTCGCTGGGGCCGGCGAGCTCCTTGATCGACATGACGTACTGCGAGAAGCCGCCCGACCGGGACCCGCGCCGGATCGTCGCCTGCCCGATCCCGGGCAGCGTCGTGAGGTTCGCCTGCGTCAGCCACGCGTCGTTGCGCCGTGTCACCGGCGGGGCGGCGACCGCCACGCCGAACACGTCGTTGAGCCGCGAGACGACCGCGCCGGAGATCGCGTCGTAGTTGGGGCGCTGGTCCATCCAGTCGGCCGGCAGCTCGCGGTACTGGCCGTTGCTCTCGAACTTGCGCAGGCTCTTGGCGATCTCGGCCCGCACCGTGGCCGCGGCCTCTTCCATCACCTTGTCGATCTGGGCGTTCTTGAGGCGGAGCTCGATCTCGGCGCGGGCGGCCTGGAACTGCTCGTCGGTGCCGCTTGGGTTTTCCTGCATGAACGCCTTGCGGACGTCCACGGGGCTCACCGTCAGGCCCGAGGAGAGCGTGGAGCGGTTGAGGGCGATCCACTCGATCTGGAAACGCGGGCCGAAGCGGTAGCCAAGGCCGAAGTCGCCCTGTCCGGTCTCGACGTCGCGATACTTCTCGAAGTGAGCCGCGATCTGCTCGGGCGTGGGCTCGTCGACGGTGTGCGTGAAGCTGGTGGCGGGGAGGAACACGTAGTCGATGACGCCCTGGTCGAGGCGCCGGCGGGCCTCCAGCGCGAGGCGTGGGGCGGAGACGGCCTCGCCCATCGACGCGTAGAGCGCGTACATGCGGACAATGCCGCGGAACTTGGAGAGGGCCTGGTAGACCTCGCGGTCCTGCATGCGAAGCTGCCCGCCGACCATCCTGGCCCGTTCCTCCATCTGCAGGCGCCGCGTCTCGATCTGCTCGAGGTCCTTGGGGTCGGTGTAGTTGATGGGGCGGCGCAGCGAGGCGGTGGTGAGCTCGGCGGCCAGGTCGGGGATGTAGTCGCGCCCGTCGTCGGGCCCGCCGACGAGGCCGAGTTCCTCGGCCGCGTGCACGAGCAGGAGCCAGTGATCCACTTCCTGCTGGATGCCGAAGGCGTCGAGCATGCCGGGGGCCACCTGGATGACGACCTGGCGCTCGCGGGCCGCGTGCGCGAACTCGGTCATGCTGACCTTGTGCCCGTCGATCTTCATGAACGTGCCCGAGCCGCTCATCGCGGGGAGCTTGCTGAAGCCCGAGGGCAACAGGAACGCGATCATCAGCAGCGTGCCGCCGACGACGAGGATCCACGTTTTGTATTTGCGGAGGAATTTGAGCATGGGAGAGGGGTCAGGGGCCAGGGATCAGGGGCCAGGGGGGGCAGCGCGAAGGCTGTTGCGAAGGCCCATGAGCATGCGGCCGGTCTCTTTGCAGTGCTGAATAGCGACGTCAACGGCGTTCGCGTCGAGATAACCCAATCGTACAGCGACCTCCAGCAGTGTTTCGGTCTCCGCGAGCGAGCCCGACGCGATTGACACAAAGTGAGCATACGCCTTTCGGCTGGCACGCCCGTGTCCTTCGGCGATGTTGGCGGGTACCGAGACAGCAGCTCGCCGCAACTGCTGGCTCAGTCCGTAGATCTCTTCCCGAGGGAGCGTCCGGGTCAGGGCGTACACAGTTTCGACCAGGTCCATCGATCGTTGCCAGACGAGCAGGTCGCGAAATGAGCGGATAGCTCCCACGCGCCTGGCCTCCTGGCCCCTGGTCCCTGACCCCTGATCCCTTTACCGGTAGAACTCGACGATCAGGTTCGGGTTCACGTCGAAGGGGATCTGGTCAGACGTGGGGAGGGCCACGATGCGGACGGTGAGTTCCGCGGGATTGAGCTCGATCCAACCCGGGACTTCGTGCCCCGAGAGCGATTCCATGTTCTCGCGGATGAGCTTCTGGATCTTGGGCTTGAGCGTGATCACGTCGCCGACCCGGCAGGAGTAGCTGGGGCGGTCGGTCTTGCGGCCGTTCACGATGACGTGGCCGTGGGCCACGATCTGGCGGGCGGCCCAGATGGTCCGGGCGAGGCCGGAGCGGCGGAGGACGTTGTCGAGACGCACTTCGAGCAGGCGCAGGAGCATTTCGCCGGTGTTGCCGGGGAGGCGGCCGGCCTCGGCGATGTACTTGCGGAACTGCTTCTCCAGCACGCTGTAGTGGTGGCGGAGCTTCTGCTTCTCGTTCTGGCGGATGCCGTAGTCGCGGAGGCGGCGGCCGCGGTAGCCGTGCATGCCCGGCGCCACGAGCTGGCGCTTGGAGGTGTGCTTGGGGTTGTTCTCGATGGGGACGCCGATGCGGCGCGACAGCTTGACCTTGGGACCGGTGTAACGAGCCATGAGGTTCGAAAAACTCCTTCCGTCTCCCGGTCGGGCGAACCCGCCGGGGTGCTCCAGACCGCCACAATTGATTGGTGGCGGGCGAAGCGATCGACCCGGTGGCCGCGTCTGCGGTCGGGTCACTGATCCGGGCAATCACCGAACCCCACAGCGGGGTCCGGGCGAACCCAATTGAAGCCGACCACCCGGGCCGGATCAAGCCGGGAGGGGGTCTGACACGGATTGGTCGCTTGGGACCACTCTGTGGCGGGGCATACAGGAGTGTCCCCCCGGAACACGGCTTGGCTCAGGGCCGCCAAGGCGTGGCATGCCGGACGCCAAGCTGTGCCGGAATCCACGGCTGGTGGCACCCCCTTGCCCAGACCCTCTATTCTGTGCCGATGCCCCTGTGCCCGCCGCCACGCTCCTCGTTCGCCGTTCCCGTCGCCTTCGTGCTGCTGCTCGCGGGGACTGCGCAGGGCCAATCGAACAAGTACACGCTCGATGAGTCCGGCCAATGGGCCACGGCCACCGCCCCGGCACCGGGGAGCGACGCGGCCATCATCGCCGACGCCCGGCGCGCCCTGGCCGACGGGCGGGCGGCGGCGGCCCAGTCGATCCTCGACACGTGGATCGAGGCGAACGAGCGGACCGACAAGGCCGAACTCGCCGAGGCCTATCTGCTGCGCGGCGACGCGATCACGGCGGGTGGGGACGAGTTCAAGGCGCTGTACGACTACGAGGCGGTGTGCAAGCAGTACCCCGGCTCGCCGGAGTTCGTGCGGGCGATCGAGCGCGAGCTTGATATCGGGGTGCGCTACGTGAACGGGCTGCGGCGCAAGCTGCTGGGGATGCGGATCACCGGCGCGTTCGACGTGGGCGAGGAGCTGCTGATCCGTGTGCAGGAGCGTCTGCCGGGCAGCCGCCTGGGCGAGCGGGCGATCATCGAGCTGGCCGACGCGTATTACCGCACGCGCGACATGGAGATGGCGGCGGAGGCGTACGACCTGTTCGTGCGCAACTTTCCCAAGAGCCCGTACGTGTCGAAGGCGATGCAGCGCCAGATCTACGCGAGCATCGCGCGCTTCAAGGGCCCGCGCTACGACGCGACCAGCCTCGTCGACGCGAGCGTGCTCATCGACCGCTATCAGCGGGCCTACCCGGCCCAGGCGCAGGACGCCGGGCTCGACGACGCGCTGCAGATCCGGCTCGACGAGTCGGTCGCGGTCGCGATGCTCGAGCAGGCCGACTGGTACCTGCGCACCGGCGACGAGGCGGCGGCGCGGCTCGTGCTGCGGCGCCTCGTCGTCAAGCACTCGCGCACGACCGCCGCACAGACGGGCCTCGATGAGCTGACCAAGCGCGGCTGGCTGCCGCCCCCCCCCGCCCCCCCCACTCCGCCGACCACGCCGGGGCCGGACGCGAAGCCCGCACCCGGGGGAGCCCCGGGCGAGACCTTCCCCGATCCCGGGACGGCGCCCGTCGGCGCGCCCGAGGGTGCCGCGGGTACGCCCGCCAATGGCGAGCCCCTGCCGGTGACGCCGCGCTCGCGCGAGGAGCGGCTCAAGTCGATGCGCGGCCAGCCCGCGAAATCCCCCACGGCGGGCCCGACGCCGACCCCGGCGCCCGAGCCCGTTCCTACCCCCCCCGCACCCCCCGCACCCGGAGGTACCCCTTGACGCGCACGCGACTCTGCATCGGCACGGCTGGCGCGCTCGCCGCGCTCGCCCTTGTGGTCAGCTTGGTCGGCTGCGCCTCCGACCCGCGCGACGGGTACAGCTGGTCGTCGGCGCACGACGAGAGCGTCCGCACGGTGCATGTGCCGATGTTCGGCAACAAGACCTTCTTCCGCGGCATCGAGATGGAGCTGACGGACGCGATCGTCAAGGAGATCCAGGCGAACACGCCGTGGCGCGTCGTGAGCCAGGGCAACGCCGACACGGTGCTGTCGGGGACGGTCACGAACTCGGACCTCAGGGCGGTCTCGATCGGCGAGGGCAGCGGCCTGGTGCAGGAGCAGGGCGTCGAGATCGTGCTCGAGTTCGCGTGGCGGAACAACCGCACGGGCAAGGTCATCGTCGAGCGCAAGAACTTCAAGGGGGCGGACATCTTCATCCCCGCGCGGCTCGTGGGCGAGAGCCTGGAGACGGGCCAGAACGCGGCGATCCAGCGGCTGGCCAAGAGCGTGGTGGCGGAGCTGCGGTCGAACTGGTGATCGACCCTTGCCACCGGGCTGCGGGGCTCTGGCCGGAGCCCGGTGCTTGTGAGTGGAATGGAACGTTACGGGCCGGCTCGCAAACGGCGTCCAACGCACCGGGCTTCGGCCCGAGCTGCGAAGCCCGGTGGCACGTCGTACCCTTCGCCCGAATGACCAGCCTGCCTTACAAAGTCGCCTGCCTCTGCGACCTCCGCGACGAGCGGGGGCGCGTGCTCCTGCTGCACCGGATCAAGGAGCCCAACAAGGGCATGTGCTCGCCCATCGGCGGCAAGCTCGACATGGCGTCGGGCGAATCGCCCGCGCAGTGCGCCCGGCGCGAGATCCACGAAGAAGCCGAGATCGAGGTCCCGATCGAGCGGCTCCAGCTCATCGGGCTCATCTCCGAGCGAGCCTACGAGGGCAAGACGAACTGGCTGATCTTCTACTACCGCGTGCTCGGGGCCGTGCAGGTGAAGACCGGCGTGATGGGCGAGGGCGAGCTCGCGTGGCACGACGTGGCCGAGCTCGAACGACTCCCGATTCCCGAGACCGACAAGAAGATCATCTGGCCGCTGGTGCGGCGCGTGGAGAAGGCGGCCGGTCCCGACGGCAAGCCCGGGTTCTTCGCCGTGCACATCGAGTGCGACGCGAACGGGACGCTGGGGTGGACGGTGGAGCAGTGTTCGGGGGAGTGACGTTTGAACGAGCCGTGAGCGTGAGCTCACGGTGGACCTCTCGTATCACACGCGCAGACGGTTCGCAGACACACCCTCGAAAACGATCGTTCACCGTGAGCTTGCGCACACGGCTCGTTCAATCTGCTCGCAGCGCCCCCACCACCGCCATCCCCGCAAAGAACAACCCCAGCCCCAGCACGTTGTTCGCCGCGAGGTTGCCGAGTGCCGCTGCCGTCCGCCCGGCCCGCAGCAGTTCGCCGGTGTCGAAGGCCAGCGACGAGAAGGTCGTGAAGGCGCCCATGAAGCCGATCAGGACCACGGCCCGGATGTGCGGCGAAATCGTCCCGTCCTTTCCCGAAATATCAAAGACGATGCCGAACGCCAGACAGCCCAGCAGGTTCACCGTCAGCGTCCCGGGCCAGCCCCAGCCGGGCGCCAGCCGGTTTGCCGCCGACGCGAGCCCCCAGCGCGCCAGCGTTCCGGCCGCCCCCGCCGCGGCCACCAATGCGATCAGCGACATCCGCGTCATGCGGTTTCCTCTCCGTGGGCTCCTGGGGGCCATGGCCGCCGGGCGCTAGAGCCTGCGGCCGCACCCGGGAGCACGCGTGCCCCTATCTATAGTGTGGCAATGCGGTACGGAGCGTTCACGATGCCAGAGTCGGGGATGGGGCCCAACACGTTTCTCAAGCCCTTCGGGCCTACGGCGTGGTTGCGCCGGCTGATCGGCCTCATGGCCCTCCTGGGCCTGGTCGCTTCGAGCGTCGTCGCGGTCGAACCGCCCGCGGCCCCCACGGCCTCCACCTCGCCCGCCCCGACCTCCGCCACCCAGGCGATCCCCGCCGTCCGCGCGGCCAAGAACATCGTCATCATCACCATCAGCCGCCCGATCGACTCGATCATGGCCAAGAGCATCGCCCGGCGGCTCAAGGCCGCCGAGGACGCCAAGGCCGACGCCATCGTCTTCGAGCTCAACACCCCCGGCGGCGAGCTGGGGGCGGCCCTGGAAATCTGCTCGCTCATCAAGCGTTCGCCGATCCCCAACACCGTCGCGTGGGTCAACCACGACGCCTACTCCGGCGGCGCCATCATCGCGCTGGCGTGCCGCGAGATCGTCGTCGGTGACTATGCCACCATCGGCGACTCGCTCATCATCACCATGAACCCGCTCGGCATGCTCAACGAGCTCCCCGAGCACGAGCGCCAGAAGCTGCTCGCCCCTCTGCTCGCCGAGGTCGTCGACTCCGCACGCCGTCGCGGGTACGACGAGAAGCTCGTGCAGGGCATGGTCTCGCGCGGCGTCGAACTCTGGCTCGTCGAGAACATCAAGACCGGCCAGCGCGTCTTCATCGACCGGGCCGAGCACACGGCCCTCTTCGGCCCACCACCCGACGGCGAAGTCGCCGAGCTGGTGGCCGCGGCCCCGCGGATCCCCCGCGCCGGCGCCGCACCTTCAGCGCCCAACCCCAATCCCGCGACGGTCGCGACGCCCCCCAGCTCCGAGGGCGCCGGCTTCGCCCCCGCGTCCCCCACGATGGGCCACGAGCTCGTCCGCGAGGTCGCCCAGGCCCAGCAGGTCGCCTCGACCCGCCCGACGATCACCCCCTCAGCCGCCCCGGAGTGGAAGAAGATCCGCAAGATCAGCGACGGCGTCGGCGTCGTCACCCTCAAGGGTCAGCAGACCATCGACTTCGGCCTCGCCTCGCAGACGATCAAGACCGATCAGGAACTCGCCGCGTTCTTCGGCGCGTCGAACACGGCCCGGCTCGATGAGACCTGGTCCGAACACCTCGTGGTGTTCATGAACAACTTCATCGTGCGGGCGGTTCTGCTCGTGGTGTTCCTGCTCGCGCTCTTCATCGAGATGACGCACCCGGGGCTGACGGTTCCGGGGATCATCGCGGTGATCGCGCTGTTCGCGCTGCTGGCCCCGCCCTTCCTCAACAACATGGCCTCATGGTGGGAGATCGCGGCGATCGCCGTCGGCATCCTGTTCATCGCGATGGAGATCCTCGTGCTCCCGGGCTTCGGCGTCTTCGGCGTCGGCGGGCTCGTGCTGCTGTTCGTCGGGCTCGTGGGCACCTTTGTCGGCGGCGACCCGCTCTTTCCCGACTCGCCCGGGCGCCAGCGCAGCCTCCTCTACGCCATCGCCACGGTCGTCATCTCCGGCGGCACCACCGTCGCCGGACTGATGTTCCTCTCCCGCCACCTCGGCGGCCTGCCCGTGTTCAACAAGTTTGTCCTCAAGGACACCGGCCCGTCCGAGGACGACTCCGAAGACTCGATGGGCATGCTCGCGGCCATGGCCGTGCCCCGCGAAGGGCCCAAGGTCGGCGCCATCGGCGTCGCCCTCACCCCGCTGCACCCCTCGGGCAGAGTGCAGGTGGGCGACGACATCCTCGACGTGGTCGCCGACGTGGGGTTCATCACCCGCGGCACGCGCGTGCGCCTGGTCAGCGTCGACGCCTTCCGGATCACCGTCGAACCTGTCCGGGATTCCGACACCGGGATTCCGACCCCCGGGGTCCCCAGCGGGGCTAAAGATTCACGCGCATGACCAGTGATCCGAATCTTCTGTGGGGGCTGATCCTTCTCGGGGTCGCCCTGCTGCTGCTCGCGGTCGAGGTGTTCATCCCCTCGATGGGCGTCATCACCGTCACCGCGGGCGTCATCGCCCTCGTCGGCATCACCCTGCTCTTTCGCGTCAGCGCCGTTTGGGGCGTCACCGGCCTGCTCACGATGCTCGTGCTGGGGCCCATCGTCGTGATGTTCGGGCTGCAGGTGCTCCCGCACACAACCATGGGGAAAAAGCTGCTCTACGGCGAGACCGGCAAGGCCGAGGTCGCCGTGCGCGACGATCCGGAACAGGCCGAGGCCCTCGCCCGCCTTGTCGGGGCCGAGGGGGTCGTCGTCGTCGACCTGCGTCCGTTGGGGGTCATCCGCGTCGACGACCGCAAGTACGACGCCGTGAGCGAGATCTCGTTCGTCCGCGCCGGGGCCCGCGTGCGGGTCACGTCCGCCGACGGGATGACGATCAAGGTCCGCCCCGTCGACCCGCCCGAGCCGCCCCCGGCACCGCCCCCCACGCCCCCCCCGCCCCCCACGTCCCCGGCCGCGTAAAGCCCCCCCGTCCAAGTTCCCGGAACCCCCGCGCGGCCCGGTTCTACCTCCCCCGCCCGCGCAGGGCGCGCCAGGCTCGGGGGAGTCCCCGTCCCCCCGGGCGCGCCCCCCCGGCCCC
>CAZMCC010000029.1:0-37756 GCA_964564695.1 uncultured Phycisphaeraceae bacterium | reverse complement strand
GGGACGTGGGTGTGGGGGGACGGCAGGTGTCAGGGAAGGTTGGGGGTGGTGGGTGAATTCGTTCTGCGGGTGGACTTCGTTGAGGAGGTCGTGCTGGAGCGGGCCGCGGAGGGGGTCCCACGCGACGCCGCGCTGCAGGGCGTGCGCCAGGTACAGAGCCCGGATGACGGCGGCCGGGCCGTTGTTCGTCTGCGAAACCGTCACCTTGCCGATAGGGATCCCGTCGTAGAGGCGGTGCATGTCCTCGATGGTGTCGATGGCGACGCCGCACTTGCCGACTTCGCCGGTAGAGAGCTCGTCGTCGGAGTCGCGCCCCATCAAGGTCGGCAGGTCGAAGGCGGTGGAGAGGCCGGTGTTGGACCCGCCGGCCTGGCCGAACCGGGCCTGCTCGAGGAGGTACTTGAAGCGCCGGTTGGTGTCGTCGGCGGAGCCGAAGCCGGCGAACTGGCGCATGGTCCAGAGGCGGGGGCGGTATCCGGCGGGGAACAGCCCGCGGGTGTAGGGGAACGCGCCCGGCGCGGGCAGGTCGCGGTCGAGGTTGGCGAGCGAGTCGGTGACGCCGTACTTCGCCCCCCCACTCCCTCCCGTTCCCGGCGCCTGCGTGCCCGGCCCGTACGACGGCTCGAGCACCAGGCCCGAGATCGTCACGGCCTGGGGGTCGATGTTCTCAAGGGCGGGTGGGTTGGCGGCGTGGGGGGCGTGGGGGGGGGTGCCGGCGGCGCGCGAAGAAGGGTGGTGCGTCGACATATGGGCCAAGTGTAAGTGACACCCGACGCCGACGCGAGGCGCTCACGAAGGCCGATTCGATGAAACGGCAGCGGCCCGGTTCGCCCTTGGAAAGAAGGGCGCCGGGCCGGGTGCCGACATTCAGGCGTGTTCAGCCTTTGATCGCCGCGTCCACGCTCGGGAAGATCCGCAGGACCCCTTCCATCTTGCTCGCCTTGATGACGCCGGCGACGAAGCTGGACGGGTTGGCGAGGCGGACGGCACCGCCGGCGGGCTTGATCGCCTGGTGGAGCTTCACGAACGCGCCCATGCCCAGGCTGTTCATGAAGGTGAGCCGCTCGAGGTCGAGGACGACGATCTTGGGCTGCTTCTGGGCGATCTGGTCGATCTCGCGGTCGAGGATATCGGTCTCGGCGATGCCGATCGAACCGGCGAGGCTCGCGACGACAGCGCCGTCGCGGCTCTGGACATAGCACGTAAGCGGGGCAGACATTTGGGTGGGCTCCTGTCGGCGGCCACAGAACCGGGTCGCCGAGCGCCCAACATGGCACCTTTTGGTGCGGTTGTCAACCGCCGCCCGCGGATCTTCACGAGTTGGCGATTACTTGGCCAATTTGGCCACCAGACGCCACACCGTGTGCGGGGGCAACTGCCGGCCGGTCTGCGCGTTGAACCGCTCAACCAGTGAATCAAATGCCGGCGTGTAGGGCAGCTGGTCGCGCTGCCCAAGCGTGCCCACGGCCGCCGTCACCAGCCCCGCGAGGGCGGCCTCTTCGGCGGGCTCGATCTTCGGCGGCGGGGTGGACGAGCGCCCGACCCGGGTGAGATCGCCGCGCTTGCGGATGGTGTGCAGGCGGTGAAACGCCTCACGGCGTGAGAGGCCCGCACGCTCGGCCTGGGACTGGGTGTAGAGGCGCTCGAATTCCTCGGTGTACGGCAGGTCGTCGAGGGTGCGCCCGACGGCTTCGTACGCGCCGACGAGGCCGCGGTCGGCGTCGGCGGTGCTCGGGGCGGGAGCGCCCAGGTCGAAGAGGGCGGCGGGGGGCTGAGGTGTCGCGGCGTCGCGAGTCGGCGCGGCTGCGGGGGCCGCGGGATTCGGGACTCCACTCGCGCCCCGCTCGCGGAGCGCGGCGTCGAGAGCCACCCGATAACCGCTCACGCCCGCGTTGCCCGACGAGCGGTAGCGGGCGACCACGTTCGGCGCGCCGAGCCAGCCGGTGAACTGGGGGTCGACTTTGGCGCTCGAGCCCGTTGCGCGAACGGCGCTCTGCAGGTCGTCGGCGGTCAGGCGGGCGAAGTCGGTATCGCCGCGCCGCTCGGCGTCGCGGACGAGGCCGCCGACGATCTGATGGGCCGTGCGGAACGGGACGCCCCCCCCACCGAGGCCGACGAGATACTCGGCGAGGCTGGTGGCATCAGCGAAGCCGCGCGACATGCCCGCGGCGGCGGGCGGGCGGAACGTGGCGCCGGCGACGACGCGGGCGGCCATCGCGATGCTGTCGAGGACGACGTCGTGGGCGCCGAAGACGTGGCGCTTGTCCTCCTGCATGTCGCGGTTGTAGCCGATGGGCGTGCCCTTGAGGATGGTCAGCAAGCCCAGCAGGTGCCCGTACGCGGCGCCGCTGCGCCCGCGGATCAGCTCGAGCATGTCCGGGTTCCGCTTCTGCGGCATCATGCTCGAGCCGGTGGTGTGGGCTTCGGCGAGACTGAGCACACCGAACTCGGTCGAGCAGTAGAGCACCCACTGCTCGGCGAGGCGCGAGAGGTGCATGGCGGTGCGGGAGAGGAGGTAGAGGTAGTCGAGGGCCTCGTCGCGCGAGGCCGTGGCGTCCATGCTGCTGGGACTGACGCGGGGCATGCCCAGCTCGCGGGCGGACGCGGCCCGGTCGAGCGGGAGCGAGGAGCCGGCGAGGGCGCCCGAGCCGAGGGGCGATTCCCAGCCGTCGATGCCGCGGAGCGTGCCGCCGGCGGCGAACGCGAGCAGGTCGTCGCGGTCTCGCTTGAACATCGTGTGCCAGGCTATGGCCTCGCCGCCGACGGTGACGGGCTGGGCCCGCTGGACGTGGGTGTAGCCGGGGATGACGCCGTCGCCCTGGCGCTGGGCGAGGGTTTCGAAGGCGACGAGGACGTGGTCGATGGCTCGGGCGGCGAGGGCGCTCGCGTCGCGGAGCCACAGACGCAGGTCGAGGGCAACCTGGTCGTTGCGGCTGCGCCCGGTGTGGAGCTTGCGCCCCGGGTCGCCGATCAGCTCGATGAGGGCCGCCTCGACGCACATGTGCACGTCTTCGAGTTCGACCTTCCAACCCTGCCACGCGCCGGGGACGCCGGCGGCCGTGGGGCCGGCCGGGGCGCTCTCGATCTGGCGCCGGATCTCCATGAGCCCGCGTTCGATCTCCTTGAGCTCGACGGCGTTGATGAGGCCGACGCCGGCGAGCATGCGGGCGTGGGCGAGCGAGCCCTTGATGTCGGCGTCGTACAGGCGCGTGTCCACGCTGAGCGACTCGACGAAGCGGGCCGCGAGCGGGTCGGCGGCGGAGCCCCCCCCACCGCCCTTGGCGTGCTCCCAGGGTTTGCTCGTGGAGGAGGTGGGCGTGCTCATGGTCTGTTGCGGTGCTTACTTCGCGGAGAAGAACTTCGCCGGTTCGTCAAGGCCGCCGGGCACGACTTCGGCGATCCACACTTGGCTGCTGGGGCGAGATTCGCCGGCGATGGTGCCGCCGCGCTGCGAGGTCCACATCATGGACTTCCCGTCGGGGCTGAACACCGGCAGGATGTCGGTGAAGCTCGCCTGGGTGACGCGGCGGGTGCGCAGGTCCTTGGGCGTCTTCTCGGGGTTGAATTCGATCGCGAAGACCTCGTAGTTGTCGTGGCCCATCGAGCTCGACCCGTAGATGAGGTACTTCCCGCTGGGGTGCCAGAACGGGGCCCAGTTCACGTCGGCGTTGTCGGTGAGCTGAATCTCTCGCTTGATGCCCGTCGGCGCCCCCGAGGAGTCAAACGCGAGCTCGGCGGCGAAGAGCTGGAGCTGGTTGTCGCCGCGGCGGTCGGAGCGGTAGCAGATCCACTTCCCGTCGGGCGAAAAGAACGGCCCGCCGTCGTAGCCGTCGGCGTGGACGAGCTCGGTCTGCTTGTCGGTTTTGGCGTCGAAGATCCAGATGTCGCCATCGGCTGGGGGGACGGGAGCGGCCTTGGCAGGGTCGTTCGCGTCGGGGGCGGCAGGCTTCTCTTCGCGCACGTGGGTGTACAGCGTGAAGCGCCCATCGGCGCTCCAAGAACACTCCGCGTCGTAGCGCGGCCGCGAGAACATCGGCTTCACCGTCTCCATCTCGGGCAGCCACGTGGCGAAGATGGGAAAGGCGCCCATCGACATGTTGAGCTTACTGTCCTCGTAAATCTCCTGCACTCGGCGTGTGCAAACTTCCGTTTCTTCGGGGAACTGCCACTGGTACTTGCGCGTCCCCACCTGGAAGCCCGCGGCCTGATGCTCGGCGGGCGGCGCGATCGTCGACCCGAACATGATCCGGCACGGCTCCATCGGGTGGAACCACCCGCACGTGTTCGCCGAGCCGGGGGTGCTCACGAGGATCGGCTGCTCGGCGCCGGTGACGCGACCGTCTTCGCTCCGCGTCAGCTTCGCCACGTACATGCTGTAGAAGGGATCGGGCTGCTTGCCCTCGGCCGGCACCGGCACCGCCTGAAAGATCACCCATCGCCCGTTGGGAGCGAAGTACGCCTCGCCCGCCTTCACGAACTTCGCGCGGCTGGTGAGCTGCACATGGTTGCGAAGGATCGGGGCTTCGAGCTTCTGCCAGTCGAGCGAGGGCGGCGGGGTCGTGGGCGTGGTCGGGGCCGCGGGAGCGCCCCCCCCACCCTGCTGGGCGAGGGCGGCGGCGGCGGTGACAGCGACGGTAAGGGCGGCGAGCGTGATGCCCAGGGCGTGCGTGGTCTTCAAGGCTGATCCTTCGTGATTGGCGTCGCGTCCGCGACATGGCGGCCCGTGGGCGCAACAGTAGTCGCCGTGGAGCCGATTTCAGACGAGACCGACGGGCCCGCGGACGGGCGAATGCCGCCCGTGCCACCGGGTTTGGTGGTCGTTCACGCCGCGGAGCGGTTCGTGGTGATCGACAAGCCCGCCGGGCTCCTCAGCGTGAAGGGGAAGGGGCCGGACAAAACCGACTGTGCGGCCGAGCGGGTGCGGGCGGCGTTTGTGCGGGCCAGGGGGCCGCTCGTCGTGCACCGGCTCGACATGGACACGAGCGGGCTGATGGTCTTCGCGCTCGACGAGGAGGCGCAGCGGGTGCTCTCCGAGCAGTTCGCGATGCGCCGGGTGCGCAAGGCGTACGTCGCGCTCGTTGACGGCCTGCTGAGTCGCGACCGCGGCGAGATCGACGTGCCGATGCGGGTCGACCTCGACCGGCGACCGATGCAGATCGCGGACTGGACGTTCGGGCGTTCGGCACGCACGAAGTTCGAGGTGATGGTGCTCGAGACCGACCGCACGCGCCTGCGCCTGGAGCCGATCACGGGGCGGACGCACCAGTTGCGGCTGCACTGCGCCCACCCGCTGGGGCTCGACGCGCCGATTCTCGGGGATGTGCTCTACGGCCCGCCTCGGATTGATCCCGCGGCGTCGGCGCGGCTGATGCTGCACGCGGCTGAACTCGCGTTCAACGAACCGGGGACGGGCGTGGAGTGCGTGTTCGAGTCGCGGGCGCCGTTCTGAACGAGCCGTGAGCGCAAGCTCACGGTGAACGATGGCTTTCGGTTGACTGTCTGCGAACCAGAGGCGTCCCACATCGCGCACGGTTCACCGTGAGCTCGCGCTCACGGCTCGTTCAAAGCTCATCCAGCACCTTCCGCAGCGCCTCCACAAACACCTCAGGTGTCTCCATCGGCGGCACATGCCCCGCGCCGGGGATCACCGTGAGCGTCGCCCCCGCCGCGCTCGCGGTCTTATCCACCATCTCCCGCATCGACTCCGGCCCCGTGATCTGGTCCTTCTCGGCGCCGATGAACCGGGTCGGGCAATCGAGCCGGGCGAGGGTTTCCCAGGAATCCGGGCGCGACGCGAGGGCTCTGGACGCCGCGGCCACGCCCGTCGGATGGCACGAGAGCATCATGTCGAACACACGCTGGCGCACGTCGGCATCGACATCGGACGCGAGCACGGGGCCGATCATCGTCTCGGCGAGCGTTCGGACGCCCTCGACGCCGCGTGAGAGCACCATCGCGGCCCGTTCCTCGCGGAGGCGTGCGCCCTCGAGGGTCTCCGCGCCGGCCCGCGTGTTGCACAGGACCAGGGCCCGCACGCGGGCGCGGTGGCGCCGGAAGAGCTGGAAGGCGATGATGCCACCCATGGAGAGCCCGACCGCGACCACCGGGCGCGTCTCGCCGACCGCGTCGAGCACGCCGACGAGGTCGCGGGCGTACGTGGCGATCGAGACGGTCTCGGTGTCGGTGAGCGCCGGGCTGCGACCGAGGCCGCGGAGGTCGGGGACGATGGTGCGGTAGTCCTCGCTGAGGGCGCCCGCGGCGTGGCGCCACATCTCGCCGGTGAGCGGGAAGCCGTGGATGAAGAGGATCGGCGGGGCGTCGGCGGGGCCGTTGACCTCGACGTTGAGCACGGCGTTGTCGGCGGTGGTGACGAGCACGGGCGGCTCCGAAGATCCCCCTCCGCAACGCGGAGGGGGAAAGTCGATTCGGCGTTCAGCCGAATCGACGCGGGGGAGGGCGTCTGGGTGTTCGAAACGCCTATGCCCTCCCTCTCGTCTGACCGGCTGGACGCCGGTTCAGCATTTCTCCCTCCGCGTTGCGGAGGGAGATCTGTTACATCCTCTCGAGCGCTTGGATCCCCAGCAGCCCGAGCCCATCTTCCAGCACCCGCTCGGTCAGCGCCGTCAGCCGCAACCGCGACGACCGCACCGCCGCCTCCTCGGCGTGGATCACCGGGCAGTTCGTGTAGAACACGCTGAACATGCCCGCGAGGTCGTAGAGGTACTGGCACAACCGGTTGGGCTCGAGCGCCCCCGCGACCGACCGCACCGTGCCGGGATACCGCAAGAGCGTCAGCGCGAGCGTCTTCTCCTCGGTCGTCGCGATCACGAACGGGCTCGCCGCGCTCGGCTGGCCGAGCTTCTCGACCGCCTTGCGATAAATGCTCTTGGTCCGCGCCAGCGCGTACAGCAAGTACGGCCCCGTGTTCCCCTCGAACGCGAGCATCCGGTCGAAGTTGAACTCGTAGTCGCGGGCCCGGTGCACCGAAAGGTCCGCGTACTTGATCGCCGAGACGCCCACCACCTCCGCGACCCGCTTGCGCTCGGCCTCGGGCAGCTCGGGGTTCTTCTCGACGACCGCCTTCTCCGCCCGCTCAATCGCCTCGTCGATGAGGTCGTCGAGCTTCACGTTCTCGCCGCTGCGGGTCTTGAAGGGACGCCCGTCGGGCCCGAGCACCGTGCCGAACGCCGCGTGCTCGAGCGAGGCGAGGCCGTCGCCGGGGACCGTCGCGTACCCGGCCTTCACCGCGGCCGCGAAGACTTGCTTGAAGTGCAGGCTCTGGCGGGCGTCGACGCAGTAGACGACCCGCGACGCCCCGAACTTCTGCACGCGCCGCCGGATCGCGGCCATGTCGGTCGTCGCGTACAGGAACCCGCCGCCGCCCTTCTCGCTCTTGCGGATGATCGCCGGCTCCTCGATCCCCTCGACGCGCACGACGACCGCGCCGTCGGAGACCTCCGCCACGCCCCGCTTGAGCAGGTCGTCGACCAGCGGCCCCAACTCCGCGGCGTACGTGCTCTCGCCCGCGCCGTGCTCGCTGAGCACGATCGCGTGCAGGCGTGCGCACACATCCAGGCACGCCTTCATCGTGATGTCGGTGATCCGCTGCCACACCGCCATCGGCGCAGCCTCGTGGTTCTGCAGGGCCACCAGCGTCGCCTTCGCCTTCGCCATCCGCTCGCGGGCGCCGCCGACCTGGGCGTCAAGTTCCGCGATCGCCTTGGGATGCCCCCACCACTTCTGCGCCGCCGCGAGCCCGCGTTCGTCCGCCTCGCATTCCTTCTGCGCGTTGCGGTAGTGCGTCTCGAGCTGGTCGAGCGTGAGGCTCGCGAGGTTCGCCCGCCCAGCGGCGGATTCCTCCATGAGCTTGTTCACCACCATCGCGATCGGCAGGCCCCAGTCGCCGACGTGGTTCTGCCGGATGACCTCGGCCCCGAGGCGCTCGAGCGTGCGCGCGAGGGTGTCGCCGAGGATCACCGAGCGGAGGTGGCCCACGTGGGTTTGTTTGGCGAGGTTGACGCCGCAGAGGTCGACGACGACTTTGGCCTTAGGTCCCTTCGGCACCGCGAGCCCGAGCTCGGGCGTGTCGAGCGACCCGAGCAGGCGGGCGAGGGCCTCGCCCTTAAGGCGCACGTTGATGAAGCCGGGTCCCGCGATCGACGCCTCGGTCACGGGCTCGGCCAGGTCGGCGACGTCGAGCTTCGCGACGATGGCCTTGGCGGCGTCACGCGGCGACGTTCCCAGCATCTTCCCCAGCGGCATCGCGGCGTTGCTCTGGAAATCACCGAACTGCGGGCTCTTGCTCGACGCGATCATCGCGTCGGCCGGGGGACCCCCCCCACCACCGGCGGGAAAGCGGTCGGGAAACGCCGCGGCGATCGCGCCGGCGAAACGGGCCGAGAGCAGCGCGACGGGGTCAAACTCGCTGGGGTGGTCGTGAGATGGGGCGGGTGCAGTAGACATGGGGGCGGGAGTTTATGGAGCGCCGCCGCCCCGGGTTGGACTTGTCGCCTACTCGCGCTCCCACTTCAGCAGGGCCGCGTAGAGCCCGTCGGCGAACGTCGCGAGGCCCGAGGCGCTGGGGAGCAGCCCCTCCGGGTCGTCAAGCACGACGACGCGGCGCTTGCGGATCACCAGCAGGTCGAGCTTCGCGAGCGGGCCGAGCAGTTCCGTGACCTTGGCCTCATTCACCGGCGCCGCGGGCGCGCCCGGGGCTCTCGGCACCATCAGCACGATCACGTCGGGCGCGAGCTTGAGCACATCTTCAACGTCCACAGCCTGGTACGGGCCGCCCTTTTCCACCGCGGACTTGCCGCCGAGCTGCTCGAGGATCTGCACGTGAGCCGAGCCCGGCCCCAAGGCGCTGTCGGGCTTGCCCGGGACGAGCAGCAGCACCCGCCCGGCGTCGGCGATATCGAAGCCGGGGCCCTTCGACCACGCGGCCCTAAGCCTCTCCGACGGTTTGGGCTTCGCGTGATCGAGGGGGCCCGGCGCGAACAGCGCCGCGAGCTCGTCGGTGGTCTTCGCGACGTCGTCGAGCGAGAGGGTCGAGTAGTTGTGGATGCGCCAGCCGCGTTCCTTCGCGAGTGTCGTGAGTCGGTCCGGCAACGGGCGCGTGCCCCATTCGATGAGAATGTCGGTGGGGTTGACGGTCAGCAGCTTCTCGTAGTCGAAGCCATTCTGGTCGCCGCACACCGGCAGCGACTGATCGCTCCACTGGTCGTAGCCGTGCCGGGCGACGATCAGGTCCTTGAGGTCGAGCCACCGGAGCGTCGCGGCGAGGGCCGGGGTCATCACGGCGACGCGCGGGCGAGACGGCGCAGGCGGATAGGTCGCCGGCGCCGGCTCTCGCTCGCACGCGACCATCGCAAGCGACACCGCCAGAAGTGCAAGAAGGAGAACCCCACGGCGAGTCATCATGCAAACTCCTTCCCAACCGCATCCCTCAACCCCGCCAGCTTCCCCGGCTCATGCAACGGAAACGCCCACGTCCGGTCCTGGCGCAGCGCAAGCTGCTCCGCCGCGTCCCCCGCGCGGGCGGCCGCCGCCTCCAGCTCCGCAAGCCGCTCGGCGTGCCGCGTCCGCACATCTTCGAGCAGCGCGTGCAACCCGAGGTACGTGGCCCGGCGCTCGCTCTTGGGAGTGCGCCGAGACCGCAGGGCCTTGACGATCTCCGCCTTCTTCGCGGCCGCCCCGGCGTCGCCGAGCAGGGCCGGATCGTGGCGTGCCGCGTGCGCCGTCCACCGCGCTTTCGCCACACCGGGATCGATCGCCGCCCCCGGCAGGTCGAGCGTGAGCGTCGCCGAAGCGACCACGCTTGGCGACAGCGTCGCGGCGCCGCCGCCCAGCCACGCCGGGATCCATCGCTCGGTGATGCGGTCGTATCCCACCGCGTCAGCGTCCGCCCCCCCACTCGCCCCGCCTCCCGTCCCGTGAATGAACAGGTCGCACGCGAACATCCGCAGCAGGGCCGTCGTGAGCAGGGCCTTGGGCGCGAACGGCCCGGCGCCCGCCTCCAGCTCGCCCGCGGTCACGTGGACCCGCTCCGGCCCACCGAGACGCCACACGGGAACCTCCCCCTCGCCCAGCGGCGCCACCCGAGCATGCGGAAACCCCCGCACGGCCTCGTTGTACGCCTCGCGCTGCTTCACGGGTTCTCGCCGCATCGCGTCGACGAACATCGCCCACGCCTGCGTCCTGACGAGATCGGTCGTGAACGCGATCGTCGGACGCGGCCCAAAGCTCTCGAGAACATCCGCCGCCGCCAGTGCGAACTGGCGAGCCGCGTTCGACTCACCCTCGCGTGCCGCCAGCGCACACGCCATCCGATCAACGCCCGCCCGCACGGCGTCGCCCGCCAACGGGCCGAGATCCGGCGGCGCCTTGGGCGTCACCACGCGCCGATCGCACGCCGCGTTCCGCTCGATCGCGCCCGCGCTCGTCGCGAGTTCGCCCGTGCGAACGTCCCACCACCGCACCGCAATCCCGTCCTGCCCGCGTCGCACCGGCACGCGAAACCGCTCCATCGCCACGGCGTCGTGATCGACCACCACCCACACCGCCTGCGCTCCGGCCTTCGCCGCGCACGCCGTGAGTGCAAACCACTTCGCCGCAATCCCCGCGTGCCAGAACCCCGGCTGGTGCCCGCTCATGATCACCGGGCGCTCGGCGTCGAGCCCTAGCGCGTGGCGAGTGGCCCGCGCAATCTCCCACGTCCGCCCGGTCCGCACGCGCCCCCAGCCCCCCCACCGCTCGCGCACGATCGCGTCCCACCGCGCCGCCGCGGGCTCGAACACGACCGACCCCGGCTTGATCTCCGCGGGATTCACGCCGCTCCGCAGTCCGCCTCACGCGGCTCGAACTCACCGCACCCCGCCTCGGGTACGCCCGCCCGCGACGTCGCCGGCAGCTGCCCCGCCCACCGCTTCAGCTCGCAGTGCAGCACGCGCCGGTAATGCCCCAGCCGGATCTCCGCATCATCCAACGGCCCGCCGAACGTGCGGTTCAGGTCGTTGTAGATCAGCTTCACCGGCACCTCGCGCACGCTCAGCCGGTTCGCCGCCGCCTGCACCCAGAACTGCATCGGGAACGCGTACCCGTCCTCGCTCAGGCACAGGCGTCGCAACGCGCCGATGCGGTACGCCTTGAACCCGCAGAACCCGTCCGTCAGCGCAATCCCCAGCGGGCCGTCGGCGCCGCCCAGCCGCTCGTTGATCTCCTGCGTCATCAGCGTGTTGATCCGGCGCCGGTCCGCGGGCGGCATGTCCGCGGCCCACGACTGCGGCATGTACCGGCTCCCGGAGATCACGTCGTGCGTATCGCTCTTGGCCGCGTCGACGAACATCGGGATGGCGGCGGGCTCGTGCTGCTCGTCGCAGTCCATCGTGATGACCCAGTCGAACCCGTGCTCGTCGGCCCACTGGAACGCCGTGCGCATCGAACGCCCGTAGCCGCGGTTCGTGCAGTGCCGGATGACGTCGACGCCGAACCGCGACAAGAGCCGCGGCGTGTCGTCGCTCGACCCGTCATCAATCACCAGCACGCCGGGCGCAAACTGGAGCACCTTCGCCAGCACCCGCTCGACGTACCGGGCCTCGTTGTACACAGGGATCGCGACAAGCCATCGCATGCCGGAACTTTATCCCGCTGCTGCGAGCGCCGGGTGCCCCGGGTCGGCCGCTCCGGGCAGACCCGGGGTTGGACTCCGCTCGCGAACCGAGTTCAACCGAACCCGCGCCGGGGTCAGGCGAAGCGCCCGACCCCGGGCGCCCAAGCCCCCGGCACCCCGGCGGAATCAGCCCCCGCAGTCGCTCCCGACCTCCTCGAACCACACGTTGATGAACTCGCCGACATCAGCGGAGTTCACGATCCCGTTCTCGTCAAAGTCCGCGAAGTGGCTGCCGTTCGCCTGGTCGCCGAACCACATGTTGATGAACTCCCCGACGTCCGTCGAGTTCACGAACCCGTCGAGATTGACGTCGCAGCGGCACCGGCCCTCGCACTCGTCGGGAATGCCGTTGGCGTTGCGGTCGGCGCTCACCGCCTCGAAGTTCAGGTAGAAGTACTGCGACCACGAGTTCTCGGGGCGGATCATTGCGTCGGGCCTCCCGTCGTTGTTCGCGTCGGCGACGTACATCTCGCGGTAGTTGCCGTCGTAGCGGTGCATGTTCATCGGGGGCAGGAAGGTCCCGTCGCCGTTGTTGAGCACGACCGAGAGCGTCGCGTTGCGGACGTAGAGGTCGATGTCGCCGTCGAGGTCGATGTCGGTCGGCGTGATGATGCTGCCGCCGGTGGGGCTCACGGCCACGGGCGTCGCCGGCAGGTTGCCGTCACCCGGATTGAAGTAGAGCTTGAGCCCGCCCGCCGAGACCATCACGTCGTTGTCACCGTCGCCGTCAAAGTCCGCGACCGCGATCGCGACGACCGCTGGGCTGAGCGGCTGGCCGGTGATGAACCGGTCCTGGCGCGCCCCGAAAGTCCCGTCGCCGTTGTTCCCCAGCCACGACAGCACCCCGCCCGGCGGCGGCGCGAGCTGCTGGCGGAACCCGCCGAAGAACTCCGGCACGCCGTCCCCGGTGATGTCCCCCGACGCCACCGATTCATCCTCCCTGAGCATCACGTAGGACGTCGTCGGGCCGAAGTGCCCCGCCCCGTCGCCGAAGCTCACCAGCGCCGACCCGGGGTGCCCGCCCACGATCCACATCAGGTCGAGCACGCCGTCGGCGTTGAAGTCGTTGATCGTCAGTCGGAGCTGTCGCGGCTGGATCGGCGACTGGATTGGCGGGCCGAACGTCCCGTCTCCGTTGCCCAGGCGGACCTCCGCCTGCGGGAGGTTGGTCAGGAGCACGTCGAGGTGGCCGTCGTTGTTGAAGTCGCGGGCCCACGGCATCACGCCGTAGGACTCGCCGGCGATCGGCGTGACGACCGGCGCCTCGCCGAACCGCGCCTCGCCGATCTGCCCGATGCCCGGGAACACCGCGAAGCCGTTGATCGTGCCCAGCGGCGGGTTCTGCGTGACCTCGCCGAAGTCGGCCAGCCCGTCCTCGTTGAAGTCCGCGAGCAGGCCGCTGCCGGCGTACTCGATGGGCCGGATCCGCGGCACGGCGTCGAACACCAGGTCGCCCTCGTTCTTCAGCACGCTGAACGTCCGCCACGTGTCGTTCGCGGACACGATCTCGGCCAGCCCGTCACCGGTCAGGTCGATCAGCGCGAGGAAGGCCCCGCCATAGATCGACGCGGCGTAGTTCTGATGGCGCACGAGCGTGCCCTTGACGTTCCGAAGCACCGTCACGCCCGACTCGTCCTGGTCGCCGAAGACGACCTCCTCCCAGCCGTCGCCGTCGAGGTCGAGGACTTTGATATCGGCCGGGTCCTGCTCGATCGGGAAGCCGCCGAACTGCTCGGCCAGCGTGAACGTCCCGGTCCCGTTGTTGTGATGGATCGAGACGACGCTCGAGTCCTTGCTCGACACGATCAGGTCGCGGTCGCCGTCGTGGTCAAGGTCGAAGAGCTCGACGAAGAACGGGCGCGACTGGTAGTTGTACGGCGCAAGGCCCCGCGGCGGGGTGACGACGCCGGCCGACGTGAACGCGCCGGTGCCCGTGTTCGCCAGCAGCGAGACCGTCCCGTCGGCGCTCGGGGGCTGGGCCGAGTAAAACTGGTTCGCCACCGCGAGGTCGGCGAAGCCGTCGCCGGTGAAGTCGCCGATGGCGACATCGCGCGGCTGGTACGAAACCGCGTACGACGTCCGCGAGCCGAAAGTCCCGGTCCCGTTGTTCTTCCACACCTGGACCTTGTTGAGGCCCCAGGCGGTGGCCGCGATGTCGAGGTCGCCGTCGTTGTCGAGGTCGCCCAGCGCGAGCCCGACCGACCCGTTGCTCGACGACTCGCCCGCGATCGTCACCGCCGGGGCGAAGGTGCCGGGGCCGGTGGCCCGCAGCACGTACACGCGGTTGAACGAGGCGTCGCTGGCGACGAGGTCCGTCAGGCCGTCGGCGTTGACGTCGCCCGCGGCGATCGAATACGGGCGCGAGTTGGGGAAGGTGATCTCCTGCTGGAAGACCAGGGCCGGCCCGCCCTCGTTGCGCCACAGCGCGATGCGCCCCGTGTTGGTCTCGAAGAAGATGGTGAACGCGAGGTCCATCTTCCCGTCCTGGTTGAAATCGATCGGCGTGACGTCCCAGACGTTGTTCTGGAACGCCTGAACGCCGTTGAGGTGCTCGATCGCCGAGGCGAAGTGCGGTCGCGCGATGTCGACGAGGTCGAGCACGCCGTCGTGGTTGCAGTCGAGCGCCCCGTCGCGGAGCTCCTGCGAGTCCGGGATGTTGTCGCCGTCGAGATCCTGGGCCGGCGCGGGGCCGCCAAGGGCGAAGACAGCGCTGGCGACCATCAGCCTCGCCGCGGGCGAGGAGAAACAGAGAAACCGAGCTGGCATGTGCATCCTCCGCAGCGCACGTCGGGCCGCGTGCGTCGCAACAGTTGCGACTCCTCGGGCCGACCACATTCGCTTGAACTTTGGTACCGTACGACTCATCGCACCCGACGGATTCTGGGCGCCCCCAACATATCACGCGGAATGCGTTTCGGTGGGAAAAACACCGGTGAAAACCGGCTCATGAAGTCGTGACGCTTCGTTCAGTTTTGGGATTACCAGCAGCGCGGCGGATGAAACGCCGACAGGCACCAGCTCGCGTACATCAGCCCCCGAACGCCTTCTTGTAGTCCTCGCTGAACTTCGCCAGCCCGATGTCGGTGAGCGGATGCTTGAGCATGTCCTGGATCACCTTGAACGGCACCGTCGCCACGTCGGCCCCCGCCAGCGCGCAATCCACCATGTGCTTGGTGTGCCGGATCGAAGCCGCCAGGATCTTGGTCGTGAACCCGTAGTTGTCGTAGATCTGCCGGATCTTGTGGATCACGTCCATGCCGTCCTCGCTCGCGTCGTCGAGGCGCCCGATGAACGGGCTCACCAGGAACGCCCCCGCCTTCGCCACCATCAGCGCCTGCAGCGGCTGGAAGCACAGCGTCAGGTTCGTCTTCGTCCCCTCGTCGCTGAACGCCTTGCACGCCTTCAGCCCGTCCATCGTGCACGGGAGCTTCACGATGATGTTCGGCGCGATCTTCGCGTGCTCACGCCCTTCCTTCATCATCCCGCTGTACTCGGTCGAGATCACCTCGGCCGACACCGGGCCCTTCACCACCTCGCAGATCTCCGCGAGGCGCTTCGAGTACGGCACCTTCTCCTTGGCGATCAGCGACGGGTTCGTGGTCACCCCGTCGAGCACGCCCAGGGAAGCCGCCTGCTTGATCTCGTCCAGACTCGCGGTGTCGATGTACAGCTGCATGGTTTGACCCTAGGCCCTCTCCCCCCCACTTCCCTTCTCTCTCTGCTTATCGGGCCGTGGGCCCGACGACTTTCCCGCCTAAACCAATTCGAACACCACTTCCACCTCCACCGCCGCCCCCAACGGCAGGGCGCTGCACCCCACGGCCGCCCGTGCGTGACGTCCTGCGTCTCCGAACACCTCGACGAGCAGCTCGCTCGCCCCGTTGCCGATCTTGGGCTGCTCCCCGAAGCCGTGGTCGCTCGCGACAAACACCCCGACGCGCACCACCCCCCGGATGAGGTCGAGCGACCCGACTTCGGCTTTGGCGGCCGCCAGCGCGTTCAGCACGCACACCCGCGCCTGGCGCCGAGCCTCGTCGACGCTCACCCCTGTGGGCACGCACCCGCCGGGCGCGAGCTTCCCACCCTCCATCGCAAGCTGCCCGCTGATGAACAGCAGGTTCCCCGCCCGCTTGGCCGGCACGTACGCGGCCACCGGTTTGGTGGGCGTTGGGATCGTGATCCCAAGGGCGGCGATGCGGGCCTCAGGTGTGGAAGGGGGACCGCTCGAAGTGGCTGGCTGTGACATGGACGGATGGTACCGAAAAATCGTGCCACCGAGGACGGGCTTTGACGTCCTCGGTGTCTTCGGAACCGTCCACGCCGCACCGAGGAAGCCCAGAGCGGCTTCCTCGGTGGCACGGCCGGCCTAGGCACCCCCTTCCACCACCCCTGCGCGACACACTGGGAACCCTGCGCCCGAAGCGCACGTTCGATCAATTGCACGCCACTCAAAATTTTTCACGCCCAGAGTTGACACCGGAACCGATCGCTTTGACAGACCGGATAGTTGGCGGTATCTTTGCGTTCCTGCACGTGCAGCCTTTTGGCGCGTGAAATCGTCGGAGCCGTCGCCGCATTCCTGTTTGACATGCACTCATGGCGGGATTCAGCCCGCCCCCCTCATCCGCGACGGGGCAATTTCACGAGCCGACAACCTGACCGACCGCCCACACGAGGGACTGGTTCCATTCCTGGACGACGATCGCTGAGGCGATTTTCGTAAAGGGGTAGTCTCATGTCCAATCGAGTGCAAAGCGGTCACCGCGGCGGTCCTCTCTTGAGGCCGCGTGAGCGTGCTCTACGCCCGCTCGCCTGCGCTCAGTCCCGCCGCGTCGCTCGTGTCCACACACATTTCGACCTTTGCAGCGGTTGGCCCTTTCGCTCGGCGGTGTAGCCGGCGGAATCGTCCAATCCGGGCCCATGTCTGGCCCCCCCGATGCGTCGGCGCCCCGCCGCCGGTGTCGGGAACGATCGGAGATCCTCAAATGAAGCGTCGTGGTTTCACCCTCATCGAACTGCTGGTGGTCATCGCGATCATCGCCTTGCTGGTCGGCATCCTGCTGCCCGCGCTCGGCAAGGCTCGCGCCTCGGCTCGCCAGCTCCGCGACTCCACCCAGGTTCGCGGCATCATCCAGGCGATGGTCGTCTTCGCGTCCAACAACCAGGACGCCTACCCCCTGCCCTCCAAGCAGGACGCGGACAACGCCACCATCAACCTCGCCACCGGCGGCGAGCAGAAGAACAACACCGGCAACATCCTCTCCGTCCTGATCTACAACGGCTCGATCTCGACCGAGCTCGCCATCAACCCCGCCGAGTCCAACACGGCCGCCATCGAGCAGGACCGTGCCTACCAGCCCTCCAACCCCATCGGCGCCGCCGTCCCGGCCAGCGCCGTCTTCGACCCCGGCTTCGCCGGCAGCCCCGCCGATACCGGCCCCGGCGCCCCGAACCGTCGTCGCCAGGGCGGCGGCACCTCGGGCACGCCCGTCGGCCACCAGTCCTACGCCCACACGATCCCCGTCGGCAAGCGGGCCGCCCGGTGGTCCAACACCTTCACCACCACCGAGGCCGTCTTCGGCAACCGTGGTCCCATGTACACCAACACCATCTACCCCGACCCTCCGGCCCGCTACACCCTCGTGGCCGGCCTGACCGGCACCGAGTCCAACACCCTTCTCATCCACGGCGGCCGCACCACGTGGGAAGGCAACATCGGCTACAACGACGGCTCCGTCCGCTTCGAGAACAAGCCGAATCCCGAAGGCATCACCTACACCCGCACGACCGGCACCCCCCGCGCCGTCCCGGACAACATCTTCATCGACGAGACCAACGAAGTCGGCTCCGTCAGCCCGCCCGACGTCGGCTCCCGCACCAACAATCTGCTCCTGATCATCGCTTCGCACCCGACAACCGGCGGCACCTTCACCCGCCCCGGCAGCCTCTGGCAGGACTGATCGCTCTCTCTCCAGCCCTTACCCGGGTCTGTGGGGGTGAACTCTGAGTTCAGCAAGGGCCGCCCGAAAGGGCGGCCCTTGTCTTTTTGAGGCGAGGGGTACGGGGGTGCCCGGGGTCGGCCGCCTTGGGCAGACCCCGGGTTGGACTCCACTTGCAACCGACGTCCGTCGACCCCCGCCGGGGTCTGGCGAAGCGCCCGACCCCGGGCACCCATCGGATGGAACACCCGTGCGCGGGTGCCCCGGGTCGGCCGCTTTGGGCAGACCCCGGGGTTGGACTCCGCTTGCAAGCGACGTCAGTGGACCCCCGCCGGGGTCAGGCGAAGCGCCCGACCCCGGGCACCCACATGCGCGCCCGGAAACCCATCGCGCCCGACGCCGGGCGCCCTCCGCTCGATTTACCGCCGCCGGCGCACCGCCGCCAGCCCCGCAAGGCCCAGCATCACCCCCGCTCCCGGCGACGGCACCCACATCTCGATGTCGTCCACCATCTCGAACCCGCCGCCGCCGTCGAGCCGCGGCAGCGCGTCGACCGTGATCAGGCGCACGCCCGGCGCGGCCCAGATGCCCCAGAACGCCTTGACCTGCCCGGGCACCGCGTCCACCACCTCGTTGGCAAGAAGCGCGAAGTTCGGGTCGTACGCCTTCACGCGCCACTGATTCGCCGCCGGCAGCCCGAAGCTGTCGAGCGTCAGCCCCACGCCCGTGTGCTCGTACTGCGGGAACACGATCCACGTCTCGTCGGCGTCGAACGTCGCGCCGACCTTGTTCGAGTTGAGCAGGGGGAACCCCTCGAAGAAGATCCCGCCGGGTCCGCCCGCGGCCCGTCCGCTCGTGGTGATGTACAGGTTCTGCTGCGTGAGCCCGTTGGGGAACCCGTTGCCGAAGAGGTCGGTGTTGGGGCTCTGGTTCAGCGGGTCGGCGAGCTGAACGCCGACCTGCAGCCCGGGACCGAAGACCCCCTCCTCGAAGTCTTCGGTGCCTTTGAGCTCCTTGCCCTCCGCCTTGTTAAAGGCCTGGAACGCGCTGTGCGACACGAACGTCTGCACCTGCGCGCTCGCCAGACTTGCCAGCGACGCCGCCGCCAGAACGGTGAGTGTGGGACGCCATGACATCGGGGAACTCCTCTCCAAGGGTCCACGGCCGCGGGCGCGCGAGGGCACAACCCTCGCGCGCCCGCGGCCAAATGAGGGTCCCAGCTTACCAAGAACGCGGCGATCGTTTCAATCCCCTATTTTTGTTGTTACGAACTACATGAAGCAAAGCTCATGTCGGGTGCCCCGGGTCGGCCGCTTTGGGCAGACCCGGGGTTGGACCCCGCCAGCGAACCGGCGCCATCGACCCCCGCCGGGGTCTGGCGAAGCGCCCGACCCCGGGCACCCCCCACCCGCGGGGGGCGTGGCACCGGAGAAAACGTGCCACCGAACGTGCCACCGAAGACGGGCTCTGACGTCTTCGGTGTTCTTCGTGAGCGGCGCCTCCGAGCACCGAGGAAGCTCAGAGCAGCTTCCTCGGTGGCACGGCCAACGGCCGCCCTTCCACCTTCATGTCCTCACACAAACCCCCTCCACATCACCAGGTCTCCCGGCGGCTCATCGCACTCGACTTCGCCGTCCCTTTCCCCCATCCACCAGCGCACACTCGACCACCTCCACTCCTCGGGGCGTTCCACCAGCCCGCGCTCGACCGGATTGCGGTGGATGTACCGCACGGTCTTGGTGAACTCCGTCTCGTCGCGGACGTTGCGATCAAACCCGCCGCCTTTCTGCCAGAACCGCACGCCCCCGGTCGGCGTCGCGATCCGCGTCAGAATCGGCGACCGAAGCTCTCGCCAGCGCGGCAGCACACGCTTGACACGGACATTTTCATCCACACCAGCGACCGATCGAGCGGCACGCCATCGCCCGGACTCACGAGCATGTGCACGTGCTCCGGCATGATGACCCACGCGAACAACCGGAAGCCGTGCTCGTGCCGCGCACGCCCGATCGCCGCTCTCATCACATCCGCGATCGCGGGGTTGCGAAACAATGCCAATCGCCGCTGGCAGGAAAACGTGATAAACCGGACGCCGCCCGGAACCTCGTACCGCCGCATGCGCTTTCGCATCGCATGAGAATACTGCCGACGTGCCACCGAAGACGGGCTCTGACGTCTTCGGTGCTCTTCGATGCCCCCCTTCCACAACGCACCGAGGAAGCCCAGAGCGGCTTCCTCGGTGGCACGAGGTGGCACCTCGAAAACCCGCCCCGCCCCCCCCGCGCGTACCCTCCCACCCCATGAGTCATCCCGCTTCTTCCGGCTTCGATCGGTACCAGTCCTTCTACACCCGCCCGCCCTCCGTCGTCGTCGAATGGCACGACGACAAGACCCCCGCGCGCGGCTGGCTCGCCATCGACCGCCTCACCGGCGGAGCCGCCGGCGGCGGCACCCGCATCAACCCCCGCGGCACCCGTTCCGAGGCCGTGTTCCTCGCCAAGACCATGGGCGTCAAGTTCCGCGTCGCCGGCCCCGACATCGGCGGCGGCAAGTCCGTCATCAACTTCGCCAACGTCAACGACCCCGACGCCAAGCGCGGCGTCCTCGAACGCTGGTATCGCCACGTCGGTCCCTACCTGAAAGCCTGCTACGGCACCGGCGGCGACGTCAACGTCGACGAGGTCGAGGCCACGCACCTCATCGAGCGCATCTGCGGCCTCTTCCACCCGCAGGAGGGCATCGTCCGCGGCCACGCCTGGCCCGCCGGCGACACCGAAATGCCCGCGCAGAAGCTCGTCCGCCTGCGCGAGGGCATGGAGACCATCGTCGACTTGAGCGACCTGCCCGTGCCCGAGAACTGGATGGTCGGTCTTGGTCGCAAGCGCCACTGGTACGCCGCCGACGCCTCCACCGGCTACGGCGTCGCCCGCTCGATCCAGACCTATTACCGCCTGCGCGGGCGCGAGCTCCGCGGCCAGCGGGCCGCCCTCGAGGGCTTCGGCGCGGTGGGCGCGTTCGCGGCGTATTACCTCGCCAAAGACGGCGTGAAGATCGTGGCCGCGTCCACTCGGCGGGCCGGCGGGGGGGGCGAGCCCTTCCGCGTCGCGCACGACGACGACGGGATCGACGTGCTCGGGTTCATCAACCACCTGTACGACAAGGCCATCCCCGCCCCCGACACGCTCCCCGCGCCCCTCGCCCGGCGCGTCACCGAGAGCGCCGACGGCGCCGAGCTGCTGAGCCACAAGGCCGACATCTTCATCCCCGCGGCCGTGAGCCACACGCTGACGCTCGAACGCATCGACGCGCTGACGAAGGCGGGGGTGAAGGTGGTCAGCTGCGGCGCGAACAACCCGTTCAAGGCCGACCTCTCGCGCGAGAGCCTCGGCGACCTTGTCAACGAGATGCTCGCGGTGCAGAAGCCCGCCGATCAGAAGATCGCGATCATCCCCGACTTCATCGCCAACTGCGGCACCGCCCGCGCATTCGCGTACCTCATGTCCGCGGGCGCCAAGCTCAACGCCCAGGCCATCCTCGACGACCTCGGCGCCTGCATCGACAAGCACCTCACCGAGCTGCTCGACGGGCACAAGGCCGACCACGGGCTGCTGGATCGGGCCTACGCCCGGTACATCCCGGCCTGACCCCCCTTTTTAGGGGGACATGCGACGCCCGGCTGAACTCGAGCATCGCGTCGTCGGACGGGCATTTCACGCGCACACAACTTCCATTATGATGAGTCCTTCAACCCACAGCGCGTCGCTGCACGCGCACACATCATAAGGACTCTCTCGATGAACTCCTCCTCCCGCAAGCTGTTCTTTGTTCTCCTCGCCGCCGGCGCGATGGCCGGCTGCAACAACGACAAGGACAAGAAGAAGGTGGCCGAAGCCGAGCCCGCGGCGACCGCGGCCCCCGCCGCGGCGCCCGAGAAGCCCCTCACGGTCGAGGACTCGGTCCTGATCAACGTGACGGCGCGGGTGAAGGCCATCGATCTTTCGTCGCGCTTGCTGACCCTCACCGACTCGAGCGGGCACGAGATGACGCTCTTGATCGGCCCGACCGTCGCGCGGCTGCACGAGGTGCGCGTCGGCGACATGGTGAACGCCCGCTACCGCGCGTCGCTGCTGGCCGAGCTGCGTCCGCCGACCGCTGATGAGACGGCGACCCCGATCGCGGTCATCGGCAGCGGCAGCGCCTCACGCGACGCCGGCAACCCCGTCGGCAGCCGCACCAACGCGATCCGGGTCGTCACCACGGTCGAGGCGGTGAACGTGCCGAACATGCTCGTGACTCTCCGAGGCCCGATGGGCGACGTCGCGACGGTTCGCGGGCGCCGGCCGGAGAACATCCGGCGCCTCAAGGTCGGCGACACGATCGTGATCACCTACAGCGAGACGCTCGTGATGGCGCTCGACAAGGTCACGCCGTAATCGACACCGGCGGCGGCGTGCCGCTCTTCGCTCACCCGCTGGCGGGCTTCGCGTTCTGAGGCGTCGGGTGCGCGGCAAACCAAGGGAATATGGCGCACGCCCGGACGAACTCCCGGGCGTGCGCTCGTTTTTCACCATTTACGTCCCGGCGCCTGCGCGGTAGTCTGGCGAGCCCGAACGGAGGAGAGAATCCGATGCGTCCGCGCCCAGCCCCCCCTTCCCCGCCATCGTCGCCGCGTGCATCGCGACCGTTGCCGCCGCGTCCCTCGCCGGCGCGCTCGATCCGCCCGCGGGGCCGATCGCCCCAACCCCCGGCCCGGAGCCGCGCACGCCGATCGGTCCGACCACCACCCCCGGCGACGCCGACAGCGTGTTCCGCATCAGCCATGCGGGGGAGCTACTCCCTCACGGGCAACCTCATCGGCGTCAGCGGCAAGGCGGGAATCGAGATCGCCACCTCGAACATCACGATCGACCTGAACGGCTTCTCGCCTTTCGGGGTGGCCGGAGCGCTCGCCGCCATCCGCGACGAGCCGAGCCCCGCGGGCCTGAAGCCGAGCGTCACGATCCGGGACGGCCACATCAACGGATGGCCCGCCGGCGCCGCCGCGGCCAGCGGCAACAGCCCGCCAGCACGCTGCTCACCACCGACTCGTTCGCCAACTTCGCCTATCGACGCCGCAGGCCCGCCACGGCCACATGTCCCAGAAAAGTCGATTCGCCGCCGCGGCACGCCCGGTTTTGTCGGTCGTCCGATTTCACGCTTTCCCGCGGCTTTCGAGGGTGAGTGGGCGAAATCGCGGGCGTCCCTCTTGCCGCGCTGGTAATCTCATGGTCTGGTTATTCAGCGGCCCGTTCGCGGCGCGGTTCTCGCGTGCGCCGAGTGAGCCGCACGGACAACAGAGGACGACCATGAAGTCAGCAAACCCGTGGGTGTGTCTCGGCCTCGTGCTCGGATGTGTCGCCGGATTCGGGGGCTCGGCGCTTGCCCAGTCTTCCAAGGCAGGGAAGGGGACGGCCGCGCCCGCAGCCGTGCCCGCGCCCGAACCCTCGGTCCCATCCCGCCTCGTCCCCATCCCGATTGCAATCGATCAGATGACCCGCGTGCGCATCACCACCGCGGGCGCCATCTCCATCGATACCCCCCCGATGCCCCGCCGCCTGCCGCTGGTTCTGAGCGCGGCCGGGGCCGGTTCCGGCGGCGCCAACGACGACGGCAAGGGCGGCACCCGCGGGTGCTCCGAGCTCGTCGCCCACACCAACGCCAGCTTCGAGGGCGGTTCCTACGTCGTGCAGGCGGGCTTTGCCGAGCACGAGATGGCCGCCGTCAGCTTCACTCTTCCGGCCGCGGCCTTCCCCATCCGCATCGACTCGCTCGAGATGATCTTCGCCACCTCCAACGCCAACCAGGTCACCACCACCGCGTGGTCCGTCCTCGTCTGGGACGGGCTCCCCAACACCGGCACCCTCGTCGCCGAGTATTCCTCGGACGGGAAGATCCTGCCCCACATCGTGCTGCCTCCCGGCACCGGCGGGGTCAACGTCTTCTTCCAGGTCGACCCGGGCGACCCCGAGCAGATCATCGTCAGCGACGTCAATGCCACGCACACCTTCTCCTTCGCCTACCGCATCGACGAGCACAACCAGCAGACTGCCAATCCCTGCCTCACCTCCCCCCCCACCTGCTGCAACGCCTTCCCCGTCACCGACACCGGCGGACTCCAGCAGGCCGCCAACAACTGGCTCTACGGCGTCAACTGCGGTCAATTCGGCTGCCCCCCCAACGGCGGCTGGGCCCGCTTCAGCCAGCTCGCGACCTTCTGCCGTCCCAGCGGCGACTGGGTCATGCGGGCCGCGTACACCCCGCTCTCGTGCCAGCCCGGCGTGGGCGCCTGCTGCCTCCCGGACGGCAGCTGCAGCTCGTCCACCCAGCTCGACTGCGCCGCGGCCGGAGGCACCTACCAGGGCGACGGAACTCTTTGCGGCAGCGTCAACTGCCCCGCGCCGACAGGTTCGTGCTGCTTCCAGGCCACCGGCGGATGCCTCAACCTGACCCAGTCCAACTGCACCATGGCCGGGGGCCTCTGGCGCGGCGCGGGCACCAACTGCGGCACGACCATTTGCTTCCCCACCGGCGCCTGCTGCCTCCCCGACGGCTCGTGCATCGGGCCCGTCAGCCCCGAGACCTGTCAGGCTCAGGGCGGCGTCTTCCAGGGCAATGCCACCACCTGCGGGATGGTCACCTGCCCGCTCCCGACCGGGGCGGCGTGCTTCCCCACCGGGTTCTGCCTCGTCCTCACCGAGGCCGACGCCCTCCAAGCCGGCGCCACCTGGGCCGGTGCCGGCACCACCTGCGAAGACCTCGACGGGAACGGCACCGCCGACGCCTGCGAGGGCGGGTCGAAGCCCAAGTGCCCCGCGGACTGGAACGGGGACCACATCGTGAACTCAACGGACGTGGGGGCGTTTATCAACGATTGGTTTGCGGATCAAATCAATGGCACGCTTGTCACCGATTTTGACCACAACGGGGTGTCCAATTCGACCGATGTCTCGTCGTTTATCAATGCGTACTTCGAAACCGAGGGACCGTGCGAGTGAGGAGACCCTGCTCACCGCCCCTCTGGGGGCGGAAACGTGAAACCGGCGACCGGTTTGGCCGTATGAAGGGGCTTCCCGGCGTGTCGCCGGAGCTCCCAATTCGTTGGCGGAGATCGAGGTCCGGGCCGGTGAATGAATTGGCGGTAAGCCCCGGGTGAGGTATGCTGGAGGCTGTCCCGGCAAACCTTCGGCACGGCGGCCCACGCCCGAAGCGGTCCGGTTATCGTGTCGCCACACCACTACGTGTCGGCGGCGGGTCGAATCGGGTTTGGTTGTCCATCTGACAGAGGAGTCATCGAATGGATCGTCGCATTGGCAAAGGTCTGTTGGTCGCCGTCGCACTGGCGGCGGGTTCGTCCGCGTCCATGGGCCAGACGCCCGGTCCGCGCATGTCCGGGGCCACGTTCATCCGCCCCGACGTGATCGTGAGCACGATCGGCCCTTCGTTCACGAAGTACGGCACGGTCGGCACGATCACCGGCTACGCGGTGACGACGGTGTCGTGCAACATCACGACCACCACCGGTCACGACGCGATCTGGTTTGACATCGCGCAGATGGGCAACCCGCTCGCGAACCAGCACCCGGTCATCGCTCAGAACGTCTTCCGCATGAAGGCCGGTCGCTTCGAGCAGATCGGCATGTCGTGGCTCAAGCACGGCTGGTGCGCCGCTGACGCGCCGCAGTGCGGCACGCCGTACGCCGGCAACCCCAGCTGCGACTGGCTCGGGCGCAACGCGACCGACACCTACGGCGCCGACCTCAACGCCGCCCAGACCGACCTCGGCCCGCGTTCGGAAGTGAATGCGTGGACGGGCGTGTACCCGTACCCCTACATCCTCGCCTGGCAGCAGACCGGCAACGCGATCTACAAGCGCCTCCAGATGCAGAACGATGATCTCAACCCCGCGCTCAACCCCGGTTCGCTGTACTTCGGCGAAGTCGTGTACATCGCGACCGACGAGTGGCCCGAGCAGCGCTTCAACAACGGCTCCTGGCGCCGCTGCACCGTCGGCAGCCTCCAGGGCGGCGGCTACAACATGGCCTTCACCGGCAACACCGTGCCCCAGCAGTACGGCATCAACGCCTGGAAGGTCAACGACCCCACCGTCACCCTCATCAACGTTGACAACGGCCACGACGGCACGGCCCAGGGCGGCGACGGCCGCTTCATCGTCGGCGTCAAGGTCACCGACAACCTCGACGGCACCTGGGACTACGAGTACGCCATCTACAACGCCAACAACCACCGCGGGGCCCAGGCCTTCAGCATTCCCCTGCACTGCAAGGCCGACTCCAGTTCCTTCACCTTCCACGACACCCCCTACCACTCCGGCGAGCCCTTCAACGGCACGGACTGGACCCAGACCACCGCCAACGGCACCGTGAGCTGGAACACCCAGACCTTCGCCGAGAACCCCAACGCCAACGCGCTGCGCTGGTGCTCGCTCTACAACTTCCACCTCCGCACCAACACCCCCCCGACCACCAAGACCGCGACGATCACGCTCTTCAAGAACGGCCCGGTCGGCTCCCCGACGGCGCTGACCTTCAACGCCCCGGCCCCGAGCGACCCCGTCTGCCTCGCCAACTGGAACCACGACAAGGTCACCAACTCGACCGACGTCGGCGAGTTCGTCAACGACTGGTTCCTCGACCAGGAAGCCAACGGGACCGTCACCGACATCAACTGTGACGGCCTCTCCAACTCGACGGACGTCTCCGACTTCGTCAACCTCTGGTTCGAGGCGCAGATCTCCGGTTGCGTCTGATCTGTTCGCAGATCCGATTCCCTGCAGCGATCACGGGGGCCCGGGACTTGTCCCGGGCCCCCGTTCTTTTTGCTCCCTCCGGTCACACCCCGGTGGCCGGGCCCGCGCGGGCGGCGCAGAATGCCCCTCGATGTCCGACCTGTACGATCTCGACGAGGTCCCCGCGCCGCCGCAGCTGCCCGGCGCCGTGATCGTGCGCCCCTCCAGTGACGAACTCATCGACGCGGTCGCCGCGGACCTCGTGATGCAGGCCCACGCCTGCGTGCGGACGTTCGGGAACTTCCAGCTCGCGCTCTCGGGCGGCTCGACGCCGGTGCCGCTGTACCAGCGGCTGATGTACGACCCGATGTACCGCGGGCTGCCCTGGGGTCGAACGCACCTGTGGATCGTCGACGAGCGGCGCGTGCCGTTTGACGACGAGCGCAGCAACTTCAAGACCATCAACGAGATCATCGGCGAGCACTCGGACATCCCGCGCGAGCAGGTGCACCCGATCTTCGCCATGCTCCCCGACGCCGACGCCCAATACGAGGAAACCCTCCGCGAGGTCCTCGGGTGGCGCGAGAAGGGCCAGGACCGGCTCGACTACGTGCTCCTGGGCATGGGCTCCGACGGGCACACCGCGTCCCTGTTCCCGCGCTCGCCCGCCCTGCACGAGGGCGACGAGGAGCGCCTCGTGCGCATGAACACCGGGCCCAGCGTCACCCCGCCCGACCGCGTCACCATGACCTTCCGCCTGCTCAACGCGTCGCGCTGCCTGGCGGTCATGGTCACGGGCAAGAACAAGCGGCCCATGATCGAGCGGGTGGCCGCGGCCTGGGCCGCCCGGCGGGGGGGGGTTGGGGGGCAGGTGGATCCCGCCCACATCGAGCAGGTGCCCGTTCTGGGCCTGGCGCCCCTGGGGGGCGAACTCCGCTGGTACCTCGACTACGCTGCGTGCCCCGGCATGCCCGAGGCGGGATAAATGCCGCAGCTCTCCGTCGAACAGAACGAGCACGTCACGTTTCGCGTCGCCTACGAGGACGCGGACGTCATCGTCGTCGACAAGCGGGCCGGCCTGCCAACGCAGCCGGGCAAGGGGCACGAGCGCGACACGCTCCTCAACGGGCTGTTCGCCCGCTACGCCACGTCCCTTCAGAAGCTCGGGGGCTCGCGCGATTTCGGCCTGCTGCACCGCCTCGACAAGCAGACCAGTGGGCTGCTCATCGTGGGGCTCACGATCCGGGCGTACGACGCGCTGCGCGACGACTTCAAGAACCGGCGGATCCGCAAGTTCTACTACGCCGTGTGCGCCAAGTGCCCCAAGCAGCTCACCGGCGTGATCGAGATTCCGATCGCCGAGCGGGGAGGCGAGGAAGGCGGCAAGAGCGGCACCCCGAAGCTGGCTCACGTCAGCCGCGGGCCCGATGCCAAGCCGGCGGTGACCGCGTACCGCGTGCTCGCGTCGGCGAACGACTCCGGCGACCTCGGCGAGCCCGACGCGCCCAACCCCACGCTCATCGAGGCCCGCCCGCTCACGGGGCGCCTCCACCAAGTCCGCGTGCACCTCGACACGATCGGGTGCCCGGTGCTGGGCGACAACTTCTACGGGCCCAAGCGGTACATGCGGGCCTCGCCGCGGCTGGCGCTGCACGCGCACCGCGTGGGGTTCACGCACCCGGTGCTGGGGACGACGGTGGACGTGCGCTCGCCGATGCCGACGGAGCTCAAGCGGCTGATCCGATCGCTGGGGATCAAGTGGAGTCCGACGGAGCAGGGCGTGCCGGATCAGGGTGAGGCGGAGTAGCGCCAGAAGTCCGGCGCACCGAGTGTCTGACGCCCCGAAGGGGCGCAGGCATGTCGCCACGGGCGCGGCGACGCTGCTCTGAGAGTCGCAAGCCCGTGGAAAGCCGTCCTCATCTCTTGTTCTGTATTGACAATCGCCCCGGCAGGGGCGAAGGAATTCCTCCGCCCCTGCCGGGGCGGTCTGATTACAAATAAGACAAATGAGCGGGCCCTGTTCCACGGGTTGCGCTCCGTCCGCCTGTCGGCGGACTGCGCTTCACCCGCGGCTACATCCTCGCGCCCCTCCGGGGCGAAGAAGCGCCCTCAACGGGCGTTACACATTCCGCATGAACTCCCCCGCGATGTAATCGGCGAGGAGAAACCCCGCGTCGGTGAGGCGCCACCGCCCGTGGTCATCCTTGAGCCAGCGGTTCTTGTGCGCGATCGCGGCGGCCACGACCAGGCGTGTGTCCGCGCCCGGCCATGCGTCCGCCGCGTCCGCGAGGAGCGCCGCCGCGTCCAGCCCTTCGCGCAGACGCAGCCCCGTCATCAGCCGCTCGCGCACGGCCCGGCGCGGGTCGGGCGACTCGGCGTCCGCCACCGGACTGAGTCCCCCCCCACCTTCACTCGCGAGGTAATCCCCGAGGCGCGGGACGTTCTTCCAGAGCCAGCCCCCGCTGCCCGGCGTCATCCCGGCCCACACGTGCCCGCTGGCGCTCGGGCCCGCGGCGAGCCACTGCTCGTGGCGCCAGTACGCGAGGTTGTGCAGCGACTCCTGACCCGGGCGGGCGAAGTTGGAGACTTCATAGCGGTCGAGCCCGGCGCCGCGCAGGCGGGCAAGCGTGTGCTCGAACATCGCCGTTTCGATGTCCTCGTCGGTGGCCTTGAACTGCCCGAGCGCGAGGCGGGCCGTCATCGCGGTGTTCGGCTCGTACGTCAGCGAGTAGCACGACAGGTGGCTCGTCCCCAGCGACAGAGCCCGGTCGAGGTCCGCGTCCCATTCCTCGATCGTCTGGCCCGGCACGGCGTAGATCAGGTCGAGCGACCGGCGCGTGATCCCGGCGGTCGCCGCGAGCTCGAGGGCCTTGGCTACGTTTTCGGGGTCGTGCCAGCGCTCGAGCGTCTTGAGGTGGCGCGGGTTGAAGGACTGGGCCCCCACGCTCACGCGGGTGACGCCGCCGGCCTTGAGGATGCCCATCAGCTCGGGAGTCACCGTTTCGGGGTTGCATTCGACGGTGAACTCGGCCGGCTCGTGGGACGGCGCGGGGGTGCTCTGCTTCCGGATGATCGAGAGATCAAACAGTTCATCCAGGGCCGCGAGCAGGCGTTCCCATAACTCAACGCGCAGCAGGCTCGGCGTGCCCCCGCCCACGAAGATCGTCCGCAGGGGCGTCCCCCCACCCCCACCCCCACCCCCACGCCCATTCCCGCCGCCCGCGTGAGGGGCCAGCGCGCGGAGCTCGGCAATCAGCCGCTGGGTGAACGCGTCCTGGCGGTCCTGCGTGTCCACGATCGAGTAGAAGTCGCAGTAGTGGCACTTGTGGAAGCAGAACGGAACGTGGATGTACAGCGACCGAACAGGCGGGTGCGACCGGGGGTCGAGCCGGGCCAGCGGGTGGACCACCGGGAGCGCCGGAGATTTGGACAGCGCGGCCGCCCCCCCATGTGATGTGGTCATTTGCCCGTGCACGAACATCGGTGTAACGTGAGCCATGGGGAAGGTCGCGCAGGGGAGGGATCAGCAGGGGCTCGGCGGTCGGCGAGCCCGGAAAGCGTAGGGACGGGATGCAGATTTCCCTGATGATGGTCAGTGCGGACGGCAAGAGCAAGGAAATCCAGGTCAAGGGCCTGCCCGCGGTCATCGGGCGCGACGAGACGTGCAAGATCCGCGTCCCCGTCGCCAATGTCTCGCGCAGGCACTGCGAGCTGCTCGAGGCCGACGATGAACTCATCGTGCGTGACGCCGGCTCGTCCAACGGCACGTACGTCAACGGCTCCAAGGTCAAGCAGACCGAGCTCGCGCCCGGCGATGTGCTCACGGTCGGCCCCATGGTCTTCGTCGTGCGCATCGACGGCTTCCCGCGCGAGGTCGACGCCGCCGAGGCGTTCGTCGTCGGCTCCGTCGCCGGCGCCACCGGAACGCACGCCGGCTCGGTCCCCGAGACGCGCCCGATCATCGTCCCCCCCGGCGGCGGTGGGGGGGGCGGCACGCCGGCGAAGGTCGGCGCGAAGCCCGCGGCCAAGGCCGAGGACGACAGCTTCGCCGATCTGCTCGCGGGCCTGGGGCTCGACGACGACGACGATGACAAGCCGAAGAAGACGGCCGCGAAGAAGTGATTGGACGGGCGTGAGGGGGGGTGCCCGGGGTCGGGCGCTTCGCCAGACCCCGGCACGGGTCCACCGGATTTCCATTCGCGAGCTGAGTCCAATCCCGGGTTGCCCAAAGCGGCCGACCCGGGGCACCCGCTCATCGCAGCGTCGCCACCGACTCTGATCCTGATGTGATGGTGACGACCCACGCCGCGGAGACCGGACGGCAGCTCGCGTTCGGGGCGTCGTCGCACACACCGAGCGTCACCTCGACGACGTATCGAGCCCCGTCTCGCACCCGTTCGCCGGGGAGCGACACCGTCACGGGCAGCCCGCTGGTGCGGAACGTGCGCTGGACGATCGCCGCGCCGGCTCGGCCGAGCACGTTGAGCTCACGGACGAGCACGGACACCGGTGCGTCGGAACTCACGTGAAACCCGGCGGGGATCGCGGGCGACACATCCACGTCCGCGGGCGCGCCGAGCACGAGGGCGATCTGAACTCGCGGTGTCGCCGGGTCGATCTCGGCAACGGACGGCTCCGACAACAGGCCGGTCAAGGCGACCTCGCACCACCGGCTCGAGACCGGATCGACGACGACCACGCGGTGGTTGTTGGTGTCGGCGACGAAAACGCGCCGAGCCTTGCCTGTGCCGGCCGCGTGCACGCCGCCCGGTTCGTTGAAAGCCAGGGTGGGCAGGTACGGCCCCGGCACGCCGCGCCGGGCCCCGACGAACGTCAAGACCTGGCCGGACCCGACCTCGAGAACGCGGAGCACGTGGTTGAACGTGTCGGCGATGACGAGCGTCTCGTTGCCCGGCACGTTGGGGGGGGCCGGAACGAAGAGCGAAACGCCGAGCGGGTGCTGCATGAGGGCGCGCCGGGCGGGCCCGTCGACGTCGCCGAAGACGAAAAGGTCGTGACCGACGAGCGACTTGACGCTTCCGGCTTTGACGTCGAGCACCCGAAGCGACGAGGTCTCGGCGTCGACGAAGTAGAGGCGCTCGCCGGTGGGGCTGAACGCGAGGCCCGAGGGTTGGGCGAGGGCGGCCTCGGACGCCGGGCCGTCGATGATCGCCTCGCCGCCGGCGCCGGCGAGGGCCTTGGCGACGCCGCCCCCCCCGGGGGTCAGGTCGATGGTCCAGAGCTGGTGCGCGCCGGCCATGGCGACGGCGAGCGATGAGCCGTCGGGCGCGAGGGCGACGTCCCACGGTGAGGCGAGCGATTGATCTCGGCCGGACTTGCCGCCGACGAGGTCGTGGCCGCGGGTGGCGTCGCCGGCGAGGGTGCGGACGGTCCAGTCGCGCAGGTTGATGGCGCGGACGGCGTGGTTCTTGGTGTCGGCGACGTAGAGCGTGCGTCGGGCGCGGTCGAAGGCGAGGCCTTGGGGGCCGTTGAATCGGGCGGCGGCCGCGGGACCGTCGATGAAGCCCGGCTCGGCGGTGACATCGGCGGCCCCGACCCCCACCACCCCCCCCACGCCCCCCACCACCTTCACGACCTGGCTGCGCCCGTCGGCGTCGGGCCAGGTGGCGGCGATGACGCGGTTGTGCGACGAGTCGGCGATGAAGAGCCAGCCGGCGTCGTCGGGGCCTTGCTCGCCGGCCACGGGCGGCGCCGGGGCGACGGCGTGCACCTTGCCGGGGAACGCGAGGCCGCCGGCGCTGGGGACGCTCGCGTCGACGGCGGTGTGCAGCGGGGCCGCGGCGAGGGTGGCGTTCCTGCGGCCGTAGTCGAGGATGCTGCGGATGGCGACGTCGAGGATGTCGCGCCGGCCTTCGCCGCTGGTTTCGGCGAGGACGAGGCCGTCGGGCCCGATGATGACGAAGCTGGGCCACGAGCGGACGGCGTAGGCCCGCCAGATGCTCATCATGTCGTCGATGACAATGGGGTGCGTGATCGCGTAGCGCTGCACGGCGGCGCGGATGGACCCGCGATCGGCCTCGGTGACGAACTTGGCGGAATGCACGCCGATGAAGACGACGGGCTGGTCCTTGTACTTCTCCCCGAGGAACTTGAGGTCGTCGAGTGCGTGCATGCAGTTGATGCAGCACGAGGTCCAGAAGTCGAGCACGACGACCTGGCCCTTGAGATTGCCGGCAAACGTGAGCGGCTCGGCGGTGTTGAGCCAGCCGAGGTTTGGCGCGAGCTCGGAGGCGCGGGGACGCTGCTCGGGTTGTTCGTCGGGGGCGGGCTCGGGGGGTTGTGCGGGCGGCGGCGCGTCAGCATCGGGGGGGGCGGGCTGGGCGAGGGCCGGGGCGCAGAACATCAGGAAGAGCGAGAGCACCGCCGCACGCCAGACTCCGTTCATCGTGGGCTCCGGTACGGAGGGGAAGTGGGTCCGATCAAACAGGTCGCTTCGTGCGTAGCAGTGAGAACTGAGCGCGTTGAACTGTACGGGTGCGTTTTCCCAAGAAAGGACAGGGGGAACAAGCGTTGAAGAGCACGACCATTCCGAATCCGCGTGGTGTCTACCGCAGCCGCAGCGCGGCGTTGGCCCGGCTGCTCGACAGCCAGTTTGAGATTCCAGGCACGGGCGTCCGCTTCGGCATCGACGCGGCGATCGGCCTGATCCCGGGAATTGGCGACACGATCTCGGCCGCGATCGGCTCGCTGATCATCGCCGAGGCGGTGCAGCTCGGTGTGCGCAAGCCGGTGATCGCGAAGATGGCGGCGAACCTGGCGATCGACTGGGTGATCGGCCTGGTGCCGATCGCCGGCGACGTGTTCGACGTGATGTACAAGGCGAACATGCGGAACCTCGACCTGCTCGAGCGTGAGCTCATGGAGCGGGACATTGTCGCCAGGGTAAACCGGCCGCGGGAGCGGGAGTTCGCGGCGACGGTCGACGCCGTCGGCCAACCCGCGTAAACCGGCAAGCAGGCCCGGCGGTATGCTGGGCGGATGTTCGTCGTTGCCGGCCTGGCGCTGCTGCTTTGCCTGGTGAGCCTCGTGCGGGGGCTGCGGGGGCGGCGTGTCGGGACCGAGCCGCGGTGCGCCAAATGCGGCTTTGATCTCACGGGATTGGTCGAGCGCGGGACGACGACCTGCCCTGAGTGCGGGCAGAAGCTGGACGCGCCCGGGGCCGTGATGACGGGCGTGCGTCGACGCCGACGATGGGCCCTAGCCCTGGCGGCGGCGCTGCTCGTCTTCAGCGTGGGCGTGGCGCTGTCCGCGTCGCAGCGGGTGAACTGGATCCCGTACCTGCCGTCGCGGGTGCTCTCGGAGTACACCCGGTGGACCGGGCGCGACGCGGCCCTCGCCGAGCTCACGACGAGGCTCGAGGCCGGGACGCTCGGGCGCGGGAGCGTGGACGGCGTGGTGGCCGCGGCGCTCGCAGCGCAGGGCGATCTGAACACGGCGTGGAACCATCGCTGGGGCGCGTTCGTCGAGACGGCGTCGCTGAAGAAGCTGCTTTCGAGCCCGGACGAGCGGAAGTATCTCGATCAGGTGGTGACCGTCGCGAACGTGCAGTCTCGACGCGCCACGCTCAGCGGGTGGCGCGTGCCGGTGCAGGCCGACCTTCGGCTGCGTCGCGGCGGGCTCCGCGGCGTGAACGTCAAGAACGTCTTCACGGCGAACATCAAGGGGTTTGAGCCCAAGGCGTCGGCGTTCGTCGGCGGGGGCTTTGGGGTCGGTGCGAGCCCGAACTACGCGGGCGGCGACACGCTGGGAATGGGCCTGGCCGGCGTACCGGCGCCCAACGACCCACCAGCGCCGCCGGGCGAGCACACGCTGAACATCGAGTACCGATGGTGGACGTTCTGGGAGGGTGACGAGCCGTCGTCGTACGAGTTGACCGAGGAGAAGCTGCCGCCTGCGTCGGGGAAGTGGAGTCAGGCGCGGCCGCTGACGATCGGCGAGCGGGTGGAGGATGTCGTGGAAGCCGCGGCGGCGGGAGATCAAGTGCCGCAGGTGATGGCGTCCGACCTGGGGATCCTCACGCGCCGGGAGACGGGGATGGCCCGCACCTCGCGTCAGGGCCCCGACGGCAAGTGGGAGCGGTTCACCGGGGAGAATCCGACGGAGGTCGCGGTGTATCTCCAGGCGGGCGAGCACGGCGTCTTGCCGGCGGGGGGCGTGGTGGCGTACGACGTGTTCCTGCTTGTCAACGGCGAGGAGCAGTGGATCGGACGGACGGCCCTGGCGCCGGGCGCCAACGAATGTTTGAACGGGCTCGTGTCGTTCCCGCCGCGGCCGAGGATGCCGACAGTGGACCTCCTGCTCCGCCCCTCGAGCGAGGCGTTGCTCACACGGGCCGTCGGCAGGAAGCAGCTCGCGGCGGAGGAGCTGATCATCAAGAACGTGCAGGTCCGGGAGGGATACCCGCAGCTGAGGCCGGGGCAGGGAACCCGTGCCGAGCAGCGTGAGCGCTGGCTGGACCCGGGGCGACGGCGGGCGCCGGCGGGGCCGGGTGAATAGGCCGGCGGCGGCCAGATTTCGCGGCCACCCGCGCACGAGTTCACCCTTCGATCAATTCGGCATTCCAGTAATCGCCTACTGCACGGTCCCACCACAGCCGGACGGGATCGCCCGATGCGTTGCTGCTGAACAGGTCGATGCGCCCTGCCGGCGTGGACAGTGGCGTGATGGGGCCGGAGGCACGGAGATCGGCTTCGCCCCCGACCGGCACGTGCGGGTCGATTCGCGAGAGCGTCCATCGGTCGAGTTCAGGGTCCCCCGCCCTGGACGGCTCCCACCAGTAGACCCAAAGGCGGCCGTCAGGGTCGACACCGGCGACGTTGAGTGCGTTCCAAGGCGTGACGTAGCTCACGATGGTGTCGGGCAGCAGGTCGACCTTGCCGTAGATCTCGGAGAAGTCGGCCCGCCGCCACTCGCCGCCGAGGCCGGGCGCCCACCACGTCACCGTGAGCGCGCCGCTCGGCTCAACGCCCGCGATGTTGATGCCTCCCCACGGCGTTACGTACGGGGCGAGGCCGCCGGCGAGCGTCGGTGTGCCGGCCGTGACGCTGAGGTCGCTGGAGAACCAGCCGCCGGCGTCGGGGCTGGTCCAGATGGACCAGAGGGTGCCTTCGGCGGTGAGGCCCGCGATGTTGAGGCCGCCCCAGAGCGTCGCGTAGGTCACAAGTGCGCCGGCGAGGGCTGGCGTTGCGCGAGCGTTGGCGCGAAGATGGTCGGTGGTGATGTTGGTAGCGGACCACAAGGAGCCGTCTGTCGACGCAATGACGATGATGTCGCCTTCGCTTGAACGTGCAACGAGGCGGATGATGCCGTCGGGCGCGTCGAGCAGGTCGAGCTCCGGGAGAAGCGAGGATTCAAGTTGCAGTTCGCTCGTGAGATTCCGTGGCCCGGTGGCGTCGTCGGCCTCGTCGAGCAGGATGAGGTCGCCGTTCGACACGTAGGCCGTAAAGGCGGCTCCACCGGCCCGGCGCCAGTGCTGCGGATCACCGGCAAGCGGCGGCAGCGACCAGCTCGGATTCATCGGCTTGGCGGCCCATGGACCCGGTCCGGAGCGGCGATACGCGCGGAGTGAGTCGTCCGAGCTCCGGAGGCGAACATCGATCTTCGAGGGGTCGGCGACATCGAAGGCGGCGGCGACGCGCGGAGCGAGGGGAGCCGGGGGCGCCGCCTCGACCGCGATGCTCGTCAGGCTCGGCAGCACCCGACGACGCCCAGCGGCATCGGTGGCGAAGAGCATCACGTAAAACTGACCCGTTTGCAACGCCGCGGCGTTGATCGACGCGCTGAGGTCGTTGGTGGTTCGCCCGGGCGTCGCTGGGCCTGTGAGGCTGGCGAGGAGCGCTGGTGAGTAGCCGTTGTAGGGGTTGGTGTCCGTGTCGAGATAGGCTTCGATGGTGATCGAGCTGTCGGCGTCCCAGTAGCGGATGGTGAGTTCGGCGTTGTCGCCGGCGGAGAGAATGCCGTCGGCGGCGCCTGAAACGCCACCCGCGACGACGTTGGGCCAGACTGCTTGGGAAACGTCCGTCAGCTCGCGGCTCGCAGAGCCGCCGCGAAGGGGATGGAGGCCCAGAATCGGTGCGTCGCCGGCGGGGCTGGTGTCGCTCGTGCGGCTGAGGCCGCCGATGCGGCTGTAGCCAAAGCCGGCGTTGGCGCCGCGGAGTTCGCCGGAGGCGTACCAGGAGTCGCGGTCGGAGTCGAGGAGCAGGGTGGCCGGGCCGTCGGGAGCGTCGCCGGTGGTGTCGATAGTGCCGTGGTACCAGAGGTGGACGTTGCTGTGATTCGAAAAGTCCCGCCCCGCGTAACCATTGTCCATGTACGGGAGGTAACGGTCGGCGGCACCAGAAACGGGCTCGCCGTCGACAAAGTTCCAGTCCCAATCTTGGTAGTAGTTGTCCGCGAAAGTAACCGGCCAGGGAGTGGTGCCCATTTCCGCATCGCCACTGATCGAGTCACGTGGGCGTGGATCGAGCGTCGTTACCTGATCAACCCAGATGCCGCTCGCGGCGAAGCGGCGCGCCAGCTCGGCGACAAGTGAGCCTCCGCGGCTGTGCCCGATGAGATGAATGGGAAGTTCGTAGATTCCGCGAGTCAATCCGGGGATCAACGACGACTTCGTCAACTCGGGCATTACCGCATTGACAACCTCCACCGTGCTGTAGTCCGCCCACCCCACTGGAACGCCGCCCTGCGCTGCCGCTGCCCAGTTCAATAGGACGACCACTTCGCCGTGAGAGGTTTGGGATGCGTTTCCTGAAGCCGCGGACAGCGCCACGAGCGGCGTACCGACGCCGGCGATGGGAAAAACGGTCGTCGTCACCCGAGTCGCCGGCTCACCCAGCCGCTCGTCGATGGCGTCCGCCATCGACGTCATCCAGGCGGGCATGTCATTGCTCGTACTCGTAACCTGCCCGTGCGTGATGATCGTCACCCCGGCGAGGCACAGACGCGGCTCGAAGGGTTCGACCGGTGTCCATTCACATACGGTGCGTCGGCGAAAGCGTGCGGGCATCACACCATCGTACTTGGTCATTCAAACTACACAAGACGCACGGTGCAAAAACAACAACGCCCGTTCGTTTGAACGGGCGTTGCGACGGAGAGGCTCCGTGTATATCGCAAACAGTTGGGTGTCATTCGCCGGTCGTTACCGAGCCGGTTATCCAATCTTTCGCAGGATTGCTCTTGCGATTGATCGGACGAGGGTGTGCTGACAGGTCCGGGTGCGGATCTCTCCGCGTGGTTCCCATGGTTGCCGAAGCAATCTCATGGAGAACCCCCGGTCTAAGGAAATCCCTTAGAAAGGAGGTGATCCAGCCGCAGGTTCTCCTACGGCTACCTTGTTACGAC